>NZ_BAABIE010000002.1:0-394935 GCF_039542465.1 Gordonia alkaliphila | reverse complement strand
TGCAAGAGTTGGCCCAACTCGGACGAAGCCTGTGGTCCCGGCGCGCCGACATCCTCGCCTACTTCGACGTCGGCGTCTCCAACGGGCCAGTCGAAGCCATCAACGGACGCCTCGAACACCTCCGCGGAATCGCGCAAGGCTTCCGCAACCTCGACCACTACATCTTGCGGTCCCTACTGCACTCGGGTCAGCTCGCCGAAAGGGTCAACGCACTCTGAAATACGAAGAGCCGCTTACAAGCCTGGTCGATTAGGGTAAATTCGGATGGTTAGCTCCATGTGTGCCATCCAGAAGAACATCATGGCCCGGATACAAGTCAGTCGTCGAGGCCGAACTCGTTGGTCACCTGCTCGATTGTGAACTTCTGGCGCAGCTTCGCCGCAGTGTTCTGGTTCGCGAACATTCCATTCTTCCAGAATGCCTGCTCACGCGGCACCGTCTTGGTCCATTCGACGGGCACGACCCACTCGGCATACTCGTCCTCGGTGTCGCCGTCGTGGCGGTAGGTGCCGAGGAGCGAAAGGCTGTGCAGCGGGGTCTCGACGCCGTCGAAGTCGACTAGTGTCGCGTGTCGTTAATTAGTTTATGGTTCCTGGGTTGAGATAATTGGCTATGGCGAATTCTCCTGCCCCGGCACTGGAACTGCGTGATGGCGATGCGGATGAGCTCGATCAGTTGTTGAGGTCGACCACAACGCCGGCCGGTCTGGTGCGTCGGGCGCGGATCGTCACGCTTGCTGCCGACGGGATGGCTAATTCTCGGATCAGTGAGGTTGTGGGGACCTCGCTACCGACGGTCATCAAGTGGCGTTCCCGGTATCTCCAGGACGGACTCGCAGGACTCCTCGACGCCGAAAGGACCGGGCGGCCACGGCATCTCGATCACGCCGATATCGTGTCGGCGACGTTGATGCCGCCACCGAAGAAGTACGGGGTCACGCACTGGTCATCGCGGCTGCTGGCCAGGCATCTCGGCATCGGGAACGCCACGGTCGCCCGCGCCTGGCGCGAGTACGGGGTTGCGCCATGGAGGTCGGGAACATTCAAGTTCTCCACCGACCCGGAACTGGTCGCCAAGGTCACCGATGTCGTCGGACTGTACCTGGAGCCCCCGGAGAACGCGATCGTGTTGTGCGTGGACGAGAAATCGCAGATCCAAGCCCTGGACCGCACTGCGCCAATGCTGCCGATGCAGCCCGGGCAGATCGAACGCCGCACCCACGACTACAAACGCCACGGCACCACCACCCTGTTCGCGGCGCTGGAGATCGCGACCGGGCAGGTGACCGCAGCGGTCAAACCCCGACACCGCCACCAGGAGTTCCTGTCCTTCCTGCGGCAGATCGACCGCACTTACCCCGACCAGGAGCTACACCTGGTCATGGACAACTACGCCACCCACAAGAAGGCCGAAGTCCGCAACTGGCTCGAACAGCACCCGAACATCCACGTCCACTTCACCCCCACCTCGGGATCATGGCTCAACCTCGTCGAAGTCTGGTTCGGCATTATCGACCGCCAAGCCATCCGCCGAGGCGTCTTCACCTCCGTCAAAGACCTCAATGCAAAGATCCGAGCCTTCATCAACGGCTGGAACGACCGCAAACACCCCTTCATCTGGACCAAGACCGCCGAGGACATTCTGAAGAAAGCTCAACCGAAAACTAATTAATGACACGAGACACTAGCGCCTCGTCGAAGCGGCGGGCCTGGCCGGTGACGGTCCCGACGCCGACGTAGCCGGCTTTGGGGATGTGCACGAAGACCCGAGCGCCGATCGGCAGGTTCTTCAGTGTGCGGGAGAACCACGCGCCGCCGCCGCCCGAGACGAAGCCGTACTTCTGCCCGTCGATCCACTGGCGGGTGCCGCTGTCCTCGCCGAACGCGACGTACCAGTCGCTGCCATTCCAGGCCTCGCGGGTCTTTGTTTGCCGGGCGGGAGAAGCGCTGGCGGCCTGCTGACCCTCGTTCTCGACCAGCCAGGTGCGGGCCAAGTACTTCGCCCCGTTGTCTTCGAAATGGCGGAAGAACACGACGTTGATCGGTACCGCGAAGCCCTCGTTGAGGAATCGCACGATTCGCTCGGTGGCCGCATCAACGCTCGCTGCGACGATGGTGAAACTCTGCGTGCTGTTGATCTCATCGGGGAGGGTCTCGTTGAAGCACTCCGCGAAGGACTCCTCCAATGCAACGCCGGGCTTGTATGCCTCGAAGATGGCCTGGATCTGGGTGCGGCCCAACCCCGCAACCCACGAGCCGTAGTCCAGCGCCTGCGCTGTGACATCGCGCGGAGTCCTGTCGCGCTTGAGCTCGATGACGTGCACCGCGGCGGTCTCGTCGAGCGCGAGCAGATCTATGAAACCGCCGAAAGCTGTGGGGACCTGGCGGCCAATGATCAGGAGCGTCTCGCCGAGCATCGAGGGGTCGGACTCGATGTATGTCTCTAGGTGGGATTCGAGGCTGATCGAGGTCGGAACGATGCGGCTGAGTTGGCCACCGTCTGCGCGCCACAGGCCCATTTCTACTGCCATTGGTGTTCACCCTCGATCATCGTGAGGCGTCCAGTCGCCTGGCAATGAGCCTATCGAAAAGTGCTGGGGACTCTATCGCGCAGAGTGACTATTCCCTTGTTCGATGCGCTGTACGCGAACGTCAGCGGCGCTGCGGAGCATTGCGAGGCAGTCGGTGAATTCTCGTCCCTTGCTTCCGAGGGCTGAGAAGTAGGCGCGATCCGACCCTCACGGCAACTCCCGAGGCCGTTGCGCTGGTACGTGAGGTGAATTTCGAGGGACCCGCCAAGCTCTGCGTGCGGGGCTAGATGGCTGAACGGCATGGGATCTGACCGCTTGCATTCGCCAGGATTGTCGCACCCAGCGGAGAAGGTGGGGTCTGCGGAAGGACTAGTCCGGGACCCATAGGCCGTCGATTCAAGGGGAATCGTGGAGGAGCAGACGAATTCGTTCGACCATTGGTGCGAGGTGTGCGGCTCCACCGGAGTCCTGACGTCTGAAGGCGCGTTCAACGCGGGGTGAGACTTATCCACCTCACATCGGCGAGTGGGGAGTGTTGTCGCAACGAACGGGCCCGCAGTGTCCGATGACGTCCACGGTCTGGTGGGCTGTGGTGATCGACGGCTACGACATGAAGCCGCTCAGTGTTGATCAGCGCAGGACCGTCGTGCGGATCATTTCGGAACGCCCCGACGGTCCGAGCTGAACTCGTGTCAGCTGGTGGGGGTGGATTGCTGCCATGGCGGTCGGCGCACGATGGCGAGACCACCCATCGCGGCGGCTGCGAGGCCTACGCAGATCCCGCCGAGGGCGATCAGCGTGCCGTCGTACGCCGGGGTCCACGTCGAGGTGCCACCGGAGACAGTCAGGGTGCCGACCGGAACCATCCGGCCACTGCGTGCCTCGCGGGTCGCGTGGACGATCGTGGTCTGGTCGTCGACGGTGATCGGATCACCCCAGACGGCGCCGGGCGGGGGAGTCGGACTGAGTTGGGTCAGGGAGTCAGGGTATTCCGGGCGTGGTGGAATCCTCGCGAGCTTCCGGTAGTTCACCGAGGACCGACGAAGTGTCCGCGCTGTCCTTCATCACCTTTCGTTGCTCCCACGATCAGGGACGCTCGACCTTCCCTCTGGCGTCTTCCCTGTCGAGCCATTCGAGGTCGGCGGTGCCCAGTCCTGCTGCGAGGGCGGTCGCCGTCTCCTTCCAGGACGTCAACTCGGAGATCGCCAGGTGCGGTTGATTGGTCGAAAGCGAAGCGCGGGCTGCGTTGACGAGATCTTGCGCGCAGGTGTCACGGTTCGGCGGGGGGAAAGCGCCAGCATCCACGGGAAGGCCTTCGCCATGCGCTCGGTGAGCGTGCCCGCGTCATCCAAGGTCACGGTGATCAATTGCGTGGCCAAGTCGAGAAGGCGCGCGCGTCCTTCGGCTTCGCGCTGCGACATGAGGACCAGCGACTCGCCGTCTCGCTGGGTCACGGTGACGGGATGGTCCTCAGCTTCGGCGAAGACCTCGGCGGAGTGCTTACTCAGGTCCGAGGAGCGTCGTGTGGCGACGGGGAGATACGCCGAGGTGGTCATGAACCTTATGATGCTTCGGAATGTGTTCGGAATTCCCGGGCGATTCATCCAGCCATCCGTGGTTGGTTGTCGATTTCGCGCTCACTGACGTCGCCGATTGTCGGTAGTTTTGGGGACATGGCTCAGAACATCTCCGTCAGCCTGGACGACCACTGCGCGGACTTCGTTGCCGGTCAGGTGTCCTCGGGTCGCTATCGGTCGGCGAGCGAGGTCGTCCAAGCCGGACTTCGTGTTCTGGAGGAGCGAGAGACGCAGTTGGACGCACTCCGTGGCGAGCTCGTTTCGGGCGAGGAGAGCGGGGAGCCGGAGCCCTTTGACTTCGACGCGTTCATCGCAGCGAAGACCGGTGAGGCTGGGACAAGCGTCTCGACCGTCCGCCACTAGGCTCGATGGGGAGAGCCGACCGTCCACCGCGTCGGCGAGCGTCCCGATCGAAAGGCACGACACATGACCGAACTGTGGGTCACCCGCACCGGCACCCGCCGCTACACTGGACGATCCGACCGGGGCGCGGAAGTGCTGATCGGTTCGGCCGGCGACGAGGGTGTCTTCTCGCCCGGCGAGTTGCTGAAGATCGCTCTGGCCGCGTGTGCGGGGCTGTCGGCCGACTTCACGTTGAGCCGTCGTCTGGGCGACGACTTCGACGCCACCATCCGGGTCTCCGGCGAGGCCGACCGGGCGAACGAGGTGTATCCGCGCCTGGACGAGGTGATGGAGCTGGATCTGTCCGAGATGGATCCGGCCGCCGCCGAGCGACTGCTGACCGTCGTGCAGAAGGCCGTGGACAAGTACTGCACCGTGGGTCGCACGCTGAAGGCGGGCGCCGAGGTGAACCTGACGATCGTTCCGGACTGAGCGCCGGGATGTCCGAATCCGTACAGCGCCTGACCGCCCACGTGCACGGACACGTCCAGGGCGTGGGCTTTCGGTGGTGGACGCGGTCGCGCGCGCTGGAGCTGGGGCTGACCGGCTACGCCAAGAACTTGGCCGACGGTCGGGTGCTGGTGGTGGCCGAGGGGCCGCGGCCGGCATTGGATGCGCTGCTGGCCGCGCTGCGGTCGGGGGACACCGCCGGGCGCGTGGACCTGGTGGTGGAAATCTTCGACCCGCCGCGCGGGGAACACACCGGATTCCGCGAGCGGTGAGCGGTTCGGGCCGTCACCCTGGGTATTCTTGGTCCTCGTGCACCTGAAAAGCCTGACCCTGAAGGGCTTCAAGTCCTTTGCGTCGGCGACGACCCTGCGATTCGAGCCGGGGATCACCTGCGTGGTGGGTCCCAACGGCTCGGGCAAGAGCAACGTCGTCGACGCTTTGACGTGGGTGATGGGTGAGCAGGGCGCCAAGGCGTTGCGCGGTGGCAAGATGGCCGACGTCATCTTCGCCGGAACGTCCGGGCGGGCCCCGCTGGGTCGCGCCGAAGTGACGCTGACGATCGACAACTCCGACGGCGCGCTGCCGATCGAATACTCCGAAGTGTCGGTGACCCGCCGGATGTTCCGCGACGGCGCGGGCGAATACGAGATCAACGGCACGCCCTGCCGTCTGTTGGACGTGCAGGAACTGCTGTCGGACTCCGGTATCGGCCGCGAGATGCACGTCATCGTCGGCCAGGGCAGACTCTCGACGATCCTCGAATCCCGTCCCGAGGAACGACGTGCCTTCATCGAAGAGGCCGCCGGTGTCCTCAAGCATCGTCGACGCCGGGAGAAGGCCGCCCGCAAGCTGGACGCGATGGCCGGTAACCTCGCCCGACTGACCGACCTGACCGGCGAACTGCGCCGCCAGCTCAAGCCCCTCGGACGACAGGCCGAAGTGGCCAGACGCGCCGCAACCGTGCAGGCCGAACTGCGCGACGCGCGGCTGCGCCTGGCCGCTGACGACCTGGTGCAGCGTCGCACCGAGATGGCCGAACACTCGGCGGTGGAGGAAGAGGTCCGCCGCAAGGCCGACGAAGTGGCCGCCGAACTCGACGAGGCCACTGCCGCGCTCGCCGTCGCCCAGGAGCAGCTCGCGCAGGTCGCGCCCGCCGCTTCCGAGGCGGGCCGGGCGTTCTACACCCTCTCCGCGCTGGGCGAACGCGTCGAAGGCACCCGGCGACTCGCGGCCGAGCGCGCCACCAACCTGGCCGGCCCCAGCGCCGCGCCGACCGGCCCCGACCCGGAAGAACTGGAACGCCGCGCCGAGGAAGCCGCGCTCGCCGAAGCCGAACACGACGCCGTGGTGGAAGAGACCGCCGGGCAGCTGGAGTACGCCACCGCGGCGCTGGCCGCCGCCGAGCAGGCCTCCAGCCAGGCCGAACGAGCCCATCTCGCGGCGGTGCAGGCCGTCGCCGACCGCCGCGAAGGCCTGGCCCGACTGGAAGGTCAGGCCGCCACGCTGCGCAGCCGCGTGGAGTCGGTGGAGGGCGAGACGCTGCGCCTCACCGAGGCGATCGACGCCGCCGCCGAACGCGCCGCCACGGCGCAGCGCGAGCTGGACGCCGCCGCCGAGCGCATGCGCGAACTGGAAGACCGCGAAGAAGGGCTCGACGCCCACCACGAGCGCTGCGCCGCCGCGCTGGCGAAGGCCCAGGCCAAGGTGGAGGAACTGCGCCTGTCCGAGCGGGAGACGCAGCAGCAGATCGCCTCGCTGACCGCCCGCATCGACGCGCTCGCCGTGGGCTTGGAGCGCGCCGACGGCGGTGCCTGGCTCCTCGAGCGCGGCACCGACGGGCTGTTGGCGCCGCTGTCGGAGCTGATCACGGTGGAGCCGGGCTACGAGACCGCGATCGCCGGTGCGCTGGGCCGGGCCGTCGACGCGGTCGCGACCGTCGACCAGGCCGCGGCGTTGGCCGCGCTGGAGGCGCTGCGCGTGGGCGACGGCGGCCGCGCCGCGCTGATCGTCGGCGGCCTGCCCGATCAGGTGCGCGGCGACCTGCCGCAACTGCCGTCCGGAACGGTGTGGGCCCGCGACGTGGTGACCGCGCCCGGCTCCATCGCCGGTGCCCTCGACCTGCTACTCGCGCAGATCGTGCTGGTCGACGACGCCGCCGACGCCATGACCGTCGCCCGCAAGCACAACGTCCTCGCCGTGACCCGGGTCGGCGACCGCGTGAGTGCGGCGGTGGTGGAGGGCGGCGTCTCGGCGCGGCCGTCGACCCTGGAAGTCCAGTCGGCCATCGACACCGCCACCGAAGACCTGGCCCGCGCCCGCCGCTCCGCCGAACAGTTCGACGCCGACCTCACCCAGGCGCTCACCGACGAACGCGAGGCCGCCGAGGACGCCGAAGGCGCGCTCGCCGCGCTGGGGGAGTCCGACGCGAACGTCGGCGCCGCCTACGAACTACTGGGCCGCCTCGGCTCGGAGATCCGCGCCGCGCAGCAGGAAGCGCAGCGGCTGGTACGCCAGCGCGAGCGCGCCGAAGACGGCCGCGCGGCGAACCTGACCGAACTCACCGAACTGGAAGAGCGCCTGCGGCTGGCCGTCGACGAAGGCAGTGCCGTGCACGACGACGATGCCGACCGCGCTCTCCGCGAAGCCGCCGCCGCCGAAGTCGCCACTGCCCGCTCGGTGGAGGTGGAGACCCGCCTGGCGCTGCGCACCGCTGAGGAGCGGCTCGCGTCGTTCCGCGGCAAGGCCGAGGGACTGCGCCGCAGTGCCGCCGCCGAACGCAGCAACCGCGAACGACAGCAACGCCAGGACGCGCAGCGCCGGTACGCCGCCGGCGTCGCCGCCGCGGTGGCCGCCGCCGCCGACAAGGTGGTGGCCGCGGTGGCGCTCACCGTCGCCGACGCCGCGGCCGGACGCGATGAACTCGAGGCCGCCCGCACGGTCCACGCCGCCGAGGTCGACACGCTGCGCGCCCGCGTCGATGCGGCGACCGCCACCATGAACTCGCTGCGCGATGCCGTGCACCGCGACGAGCTGGCCAAGGCGCAGGCCGCGCTGCGTATCGAGCAGTTGGAGGAGCAGATCCTCGAGCAGTTCGCGGTGGCGCCCGACGACCTGGTCGCCGAGTACGGCCCGGACGTGCCGATGCCGCCGTCGGACCTGGAATTCCGCGAGTACGAGGACGCCAAGGCGCGCGGCGAGCTCGTCGTCGCTCCGGCGGCGATGCCCTTCGACCGGGCCACCCAGGAAGCCCGCGCCAAGCGTGCGCAGAAGGACCTGACGACGCTCGGCAAGGTGAATCCGCTTGCCCTGGAAGAGTTCTCGGCCCTCACCGAGCGGTACGAGTTCCTCTCCACCCAGCTCGAGGACGTCAAGGGCGCGCGCGCCGACCTGCTCGACGTGATCGCCGAAGTGGACGCGCGCATCCTGCAGGTCTTCACCGAGGCGTACGCCGACGTGGAGAAGGAGTTCACCCAGGTCTTCGCCACCCTGTTCCCGGGCGGCGAGGGTCGCCTGGTGCTCACCGACCCCAGCGACATGCTCACCACCGGCGTCGAGGTGGAGGCCCGTCCGCCGGGCAAGAAGGTCAAGCGGCTGTCGCTGCTGTCCGGCGGCGAGAAGTCGCTGACGGCGGTCGCCATGCTGGTGGCCATCTTCCGTGCGCGTCCCTCGCCGTTCTACGTCATGGACGAGGTGGAAGCAGCGCTCGACGACGCCAACCTCCGCCGACTCATCAGCCTCTTCGAGCAGCTGCGTGAGCGCAGCCAGCTCATCGTCATCACCCATCAGAAGCCGACCATGGAGATCGCCGACGCGCTGTACGGCGTGAGCATGCGCGGCGACGGCATCACCGAGGTCATCTCCCAGCGCCTGAAAGGCTCCGCGTGAACACTCAAGTCATCATCGGCATCGTCATCGGCGTCGTCCTGCTCGTGGCGTTGATCGCCGGCACCGGCATCGTGCTGCAGCGTCGTCGTCGCATCTCGCTCTCGGACGCGCCGACCACGCGCACGGTCGACGGCGAGCGCGAGGTCGACAAGTCCGGCGGCTATCAGACCGGCTCGGGCTTCTCCTTCACCCAGGGCGGCACCGCCACCCTGGAACCGGAGACGCCGAAGCCGGTGGAGCCCACGCCCGCCCCGAAGCCGGAAGCCCCGAAGCCTGAGGTTACGAAGCCCGCGGAGCCGGCGCCGTCGGTGGCCGATGAGGCCGAGAAGATTCTGGAGACCGACGCCGACGCGGAGACGGCTGCGGAGCCGCTCGTCGTCGAAGAGGCCGTCGAGGCCGCCGAGGTCGAGACCGTCGAGCCCGAGACCGCCGCACCGGAGACTGCTGCACCCGAGTCAGCTGCACCGGAGGCTGCTCCCGAGGCGGAGGCACCCGCGGTCGAGACTCCCGAGGTCGAGGTTCCCGAGACCGCCGCGCCCGCCGTCGAGACCGCACCGCAGCTCGACGAGATCGCGCCCACCGAAGGCCGCCTCTCGCGTCTGCGCGGCCGGCTGTCGCGCTCGCAGGGCGCCATCGGTTCGTCGATGCTCGGCCTGCTGGGCGCCGGCGACCTCGACGAGGACAGCTGGGAGGAGATCGAAGACACCCTGGTGATGGCCGACCTGGGTACGACGGCCACCACCGCCGTGATCGAGGCGCTGCGCATCGAGCTGGCCTCGGACAAGGTGCGCTCGGCCGACGATGCGCGCGCCGCGCTGCGCCGCGTCCTCGTCGACCAGCTGCGCCCGGAGCTCAACCGTTCGGTCAAGGCGCTGCCGCACGCCGGCGGCCCGGCCGTGGTCCTGGTGGTCGGCGTCAACGGCGTCGGCAAGACCACCACCACCGGCAAACTGGCCCGCGTCCTGGTGGCCGACGGCCGCCGCGTCCTGCTGGGTGCCGCGGACACCTTCCGCGCGGCCGCCGCCGACCAGCTCCAGACCTGGGGCGAGCGCGTGGGCGCCGGCATCGTGCGCGGTAAGGAAGGCGCCGACCCGGCGTCGGTCGCTTTCGACGCGGTGGTGACCGGCATCGACGACGGCGTCGACGTGGTCCTCATCGACACCGCAGGCCGCCTGCACACCAAGACCGGCCTGATGGACGAGCTCGGCAAGGTCAAGCGCGTGGTGGAGAAGAAGACGCCGGTCGACGAGGTGCTGCTGGTCCTCGACGCCACCGTCGGCCAGAACGGACTGGCGCAGGCCAAGGTCTTCGCCGAGGTCGTCGACCTCACCGGCGTGGTGCTCACCAAGCTCGACGGTACCGCCAAGGGCGGCATCGTGTTCCGGATCCAGGACGAGCTCGGCGTGCCCGTGAAGCTGGTCGGTCTGGGCGAGGGCGCGGACGATCTCGCGCCGTTCGACCCGGGCGCCTTCGTCGACGCTCTGCTGTAACAGCGGGGCGGTCGCGGCGCAGGGCCATACTGGTGGGGAACCGGCCGAAAGGGAGTCCCACCATGACCGCCACCCACGACGTCTTCAACCAGGCGCCGCCGCGCGTCGACGTCAACGAGTACACCAGCCATGTCGCGCTGACCGAGGCCGTGGACGTCTACGGCGGCGCGTGGGCGACCGAGGCGCTCACCGCGGCGGGCGAACTGGCGGGCCGCGGCGACTTCCAGCGCGACGCGGAACTGGCCAACACCATCACCCCCAAGCTCGTCTCGCACGACCGCTGGGGCCACCGGATCGACGACGTCGAGTTCCACCCGGCCTATCACCGCATCATCGGTGAGGCGATCGCCCACGGCGCGCACACCAGCTGCTGGTCGGAGCCGCGCGACGGCGCGCACGTGGCCCGCGCGGCGATGTTCATGCAGTTCGGGCAGATCGAACCCGGACACGCCTGCCCGGTGAGCATGACGCACGCGGTGGTGCCGTCGCTGCGGGTGGATCCGGTGCTCGCTGACCAGTGGTTGCCGCGGGTGTTCTCCCGCGAGTACAGCCACGACCTCGGGACCGGTCACAAGCCGTCGGCCATCTTCGGCATGGCGATGACCGAGAAGCAGGGCGGCTCGGACGTGCGCGCCAACACCACGCGCGCGGTGGCTCAGGCCGACGGCACCTACTTGATCACCGGGCACAAGTGGTTCTGCTCGGCCCCGCAGTCGGACGCCTTCCTGGTGCTGGCGCAGACCGAGCCGGGCGTCACCTGCTTCGTGGTGCCTCGCGTGCTGCCCGACGGCACACGCAACGTCTTCGCCGTGCAGCGTCTCAAGGACAAGTTGGGCAACAAGTCGAACGCGTCCAGCGAAGTGGAGTTCGCCCAGACCGTCGGCTGGCGCCTCGGTGACGAGGGCGCGGGCGTCAAGACGATCATCGAGATGGTCAATCAGACGCGCCTGGACTGCATCCTCGGCAGTGCTGCGGGCATGCGGCAGTCGGTGGCCGAAGCGGCCTGGCATGTGCGGAACCGCAGCGCGTTCGGCGCCACCCTCATCGATCAGCCCGCAATGACCGCGGTGATCGCCGACCTGCAGGTGGAGGCAGAGGCCGCGGTGTGGACTGGCATCCGCCTGGCCGCCGCCTACGACGACGACTCCGAGGAGTCGACCGCGTTCCGTCGCCTGGCGACGGCGGTGGGGAAGTACTGGGTGTGCAAGCGCGGCCCGAACCACGCCTACGAGGCGCTCGAATGCCTCGGCGGCAACGGCTACACCGAGACCGGTTTCCCGCTGTCGCGGCGCTACCGCGAGCAGCCGGTGATGGCGGTCTGGGAGGGCTCGGGCAACGTGATCGCCCTCGACGTGTTGCGCGCCATGATGCGCGACCCGCAGTCGGTGGAGGCCGTCGACAACGAGATGGCCCAGGCCCTCGGCGAGTACCGCGACTACGACCTGCACGTCGAGCGCACCCGCAAGCTGCTGGCCGAGGCCGCCGCCGATCCGGGCCGCGCCCCGGCGATGGCCCGTCGGCTCACCGAGTCGATGGCGATCGCGCTGGCCGGTTCGGTGCTGATCCGGCAGGCGCCGTCGGAGATCACCGACGCCTTCGTGGCCGGCCGCATCGTCGATCCCGGGCACATGTACGGGGTGCTCGATCCGCGGTTGGATCTGGCGGGGATCGCCGCGCGCGCCTGACGAAACGCAGCGTTCACCGAACGCGGACCCGCGTAACACCACCGTCACGGTTGCGCGCGATTCGGTGAAATCTGCGCGCGACAAGGTCTTCTCACACGCCGAAACCGGCGTAGATGAGGAGGTCCACCGTGACAACGGCGCTACCCGACAGCGTTTTCGGAACGTTCGATACCGGCGACACCGCCTGGGTCCTGATCAGCGCGGCCCTCGTGCTGCTGATGACTCCGGCGCTGGCGTTCTTCTATGGAGGTCTGTGCCGCGGCAAGGCCGTCCTGAACATGATGATGATGTCGTTCGTCGCTCTGGCGTCGGTCACTGTCGTCTACATCCTGTTCGGTTTCTCGATGTCGTTCGGCAACTCGCTCACCGGCGATGACGGGATCTGGGGGATCTTCTCCAACCCGTTCGCGCTCTTCGGCTCCGAACAACTCATGGAGACCAGGGAGATCGACGGCGTGACGCAGGTGGTGATGTGGGGCGAGACCGGCATTCCGGCCGTGGTCTTCATGGCCTTCCAGCTGACCTTCGCCGTGATCACCGTGGCGCTGATCAGCGGCGCGATCGCCGAACGCGCCAAGTTCTCCACGTGGGTGGTCTTCACCGTGGTCTTCACCACGCTGGTGTACCTGCCGTTGGCGCACATGGTGTGGGGCGGCGGACTGCTCTCCGGGTCGGACAGCGGTATCGCCGCGTGGATGTTCGGCTCCACCGACGGTGAGGCGAACGTGGTGCCGATCGACTTCGCCGGCGGCACCGTGGTGCACATCAACGCCGGTATGGCCGCGCTGATCCTGGCGCTGTTCGTCGGCAAGCGGATGGGCTTCGGCCGCACCCCGTACCGTCCGCACAACATCCCGTTCGTCATGCTCGGCGCCGCGCTGCTGTGGTTCGGCTGGTTCGGTTTCAACGCGGGCTCCGAGCTCGCCGCCGACGCGACCGCGGGCGTCGTGTGGGTCAACACCACCGCTGCGGCGGCCGCCGCCATCGTCGGCTGGTTGGTGGTGGAGTGGCGGCGTGACGGCCACGCCACCAGCGTGGGTGCCGCGTCGGGCATCGTTGCCGGTCTGGTCGCGATCACCCCGGCCTGCGGGGCCCTGACCCCGCTGGGCTCGCTCGGGCTCGGTGTGGTGGCCGGCGCGCTGTCGGCACTGGCCATCGGACTCAAGAGCAAGGTCGGATTCGACGACTCGCTCGATGTGGTCGGCGTGCACCTGGTCTCCGGTCTGTGGGGCACCGTCGCCATCGGCCTGCTGGCCAAGGACACCGGCCTGTTCTACGGGCACGACGCCAAGCAGTTGGCCGTGCAGACGGTTATCGCGCTGGTCGCCCTGGCCTTCACCGCGGTGATGACCACTGTGATCGCTCTGGCCCTGCGCCCGCTGGGCTGGCGGGTCGACCGGGAGGCCGAGGCCACCGGCATCGACTCCGCCGAACATGCCGAGACCGCCTACGAGCTCGCCTGAGCTGCGCCTCCGCGCTCGTCCGAAGCAGAAAAGGAAGAATGTAGTCATGAAACTGATTACCGCCATCATCAAGCCGTTCACGCTCGAGGAGGTGAAGTCGGGACTCGAACAGCTCGACATCGTCGGCATGACCGTCAGCGAAGTGCAGGGCTACGGCCGCCAGAAGGGGCACACCGAGGTCTACCGCGGTGCCGAATACGCGGTCGATTTCGTACCCAAGGTGCGCGTGGAAGTGGTGGTCGACGACGAAGACGTGGACCGGGTGGTCGACGTGATCGTCGAATCGGCGCGGACCGGCAAGATCGGCGACGGCAAGGTCTGGACCACACCGGTGGAGTCGGTGGTCCGGGTGCGTACCGGTGAACGCGGCCCCGACGCGCTCTGAGAGCGCCGGCGATCCGGCCCGCGCCCTTGCGGCGGCGCGGGCCGGCGCGCTTTCCGGGTTCTCCCCGGATGCCCCGGCCGGGGCGCCGCTGCGCGAGGCGCTGACGGCCGCCTACGAGCAGTGGCTGCGCCACCGCGCCGAAGAACTGGGCGTGATCGACGGCAGCGGGTTCGCCATCATCGCGGTGGGCGCCCTGGGTCGCCGCGAGACGGTACCCGGGTCGGACCTGGATCTGGTGCTGTTGCACGAGGATCGCCACCCCGAACGGCTCGGCTCGATCGCCGACGGCCTCTGGTACCCGATCTGGGATTCCGGGCTGAGCCTGGACCACAGCGTCCGCACCCTGACCGACGCCGTGCAGGCGGCACGCGGCGAGCCGACCGCCACGCTGGGACTGTTGGACGCGCGGTTCATCGCCGGCGACGCCGATCTGGCCGCACTCCTGGTGGACGCCGTGCGGAACCTCTGGCGCATCGAAGCCCGCCTGCGACTGCCCGAAGTGCTGGCACTCACGCGGGAACGGTGGGGCCGCAACGGCGACAACGCCCAGCGCGCGCAACCGGACCTGAAGAACGGGCGCGGGGGACTGCGCGACGTCCAACTGCTCAACGCGCTCGCGCTGGCGCAGCTCACCGACGGCTTGTCCCGGCTGCGGGCCGACGAGCCGGGCACGCCGGTGGCGTTGGCCTACCGTCGACTGCTCGACGTCCGGACCCAGCACCACCTGATCACCGGGCGATCCCGGGATCGGCTGCCCGCCGAGGACGCCGGGCAGCTCGCCGCGGCGCTCGGCCTGGAGGATCGGTTCGCGCTGGCGCGGCTGCTCAGCGACGCGGCCCGCACCGTCGACTTCGCGGTGGAGACCGGGATCCGGACCGCCGGCCACGCCGTCGGTCGACGGGGCCTGTCCCGCCTGCGGAGGCTGCCGGTGCGCACGCCGCTCGACGAGGGCGTGGTGCGGCACGACGGCGAGGTGGCACTGGCCCGCTCGGCGCTGCCCAGCCAGGACGAGGGCCTGGTGTTCCGAGTGGCGGCGGCCGCGGCGCGCCACGACCTCCCGATCAACGGTCCGGCGCTGGAACGGCTGGCGCGCTACGCGCCCGCACCGACGGTGCCGTGGCCCGCGGAGCCGCTCAGCGACCTGCTGGTGCTGCTCGCGTCCGGGCCGTCGACGGCCCGCACCGTGGAGGCGCTCGACCGAATCGGCTTGTGGGGCAAGCTCTTTCCGGAATGGGACGGCATCCGCGACCTCGCCCCGCGCGATCCGGTGCACGTCTGGACCGTCGACCGACACAGCGTGGAGACCGTGATCGGCGCGGCCGCGCTCACCACCCGGGTATCGCGGCCGGATCTGCTGCTGTTGGCGGCCCTGATCCACGACATCGGCAAGGGACGCGGCGGCGACCACAGTGTGCTCGGCGCCGAACTGGCGCGGGACATCGGTCGACGACTCGGCGTGTGGCCCGCCGACGTCGAACTGCTGGCGGCGGCCGTCCGGCACCACCTGCTGCTGCCGTCGACGGCGACACGGCGGGACTGCACCGATCCGCGGGTGGTGGCCGAGGTGGCCGACACGCTCGGCCACAACCGGGACCTGGTGGAACTGCTGGGCGCGCTGGCTGAGGCCGACGGCGAGGCGACCGGCCCCGCCGCGTGGAGCGACTGGAAGGCCGGTCTGGTGGCCGACCTGACCGCGCGCGTGGCGACGCTGATCGGCGGCGGCGAGGTGCCGACGCCGGAGCCGCTGACCGAGGAGCAGGACGCGTTGGCCCGCGGCGGCGGCCTGCATGTGCAGTTGGAGGCGGGCGAGGGCACCACCTACCTGGTGACCATGGTGGCGCCGGATCGGCGCGGTGTGCTGTCGGCGGCTGCGGCGGTGTTGGCAGTGGCCGGCCTGACCGTGCATGCGGCGCAGGTTCGGTCCGCGCACGGGCACGCGCTCGACACGTTCGCGGTGGCCACGGTGTTCGGCGGCCCGCCGGACGTGGCGGTGCTGCGACAGCGGTTCCGCGCGGCGCTGGACGGGCGCCTGGACCTCCCCCCGTCGTCGACCGACGACGAGGTGGTGGTCACGGCACCCCCGCACGCGGAGTGGATCGACGATCCGGCCACCGGTGCCGTGCTGCTGCAGGTGCGGTCGGCGGACCGGCCGGGACTGCTGGCCGCGATCACGGCGGTGCTCGAACGGGCGGGCGCCGCGGTGGTGTGGGCCAAGGTGAACACGCTCGGCGCGACCGTGATCGACACGTTCTGCGTCGAACCGACGGTGGACTCGTCGGCGGCCCGCGCCTCGATCGGGGCCGCGGTGCTGCGCGTGTGCCCGGGCCCTGCGTCGCGCCCGGACTGATCATGGAAGGATGGGGGAATGTTCGAGTCACTCTCCGACCGGTTGACAGGTGCCCTCAAAGACCTTCGTGGCAAGGGCCGATTGACCGATGCCGACATCGACGCGACCGCGCGCGAGATCCGGCTGGCGCTGCTCGAGGCCGACGTCTCGCTGCCGGTGGTGCGGACCTTCATCGCGCGCATCAAGTCGCGGGCCAAGGGCCAAGAGGTCTCCGGTGCGCTGAACCCGGCGCAGCAGATCGTCAAGATCGTCAACGAGGAGCTCATCGAGATCCTCGGCGGCGAGACCCGTCGCATCCAGTTGGCCAAGACCCCGCCGACGGTGATCATGCTGGCCGGCCTGCAGGGTGCCGGTAAGACGACGCTGGCCGGCAAGCTGGCCAACTGGCTCACCAAGCAGGGGCACACCCCGATCCTGGTGGCCTGTGACCTGCAGCGACCGGGTGCGGTGCAGCAGCTGCAGATCGTCGGCGAGCGGGCCGGCGTGCCGGTCTTCGCCCCGCATGCGGGTACCTCCGTCGGCGGCGCCGGCGAGCTCGGCGTCGACGGGTCCGGCGATCCGGTGGCCGTCGCCACCGCGGGCGTCGACTTCGCCCGCGAGAAGCACCACGACGTGGTCATCATCGACACCGCCGGTCGCCTCGGCATCGACGAAGTCCTGATGGGCCAGGCGTCCGACATCCGCGACGCCACCCACCCCGACGAGGTGCTGTTCGTCCTCGACGCGATGATCGGTCAGGACGCGGTCGCCACCGCGCAGGCCTTCGCCGAGGGCGTCGACTTCACCGGTGTGGTCCTGACCAAGCTCGATGGCGACGCCCGCGGCGGCGCCGCGCTGTCGGTCCGCGAGATCACCGGCCGGCCCATCATGTTCGCGTCGACCGGCGAAAAGCTGGAAGAATTCGACGTCTTCCACCCCGACCGCATGTCTAGCCGCATCCTCGGCATGGGCGACGTGCTGTCCCTGATCGAGCAGGCCGAACAGCACTGGGACGTGGCCGAGGCCGAGAAGGCCGCCGAGAAGATCAGCCAGGGCGAACTGACCCTCGACGACTTCCTCCAGCAGATGCTGATGATCCGCAAGATGGGCCCGATCGGGAATCTGCTGGGCATGCTGCCCGGCGCCGGCGACATGAAGGACGCGCTGTCCCAGGTCGACGACAGCCAGCTCGACAAGATCCAGGCGATCATCCGCGGCATGACCCCCGCCGAGCGCGACGATCCGAAGATCATCAACGCCTCCCGGCGCATTCGCATCGCCAACGGTTCCGGCGTCACCGTGACCGACGTGAACCAGCTGGTGGACCGCTTCTTCGCCGCGCGCAAGATGATGTCGCAGATGTCCGGCCGCATGGGCATGCCGGGCGCCGGTAAGCGGAATGCGCGCAAGGGCAAGAAGGGCGCGAAGGGTCGCAAGGGCAAGGGCCGCGGTCCCACTCCGCCGAAGGCAATGCGCGGAGGCATGCCCGGAATGGGTATGCCGGGCATGCCGGGGATGGGCATGCCGCCGGGCTTCGACCTGTCGCAGATGCCGCCCGGCCTGGACCAGTTGCCGCCGGGCCTGGAAGGCCTGGACCTGTCCAATCTGAAGCTGCCGAAGAACAAGTAGGGCACCGATGGGCGTCGCCGAGCATTACCGTGGCCAGGATCCGTTCACCGGCGAGGCGCTGGAACTGTGGGTGGCCGACGGCGTGCTGTCCACCGAACCCGTCGCCGGGGCCACCACCGTCTCCGCCGACGGCTGGCTGGTGCCCGGTCTGGTCGACGCCCACAACCACGTGGGTATCGCGCCGGGCCTCGGCGTCACCATCGAGCGGGCCCGCGGCTACGCCTACGCCGACGCCAAGGCGGGGGCGCTGCTGATCCGCGAGGTCGGCTCGCCCGTCGACACGCACCCGCTCGACGACGACCCGCTCTGTCCGCGCTTCCTGCGAGCGGGCAAGCACATCGCCCGCCCCAAGCGGTACCTGCGCGACTACGGCGTGGAACTCGACGACCCCGATCAGCTCGCCGACGAAGTACGACGTCAGGCCGCAGCCGGCGACGGCTGGGTGAAGCTGGTGGGGGACTGGATCGACCGCGACGCAGGCGACCTGGCGCCCCTGTGGACCCGAGCCCAGCTCGACGCCGCAGTGGCCGCCGCCCACGAGGCGGGCGCCCGCATCACCGCGCACGTCTTCGGCTACGACGCGCTCGGCGACATCATCGCCGCCGGATTCGACTCCATCGAGCACGGCACCGGCCTCACACCGGACCTCATCGACGAGATGGCGGCCCGCAAGATCGGCCTGGTGCCGACGCTGATCCAGGTGGAGAACTTCCCGGGCATCGCCGACGGCGCCGACCGTTTCCCCACGTATCAGGCCAACATGCGCAAGCTGTACGCGAATTCGGGCGAGGTCTACGCCGCCGCCCGGGAGGCCGGCGTGGCGATCTACGCGGGAACCGACGCGGGCGGGTTCGTCGAGCACGGCCGGATCGTCGACGAGGTGGAGGCGCTCACCGGGATCGGACTGTCACCACTGCAGGCACTCGCGGCCGCGTCCACGGACGCCCGGACCTGGCTCGGGGTCGAGGGGCTGACCCACGGCGCCCGCGCCGACTTCCTGGTGCTGGACGCCGACCCGGCGTCGGACCTGAGCACCCTGCGGCGGCCCCGCCACATCGTCTGCTCCGGTCAGCACCTCTGACGTCTGCGAACTCTCATCCGGCACCTCCGGGAGGGAGGAGGGGCAGACCGGCTGTGACCCCGTCGCGGGCGAGTGTCAGGAGCGCGTCGACGTCGAGGTGCTCCTCGACCAGGTCGCCGAGCCGGTCGAGGCGCGCGTCCCGGGCGGCCGGGAAGCTCACCGTCGACGGCATCCGGTCCAGCATGGTCGCCAACAGCGCGCCGCGTAGCTCGTCGCCCTCCAGCGATCCGTGCCACATCGTGCCGAACACGTTTCCCGATCGCGCTCCGCCGAGGAACTCGTCGCCAGCGCCTCGAGTGATCCGTCCGTGGTGGATCTCGTAGCCCGAGGCCGGCACGCCCAGTGCAGCTCCGGTCGGCAGCCGAAGCGTCTTCTCCGCGACGAAGTCCGTTCGTACATCGAGCAGCCGGAGGCCTTCGACCTCCACACCGGAGGAGCCCTCGATGTCGTCCGGATCGGCGATGACTTGCCCGAGCATCTGGAAGCCGCCGCAGATCCCGAGCACCGGCCGACCACGCCCGGCGTGCTCGGCGATCGCTACGTCGAGTCCGCGAGCGCGAAGCCAGGCGAGGTCGTTGATGGTGGAGCGGGTGCCCGGCAGCACCACGAGGGCGGCGTCGGCGAGGTCGCGGGGATCGGAGACGAAGACCACGTCGAGGTCGGGCTCGAGGCCGAGTGCGTCGACGTCGGTGAAGTTACTGATCCGAGGAAGGCGTACGACCGCGACTCGGTGTGCCGCCTCGCCGGGTGAGCGCCGCCCGTCGAGGTCGAGCGCGTCCTCGGAGTCGAGCCACAGCGTCGGGTCCCAGGGGAGCACGCCGAACACCGGGCGGCCGGTCAACCGCGCCAGCGAGTCGAGGCCGGGCGCGAGGAGCGCCCGATCCCCGCGGAACTTGTTGACGATGAAGCCGGCCATCAGCTCCTGGTCCTCGGGGGAGAGAAGGGCGACGGTGCCGTACATCGAGGCGAAGACACCGCCCCGGTCGATGTCGCCGACAACGACGGTCGGCAGGTCCGCATGTCGGGCGAGGCCCATGTTGACGTAGTCGCTGGTCCGGAGGTTGATCTCGGTCGGACTTCCGGCGCCCTCGGCGACGATCACGTCGAAGCGTGCGGCAAGGTCGTCGTACGCCGTGTGGGCAGCGGATGCGAGTCGGCGCCGTCCCTCGACCCAGTCACCGGCGTCGACGACACCGCCCGGCTGCCCCATCAGGACGACGTGGCTGCGGTGGTCGCTGCCGGGCTTGAGTAGGACGGGGTTCATGGCCGGCTCGGGGACCACCCCGGCAGCCAGCGCCTGGACCCACTGAGCGCGCCCGATCTCGGCGGTGCTGCCGTCGGGCGCGGCGCAGACCATCGAGTTGTTGGACATGTTCTGCGCCTTGTACGGCGCCACCTTCACGCCCCGACGCGCGAACGCGCGACACAGTCCTGTTGTGACGACCGACTTGCCGGCGTCCGAGGTGGTGCCGGCGACGAGGAGGCCGCTCACCGGCCCATCTTCGTGCTTCCGCATGGCAACGACACTGTCACACGCGTCTGCTCCGGCCGGCACCACTGACGGCTGTGCCTGACCCTTCGGCGGGCTGTACAGCGAAGTGTCGATTCAGAGCAGGCGCAGGATGCCGATGACGATCAGAATGACCGAGACCAGCCAGCCGGCGCCGCGGGCGACGGCGCCCTGATTGGCGCGGGCCTTCGCGAAGACACGGCCCACCCACGAGTGGGGGAAGCGGCGCACCAGGCCGAGGAGCAGTGCGCACAGGATGGGCAGGCTCAACGCGACCGTGGCGAACAAGAAGATACCGGCGTAGCGTTCGCCTGCCGGAATGTCGCTGGCCGACAGCACGGCCAGGCCAGCGAAGAAGGGGACCGAGGTGGCCGACTGGATGCCGCCCAAGATCATGCCGACCAGGACGGTCAGCGGCGACGGGGATTTCAGCGGGGTCAGGATCCGATCCATCATGGCCGACGAGTCGCCGCCCCGATACGTGAGGATCGCGGTGACCACGCCGGTCAGGATCAGCAGCACGCCGAACACCGGCGAGTCGACGATGTGCGCGACGATCTCGCCGAAGCCGTCGAAGACCAGGAGGGTGACCAGCGCCAGCAGGAACACGCCCAGCCAGTCGCCGATGACGAGCAGCGTCGCGATCCAGCGGTAGCGGCCGGGCGGCAGCATCATCGCGAGAGCGACGAGTACGCCGATCAGCAGGACGTTGATCGCGTCCACGAACGCATAGGCGAGGGCGTTGAGCATGCGTAGGGTGCTCTCCGTTCCTCGTCCTCGTCTGTCGCCGGCGACGGTTGCCCCGGCGGAGGCGAGTCTAACGGTTGCGTGTGCGCAGAGCGAACGACGGCTTTTGGCCCTGGCTGGAGCGCGTGGCAGAATAGAACGCTGGTTCGCCGGAACCGGTTACGCACCGACCGGCGGTCACCCCGTAAGAGATCGCAAAACCGGATCCACGCACTGTGGATCGCTGAATTGCGCAGTGACTCAAGAGGAATGCTTCATGGCTGTCAAGATCAAGCTCACCCGGCTCGGCAAGATCCGGAACCCGCAGTACCGCATCGTCGTCGCCGACGCCCGCACCCGTCGTAACGGCCGTGCCATCGAGACCATCGGCAAGTACCACCCGAAGGAAGAGCCCTCGCTGATCGAGGTCGACTCCGAGCGCGCGCAGTACTGGCTGAGCGTCGGCGCGCAGCCGACCGAGCCGGTTCTGAACCTGCTGAAGATCACCGGTGACTGGCAGAAGCACAAGGGCCTCCCGGGCGCCGAGGGCACCCTGAAGACCGCTGAGCCCAAGCCGACCAAGCAGGAGCTGTTCGCCGCTGCCCTCGCAGCCGCCGAGAACGAGCCCTCGGTCGAGGCCACCACCGCCAAGAAGAAGTCGGCCAAGAAGGCTGACAAGGTCGAAGAGGTCAAGGACGAGGTCAAGCTGGCCGAGCCCGAGACCGCCGCTGTGGCCGAGGATCTGGCTGCTGACGGCAAGACCGTTGGCGAGGCCATCGAGGCCGGTGACGAGGCCAAGGCGTGAGTGCCGTCATCGCTGACGCCGTCGACCACCTGGTGCGCGGCATCGTCTCCAGCCCGGACGACGTTCGGGTCGAACTGATCACCGGTCGACGCGGCCGCATGCTCGAGGTGCACGTGAACCCCGAGGATCTGGGCAAGGTGATCGGCCGTAACGGTCGCACCGCCACCGCGCTGCGCACCCTGGTCGCCGGTGTCGGCGGCCGTGGCATGCGCGTCGACATCGTCGACACCGACCGCTGATCGGGTCCGCCACGATGGATCTCGTGATCGGCCGTGTGGCCAAGACGCACGGCGTTCGCGGTGAACTCGTGGTGGACGTGCGCACCGATGACCCCGGCACTCGTTTTGCCGTGGGTTCGGTGCTGCGCGGCCGCGCGCCCAAGGGTGGCGGCGAAAAGAACTACACGGTGACAGCCGCCCGGCCCCATGCCGGGCGGCTGTTGCTGACTCTCGCCGGCGTGGCCGATCGCACCGCCGCTGACGCGCTGCGCGGCGTGCTCTTCCTGATCGACGCCGCGAGCGTCGACTCCGGGGACGACCCCGACGAGTTCTACGACCACGAACTGATCGGTCTGGCCGTCACCACCGTCGACGGTGACGCCGTGGGCCCGGTGGCCGACGTCCTGCACCTGCCCGGCGGCGAGCTGCTCGCCGTGACCGGCGCCGACGGACGCGAGATCCTGATCCCGTTCGTCACCGAGATCGTGCCGACCGTGACCCGCGAGGGGATCGTCGTCGATCCGCCGGCCGGCCTGCTCGAAGACCTGCCCGCCGAGCCTGTCGAAGGCTGACCGTGCAGATCGACGTTCTCACCATCTTCCCCGAGTACCTCACGCCGCTGCATGCGGCGCTGCTGGGAAAGGCGATCGACGCTGAACTGATCAGCGTCGGCGTTCACGACCTGCGGAATTGGGCGCACGACGTCCATCGCAGCGTCGACGACACCCCGTACGGCGGCGGCCCCGGCATGGTCATGAAGCCGGACGTGTGGGGCCCCGCGCTCGACGAGGTGTGCCCCGACGACGCGCTGCTCGTGGTGCCGACACCTGCGGGGCGACCGTTCACGCAGGCCACGGCCGAGCGTTGGAGCACCGAGAAGCATCTCGTCTTCGCCTGTGGGCGGTACGAGGGCATCGACCAGCGGGTGTTCGACGACGCGGCCCGCCGCGTGCGCGTCGAAGAGGTCTCGCTCGGCGATTTCGTGCTCATCGGCGGCGAAGTGGCGGTGATCGCCATGGTCGAAGCCACCACCCGGCTGATTCCCGGGGTGCTGGGCAACCCGCAGTCGCACCGCGAGGACTCGTTCTCCGACGGACTCCTCGAGGGCCCCAGTTACACGCGGCCCAAACTCTGGCGCGACCTGGAGGTCCCGCCGATCCTGCTGTCCGGCGACCACGCCAAGGTCGCTGCCT
Source organism: Gordonia alkaliphila (assembly GCF_039542465.1). Lineage (NCBI taxonomy): Bacteria > Bacillati > Actinomycetota > Actinomycetes > Mycobacteriales > Gordoniaceae > Gordonia > Gordonia alkaliphila. Next base: position 371,580 of record NZ_BAABIE010000002.1, on the reverse strand, counting down.
GGCGGCACGAGCAGTCGCTTGCGCTGACCCGGGAACGTCGACCCGACTTGCTCGACGACTGACTTCCTTCTTCTCCGGTGCGTTGCGGAACCGGCGGGGCTTCCGGCACGTCCAAGACACATGGGCCCCCGCTCCAACTGGAATATCGATATCGCCGAACTTCTCGCGCGCATCGATTCGATGGATCCGGGCGGAGCGACCGCTGACGCCGCGGAGATCCGGCGGATCATGAATGCCGCGCGGGCGATTGCCGTGCGGCTGCTGCTGCGTTTCGACCAGATGGACGGCTTGGCTGGTGTCGGTGCGGTGGCCGCCGACGAGCAGGGAACGGCCCTGGGCAAGCGCATCGGCGAAGTCGCCGATCGTTTGAGTCCGGTCGCCATCGCCGTGGACGCCGCCAGCGGTGATCTGGCCGCGAGTGTCGCTGCGCGCCCCGCACTGCTCGCCACGGTGACCAGCGGTGGGGGCGCCGCCGCGGCGCAGGTGGCTCGGGAGCGCGTGATGCAGCAGCTGTACAGCGACCCGATGAGCCCGCGTTCGGACGGTCTCGCCGGGCAGTCCGGAAGCGCCGCCGGGGTCGGCGGGCCGGCGCTGGGGCCGATGTCTGCGGGAACCGCCGCGAGCAATGGCGTGGTCGGGGGCGGGGGAGACAGGCCCGCCGGTCTCGCCCCGGAGGGCGGGTCGCCGACTGCGGGTGCGCCGGCGGCGTCGGGCCCGGGCGGACGAACCGGTCCCGCGGGTGTGGACCGGTCCATCACCGGTGGTCCTGCACCGTCGGGTGGTCCGGCGGGTGGCCCGACGCCGCCGGGCGGACCTACCGGAGCTCCCGCAGGCGCCGGACCGACGGGCTCGCCGCCGCTCGGCGCCCCACCCGTGGCGGTGCCGCCGCCGTCGACCGTGCCGACCCGACCGGCGCCGGTGTACTCGGTGCGTCCGGTCCTTCCGGTCGTGGGGTCGACGCTGCGGCTGCCTGGTGTGCCCGCGGCGCCGAGTCCAGGCGCGCCGACCACCGCGGCGGCCCCGCCGGTGCGGCCGCTCGGGTCGCCGACCGCGGGGCCGGCGAGCGCGGTGCCGTCCGGCCGCGGCGGCACCGGGAACGGTGCGGGACCGTTGGGTTCGGGCGGGGTGCGCGGGGCCGGTGCCGAGGAGGAGAAGCGTCGTCGTCCCGGCTACTTGCTGTCGTCGTTGGAGTTCGCCAGGCTGGTGGGGCCGATGCCGGTGGCCGGTCCGGCGGTGCTGGGAGAGCCTGAGCCGGCGTCGTCGGACGTGGCCGTCGACGAACCTGATCAGAGCCCCACCGACGACGATGATCAAGAGCTGGATCTCACCCTGTGACCGGGATTTCGCTCTCGGGTTCTCTTCTGGCAGAATTGCATCCCGTTGCGTGTCCGCTGGACGCGCTGCGACTACTGACACGGGTACGAACCGGTTGGTCCCGGGCGGGTGCGCAGCACTCCGGGCGCCAGGTTCCTCTGCTCCACGCTAAGCCAGATGGGAACACTCCATGAACACTCTCGATTTCCTCGACAAGCAGTCTCTCCGTGACGACATCCCCGAGTTCGCCCCCGGCGACACCGTCGACGTCCACGTGAAGGTCATCGAAGGCTCGAAGGAGCGTATCCAGGTCTTTAAGGGCGTCGTGATCCGTCGCCAGGGCGGCGGCCTGCGCGAGACCTTCACCGTCCGCAAGGTGTCGTTCGGCGTCGGCGTGGAGCGTACCTTCCCGGTGCACAGCCCCAACCTCGCCAAGATCGACGTCCTCACCCGCGGTGACGTGCGTCGCGCCAAGCTGTACTACCTGCGCGACCTGCGCGGCAAGGCTGCCAAGATCAAGGAAAAGCGCTGACCTGCGCTGACCTGACTTCCCGGGACCCCGGCACCGACTTTCGGTGCCGGGGTTCCGGCGTTGAGGGACCGGGAACCGCGGCGCACCGTTCGGTGCGGCGGCGCGCCGCGTCGCGCTGCCGCTAGGCTGGTATCTCGTGAGTGACAACGACGCCGTAGATCCGGACGACCGCGGCACCGAGCCCGAGATTCCGGCGCAGGATCCGGGGGCGGCCACCGGCAAGGATGCGGACGACGACGGCAAGCGTCGCAAGGGCGGACTCCTCCGCGAACTGGCCATCGTCGTCGCGACCGTCCTGATCTTGATGTTCGTGGCGTCGACGTTCCTGTTCCGCCAGTACGTGGTGCCCAGCGAGTCGATGGAGCCCACTCTGCACGGCTGCTACGGCTGCACCAACGACCGGATCCTGGTCGACAAGCTGACCTACCGCTTCACCGATCCCAAGCCGGGCGACGTGATCGTGTTCAAGGCGCCCACCTCGTCGTGGGACGGTGCCTGGAGTTCGCCGCGGTCGTCGAACGCCGTGGTGCGCGGTATGCAGAACGTGCTGTCGTGGTTCGCGCTGGCGCCGCCCGACGAGAACAACCTGGTCAAGCGCGTGATCGCGACCGGCGGCCAGACCGTCGCCTGCCGCAATGAGGACGGCAAGGGCGTCACCGTCGACGGCAAGTCCCTGACCGAGCCGTACATCGACGTGGAACTGCAGAACGAGACCTACAGCGACTCGACCGGTGTCCTCGGCGGCGGCAGCTGCTACGGCGGCGATTTCGGTCCCATCAAGGTGCCCGACGGCAACGTGTGGGTGATGGGCGACAACCGCAGCTCCTCGGCGGACTCGCGCGCCCACATCGACGACGAGTTCCAGGGCACCGTGCCGGTCTCGGACGTCCGCGGCAAGGTGCGCTTCATCCTGTACCCGTTCTCCCGGTTCGGTGGGGTCGGGTCCGTCGACCCCCAGTAGTGCCGGGAGCGCACGTGTCGAGGTCGACGAGTTGGCCGCCGCGCACCACGGTGCGCCGTTCGGCGAGCCTGCGGACGCTGGAGTTCACGCTCGAACGCAGCGGGCTCGGTCCGGTGGCCGGGGTCGACGAGGCCGGCCGCGGCGCCTGCGCGGGACCGCTGATGGTGGCCGCCTGCATCCTGCGGCCGCAGCAGCTGAAATCGCTTGCCGATCTTGACGATTCGAAGAAGCTGAGCGCCGTGACGCGCGACCGCCTGTACACGGCCGTCACCAAGCATGCGCTGGCCTTCAGCGTGGTGGCGATCGAGGCCGAGGAGATCGACCGGATCGGGATCCACGTGGCCAACCTGCGCGGCATGCGCCAGGCCGTCGCCGGCCTGTCGATCCGGCCCGGGTATGTGCTGTCCGACGGCTTCGCCGTGCCCGGGCTGCCTGCGCCGTCGTTGCCGGTGATCGGCGGCGACGCCAACGCCGCCTGTATCGCCGCGGCCTCGGTGCTGGCGAAGGTCACCCGGGACCGGGTGATGGCCGGCTACGACGACCTGCATCCCGGCTACGACTTCGGCGTCCACAAGGGCTACAGCACGGCCCGGCACATGGCTCGGCTCGACGTCCTCGGGCCGTCGCCGGAGCACCGGCTGTCGTACCGAAACGTCTCGGATAGGCTGGCGTAATGAGCGCTGAGGACCTCGAGAAGTACGAGGCGGAGATGGAGCTGTCCCTGTACCGCGAGTACAAGGACCTGGTCGGCCAATTCTCGTACGTGGTGGAGACCGAACGACGGTTCTACCTGGCCAACGGCGTGAACATGGTGCCGCGCAACAACGACGGCGAGGTCTACTTCGAGATCCACCTGACCGACGCCTGGGTGTGGGACATGTACCGCCCGGCGCGGTTCGTCAAGCAGGTGCGCGTGGTGACGTTCAAGGACGTCAACATCGAGGAGCTCGAACGCTCCGAACTCCGCTTGCCCGACGAGCCCTGATCGCGAGCCCTGATCCTGACGAACACTGAGCCCGACGAGCACTGAGCTCGTCGGGCTCAGTGCTGTACCAGTCGGCGGCCCTCTGCCGTCTGGTGCAGTCGTCTGGTGACTGCACCAGACGGCAGCGCTGTCCGGCGGGCTGTGAAGCGTTTGCTTGGTTGGTTGCTGTGATGGTCGGGGTGCTGTGGACAGGTGGCGCGGTCCACAGGGCGTGAGGGTTCCCGGTTCTTCCCGCAGCGAGCTCGCAGCAGGCTGGTTGGCATGGGGGAGAACACGGTGCGCCGCGACCGGCGTGGACAAGTGGGTCGGATCGGGGAGGACTTCGCAGCCGAGTTCATCGACTCGATCGGCTGGAAGATTCTCGACAGGAACTGGCGCACGCGCTACGGCGAACTCGACCTGATCGCCGCCGACGGCGGCACGCTGGTGATCGTCGAGGTGAAGACGCGGGCCTCGCACACCTACACCGATCCGGTCGCCGCCATCACGCCGACCAAGCTGCGGCGCATGCGCTTGCTGGCACGACAGTGGTTGGCGGCCCAGCCCGATCCGGCGCCGTGGTGGGAGGTGGTCCGGTTCGACGCGATCTCCGTGCAACTCGATGTGCGCGACCCCGAGGATCGGGCGGCGGCCCGGCTGCGTCACCACCGCGGCCTGGTGGAGTGAGGCGGCCGGCATGCGCGTCGTCGGGAATGTGCACTCCATGGGGCTGGGTGGCTTCACCGGCCAGCCGGTGGAGATTCAGGGCAACATCGGGCAGGGGCTGCCGAAGTTCACCGTCAGCGGCAGCGTCGACGCGTCCCTGCGGGAGGCGAAGGACCGAGTCCGCGCGGCGATCGTCAACAGCGGCTTCAAGTTTCCGGAGTTGGCCGTCACGGTGGCGCTGGCACCCGCCCAACTGCGCAAGGAAGGATCGGGATTTGATCTCGGCATGGCACTGTCGCTGCTTATTGCCGGGGGACAGGCGGCGACGGAGCGGCTGCGCGGCACGGTCTTCCTCGGTGAGTTGGCGCTCGACGGCCGGGTGCGCGCGGTGCGCGGCGTGCTGCCGTTGCTGCTGGCGGCGCGGGATCACGGCTTCGTCCGCGCGGTGGTGCCGGTGGCGAATCTGCGCGAGGCCGCGTTGGTCGACGAGTTGGAAGTCGGTGGGGCGCAATCGCTCTCGCAGGTGGTCGCCTGGCTGGCCGGCGACGGGGCATTGGACTCGGTGAGCGACGATCCGGTGCCGCCGGCGCCGTCGGTCCCGGACATGGCCGACGTGGTGGGCCAGTCCGCGGCCCGGCAAGCACTCGAGGTGGCCGCGGCGGGCGGGCACCACGTCCTCATGGTGGGGCCACCGGGGATCGGCAAGACCATGCTTGCCGCGCGTCTGCCCGGGATCCTGCCCGAGCTCGACCCCGCGGAGTCGTTGCAGGTCACCGCGATTCACTCGGTGGCCGGCACCCTGCCCGACACGCACCCGCTGATCACGGTGCCGCCGTTCGTCGCACCGCACCACAGCGTCAGCGCCGCGGCGCTGCTCGGCGGCGGAACCGGGATGGCGCGCCCGGGCGCCGTCTCCCGAGCCCACCGCGGCGTGCTCTTCCTGGACGAGTGCGCCGAGATGGGGGCAAAAGTGCTCGACGGTCTGCGACAACCGTTGGAGGAAGGCGAGATCCGCCTGTCCCGTCGCGACGGTGACACGAAGTACCCGGCGCGGTTCCTACTGCTGCTCGCGGCCAACCCGTGCCCGTGCGCGCCCGCCCACGACATCGACTGCGTGTGCAGCTCGGTGGTGCGCCGACGGTATCTGGGCAAACTGTCGGGTCCGTTGCTCGACCGCGTGGACATCCGCGTCCAGATGGAACCGCCGGGACCCACCATGCTGCTGACCGGACAGGGCGAGCCCAGCGCGGCGATCGCCGCGCGGGTGGCCACCGCCCGAGCGCAGGCGCGGGAACGGTGGCGGGAACAGGGGTGGACCACCAACGCCGAAGTGCCGGGAAATGCTCTGCGCCAAGACTTTCCGCTCAGCCGGGCGGCGCTCGCACCGATCGAACGCTATCTGCGCGACGGGCGGATCACCGCGCGCGGGGCGGATCGCGCACTGCGGTTGGCGTGGACACTCAACGACCTGCGGGGCGGCACGTCGCCGGAGCTCGACGACGTGGCGCAGGCCCTGATGTATCGGGACAGGAACTTCTGATGAGTGCGATGAGTGACGACGACCGGCGTGCATGGGCATATCTGGCGGCGGTGGCCGAGCCTCCGTGTGCCCCGCTGATCGCACTGGCGGCGCGGTACGGGGCGGTCGAGACCGCGCGAATGATCAAGGCCCGGAAGCTGCCCGCGGGCAACGCTGCCGTACTCACGGCCACGCAGGCACGCTGTGAAACAGACTCGGCCTCAACCGATCTGGAGACCGCACACCGTCGCGGAGCCCGGCTGGTGACGCCGGAGGACGACGAGTGGCCGGGCTGGGCGCTGCTCGCGCTGGACCAAGCGAGCACGTCGGTGCGCGGCGGCGGACCGCTGGCGCTGTGGGTGCGTGGCCCCGCGAACCTGGGGGACGCGAGTGCGGTGGCTGTCGGGCTGGTCGGGTCGCGTGCGGCCACGTCGTACGGAACCCACGTTGCCGGCAGGTTGGCGTCCGGGCTGGCCGACCAGGGCGCGTCGGTGGTGTCGGGCGGGGCGTACGGGATCGACGGCGCCGCCCATCGGGGAGCGTTGGCGACCGGTGGTCGGACGATGGCGGTGCTGGCGTGCGGGATCGACCGGGACTATCCCAGCGGGCATGCGCGCCTGCTCGAAGAGATCGGCGACCACGGGCTGGTGGTCAGCGAGTACCCGCCCGGCACCACTGCGGCCAAACATCGGTTCCTGACGCGGAACCGCCTGGTGGCGGCACTGTCGGCGGCGCTGGTGGTGGTCGAGGCCGGACGACGGTCGGGCGCGGCGAACACCGCGGCCTGGGCACGGAACCTGGGGCGACCGCTGGGCGCGGTGCCGGGTCCGATCACGTCGGCCATGTCGGTGGGTTGCCATCAGATGATCGCGGACGGGCAGGCCGCGCTGGTGATCGACGCGCCCTCGGTCCTGGCGCTCGTCGAGGCCAGCGGGCACGACAACTTCGTACGATCCCCGGCCACCCCGATCGACGGCCTGCCACCGGACCAGTTCGAGGTGATCGAGGCGCTGCCCGCGCACGGCGGCCTGCGGGTCGAGGAGATCGCCTTCAGCGCCGGCAAGCCGGTCGCCGCGGTCCTGACCGCGCTCGCCGTCCTGGAGGTCAAGGGGCTCGTCGACGGGTCTTCCGGGGTGTGGCGTCTTGCGGAGTCCTGGTGATCCGCGGTCGCGTGGGGTCGGGGCCTGCGCCTTCGCTGTTTGCACGTTCTACCTGGGTATATACTCGAATGTATGGGCGCGAAGGACGATGGTGGAGTGAGCATATGCCTGGCGTGAAGAGATCGACCAGGATGGCCGGGCGAATGCGATCCGGGCGCATCGGCGGACGCCGGGTCGTAGCCGGTGCGGCGCGAGGTGCCTTCGCGAGCGGCGGCTTGAAGCTGCACGGTGCGGACGGCGAGCCGGTGATGGTCAGGGGCACGGCCACGGGAATCGTCGTCGCCGGGATGCGCAGAGCCACGACCGGAAAGTCGACAACAAGCGGACGCCCGAAGGGTGCTGTTCGATATGGCGTCGCGGAGGCCTCGAAGTTGGTTCTCTACGACGGTAAGGGCAATCCGCTGAAGGGCACCGACATTATTTCCGCGCTGGCAGCGACCGGACACGCAGGACTACGTGATGCCAGAGCGAAGCACACTGCGAAGCAATCGGCCCGGCAGTTGATTGCCGCGGTGAAGGCGCAAGAGCGCTTGGTGAAGGCACGACGGGTACGCGCAATCGTGACCGGTGTGACCGAAGAGGGAATGAGTCAATCCGAGGTTGCGGTGCTCGCCGAAATTTCACAGGCGCAGGTGAGCAGAATCATCAAGGCTGCGGGTGCCGACATGCTCACCCCGACGCCCAACGAGATCATCGACGAACGTGACGCAGGTGAGATCGATGACGCAGAAATGCTGGCTCGTCTGATCGAGATCGACTGCACCTACAACCAGTATCCCGACGGTGGCAATGCGGCGGTCGACGCCTTTGTGCCCGGTACATGGAACCAGATCGAGTCGGCGTTCCACGGTGGGCGGATCACCTACGAGCAGTACCGGCTCATCGTCCAGGCACATGCGCAAGAGTTGAGAAATAGTAGCGGCCAGTGAGCGCTGCGTCCGCAGTCGTCGCCGGCCAGCTGGCCAGGCTCACCGAACCGGTGGGCCGGCGTCTACGGACAGCGTTCGGAGCACGGAGCGGCTGTACATCGCCGATCCTGCGCGTGCATTGATCAGGCGCCAAGTGATCCGCTCGCATCTTGCGCGCCACACCGGGGTCGGTCGAGACCGGCGCGCGGTCGTTACCGCGGGACCGCCCGGCGCGGGGAAATCTACGCGCTTGCGCGAGTCTGCTCGGCCGGATTTTCGTGACATCGATCCGGACGAGGTGAAGGACTCGCTACTACTGCAGGCGATGGCCGATGGGATCTACCAGGACCTGTTCGACCTTGTGCTCGCCGATGACCGTCCAGTAGCCCCGCGAGAACTGGCAGCGCTGGTGCATCGCGAGTCGACAATTGTCGCCGACGAACTGCAAAGGCAATGCCTGAGCAACGGTGAGAACGTGGTCATTCACGGCACACTCGGATGGTCGGGAATCGCCGCGCAGCTGATGGGCCGCCTGGTGGAGGCGGATTACGCGCACCTGGAGATCGTCGATGTTCAGGTCGACCTATCGGAGTGCCGAAGTCGTGCGCTTCGCCGGTGGTGGGAGCGACGGGGCGGGCCAGACGTCCTCGGCGGACGCTTCACGCCGGAGGCCGCCATCGCGGAACTGTACGTCAGTGACTCGGAAACGGTATGCACCCGGCACGCGCGCGAGCTCTTCACGCTGGCGACGTCATCGGAAGCCTTCGAATCCGTCCAGCTCGTCACCTTCGGTCTGGACGGACGGCGACGCATCGAAGATTAGGGACGCAGGGTCTCACCTAGTCGTCTGGCCTGAGCACGTGCACGATATCGGCGCCACGCAGGTGCGCCATACGTTCGGCCGCCGACGTCAGCTGGGACTGGACCTCGTCGGTGAGCGGGGTGAACTCCGTCACCGTGAGGGTGAGGGAGGTGCCGCGTTTGCGGGGCCGCCAGGTGCCGGCGACGCGGCCGTCGACCAGCACGGCGCCCGGCCCTTCGAGGTTCGTGAACACCGCCCGGTGGTGGGCCGGATCGACGATCGTCGCCCGGTCCCGTTGACCCAGGTACGGATCCAGCGCGGGCAGCAGGTGCACGCCGCGCGGCGGGGGAGACTCGCGCAGGTCATCGAGGTCCGCGGTGAGCAGCCAGGCTTCGCCGTCGTAGTCGACGGCGGTCAATTCGTCGTCGATCAGCGACCACCAGCCGCCCGTGTCGCCGGTGCGGACACCGAGCCAGGCCGCGAAGTCGTGCCGCGTCGACGGGCCGTAACAACGCAGGTAGCGCCGCACCAGTTCTGCCCGGGCGCGTTCGGGATCGGCGGCGGGGAGGTCGCCGAGCCACTCGCGGCACAGCACGAAGGGCGCGGTGTTGCCCTCGCGCGGCGCGAAGCAGACCAGGCGCTCCAGCGTCAGAATCCGCAGGCAGAAGTGCACCACGGCCTCACCCAGCGGCTGCCCGGGTGCGTGCGGGCCTTCGGCCAGCCAGTGGCGTCGTCGTTCGGTGGACAGCTGCGGCGCGATGGCGGCGGCTGCCTCCGCGCCGAGCGGGCCGATCGGCATCCGGCGGCCGGCCAGGACCGCGGTGACGGCGTCCCGGCACCGGGCCACCGCCTCGTCGAGCGTCAGGTCGAGCGTGGCCAGGGCCGGGATCACGCCCCGAATCAGTTGTGCGCGAACATCTTCCGTGGCGCCGAGGACACCGGTGGTGAAGACCGGTAGATCGGCGACGGGGACGAGGAAGGGTGCACCGCGCATCGACCAGGTCCGTATCAGCGCACCGGAATCCAGAGCGTCGTCGAGGTCCTGCGCGGTCAGCGTCGGCAGGCGCGCGCCGAGGGCGAGCAGCGCGGCCCCGGGCGGGGAGTCGCCGATTCCGCAGGCCCCGGCGGCGGAGGCCAGGTTCGAGGCCGGCGCCGTGAGGTGATGCCGACGAGCCCGAAAGGCGATCACTTGCTCGCGGGTCACCGTGATCGCCATGCCCTCGAGACTAGCGTCAGTTAGGGGTGCCTTACTCGTGCCGACGGATGCCGGTACGGTGAAGCTCATGTCCAAGAAATTCCAGACGATGTCGGTCCTGCGCACCGAATGGCTGACCGATCACATGGTCCGAGTGTGGTTGGGCGGCGAGGGATTCGACGACTTCGCCCCCGCCGCCGATGCCGACGGCGTCGACACCGACATGTACGTCAAGATCGCCTTCCCCGTCGAGGGCGCCGACGACCCGACCCTGCGCACCTACACCGTGCGCCGCTACGACGCGGACGCCCGCGAACTGGCCATCGACTTCGTGGTCCATGGCGACGACGGCATCGCCGGACCCTGGGCGGCCCGCGTCCAGCCGGGTGAACGCGTCACCTTCCGCGGCCCGGGCAGCGGTTACCGGCCCGACCCGACCGCGCCCTGGCACCTGCTGGTCTCCGACGAGGCCGGGCTGCCGGCACTCGCCGCAGCCTTGGAGGCGCTGCCCGGCGACGCGGTCGCGCAGGTCTTCATCGAGGTCGCCGGGGAGGCGGACGAGCTGGAGCTGATCGCGCCTGCGGGAGCGACGATCACCTGGGTGCACCGCGGGGCCACACCCGACGCGGCCGGCGAGGATGCCAGCGGCGACAACGCCCCGGTCATCGCGGCCGTACGCGCCGCGCCCTGGCTCGACGGCGAACCGCAGGTCTTCATCCACGGCGAGGCGCAAGCGGTGATGAAGAACCTGCGTCCCTACGTTCGCAAGGAACGCGGAGTCTCGGCGCAGCGTGCGGCGTCGATCTCCGGTTACTGGCGACGCGGCCGCACCGAAGAGGGCTTCCGCCAGTGGAAGGCCGACGAACGCGCCGCCGGCCAGAACTGACTCACTCGGCGGGTGGTGCCTCGCGGGCCGGGAGCTCGGCGATCGCATCGAGCATCTCGGCCATCGATTCGCGGGTGTAGTCGGCCAGTCGCTGCAGGTGCGGCAGGGTGTCGCGGCAGCCGACGAAGCCGAGCGTCACCGTGTCGGCGTACCCCACCAGCGTCACGTTGAGGCCGTAGCCGTCGACCAGGAACGAGATCGGCACCAGCGTCAGCAGTTCCGCGCCGAGCAGGTACAGCTTGTCCTTGCCCAACACCACGTTCGAGACGGTGAAGTTGAAGAGCGTGGGCGTCCGGTCGCCCAGGCCGGTGTGCTGAGCGATCAGCAGCGGAGTGAGCCCGATCAGCGCGAAGTAGTCCTGCGCGGTGCGGCTCAGATGGTCGATGTCGTCCTTGCCGCGTCGGGTGTGGGCGGCCACCACCTTCATCCGCTCCAGCGGATCGGCGATGTCGGTGCCCAGCGGTGCGACGATGCCGGTCGCGGCGTTCCGGGTGTCCGATTCGCGGGTCAGCCCGATCGGTACCGACGCGGTGAGGCTCTGCTTGGGGAGCGCGTCCTGCTCCAGCAGGTACCGGCGCACGGCGCCGCCGATGATGGACAGCATCACGTCGTTGACCTTGGCGCCGGTGGCCTTCGCGATCTCCTTCAGCGTGGCCAGCTCCATGTTCTCGATGGCCACGCGACGGTGCGGCCCGAGGTGCTGGTTGAACTGCGAATCCGGCGTGCTGACCGCGGTGCGGATCACGCTTTCGGAGCCGAACGTCATCCGGGCCACCCGGTTGAGCACCTCGGCGGTGGCCAGCGTGCCCTCGGTGAAGCGGCGCGGAAGAATCGTCAGCTTCTGCAAGAACCCCATGTCTGGGCTCTCGTCCGGGGTGCCGGTGGGCGGCAGGCCCGTCGGATCGGTGCTGAGCCAGCTCTGGATGGTCTCGACGGCGGCGGCGCCGTCGGTGGCGCAGTGATGGGCCTTGAAGTAGAAGGCGAAGCGGTTGTCCGACAGACCTTCGATGAGGTGGGCCTCCCACACCGGTCGCGACAGATCCAGCGGACGCGAATGCAGGTACTCGACGAGGGTGCCGAGCTCGGCCTCGCCGCCGGGGGCGGGCAGTGCGTGCAGGCGCACGTGGTAGCTCGGGTCCGGGTCGGCCTTCTTCCAGTACGCGGCCACCGCGATCGGAACGTGGGCGATCTCGCTGTCGTATGGGAAGGGGAGATAGGCGAGCGCGGAGAAGGCCTCGTAGACCTGGCGCACGAAGTCGTCGGGGGCGTCCTCGGGAAGGCGGAAGATCGCCAGCGCGCCGATGTGCATCGGTGTGCGCGCGGACTCCATGCGCAGCATGGCGTGATCGAGCGGCGTGAGGAGCTTCATGCTGTGAATCCTAGGCCCGGGTTCGGATTCCTTCCGGAGGATCGCCGCCCGGGTGATTCACATCAAAGGATGCGGTGCTCCTCGATGGGTGGCTGCCTGGGCACGGCGAAGGCGGTCAGAGCCGAGATCACGCAGGCCGCCAGCGCGATACCGGCCGCCCAGAGGTAGGCCGACGACGTCGGTACGCTCACCGGGCCGACATCGTCGGGTCCCGGCACGACGACGCGGGAGGCGGCCAGGATCATGCCGACCACGGCGGTGGCCGCCGAGGTGCCGATCGACCGCATCAGCGCGTTCACGCCGTTGGCTTCACCGGTGTGCGAGACGGGCACCCACAGCATGATCAACGCGGGCATGGCAGAGAACGCGATGCCCAGACCTGCGCCCACGACGATGTTGATGCACAGCAGCCACCACCAGGCGCCCTGCCACGGCCCGCCGAGCATCAGCAGCAGCAGGCCGTAGCCGACGCCGAGGACGGCCGCGCCCAGCGAGAGCGAGATCCGGGGGCCGCGCTGCCGGGTGATCTCGGCGGAGACGTACGAGAACGCGAACATCACCAGGCCGCCGGGCATCAGCACCAGCGCGGCCAGGACCATCGACAGACCCATGCCGACGCTGCCTGCCGACATGGCGGAGGTCGGATCCATCAGGAGCTGGATGGGGATCATCTGCATCGCGTAGAACGCGTAGCCGACGGCGACCGACGAGATGTTGGTCAGCAGCACCGGCCGGGCGATGTTCAACTCCAGGTTGATCAGCGGATTCCGGTGTCGGCGTTCCCACCGCCACCACAGCGCCGAGAACACGACGAAGGCGCCGAACAGACCGAGGATCGTGGGACTGGCCCATCCCCAGGCCGCGCCCTTGGACAGGGCCAACAGCACGCAGGTGAGCAGCGCGGTGAGGCCGACCGCGCCGACCGCGTCGAATCGACCGCCGGTGGCCTCGCCGTGCGTCGGTACCGTCGCGAGAACGGCGACGAGCGCCAGCAGCGCCACCGCGCCGCTCACCCAGAACAGCGCCTGCCAGCTCAACTGCTGGGCGATGACCGCGGCGAAGGGCAGCCCGAGTGCGCCGCCCACCCCCAGTGACGCGCTCATCGCGCCGACCGCGGGACCGAGCCGCGCGGCGGGCACGATGTCGCGCATCAGGGAGATGCCGACAGAGACCGCGCCGATGCCGAGACCCTGCAAGCCGCGTCCGACGAGGAAAACCAGCAGACCGCCGGCCATCGCGCAGACCGCCGAGCCCAACGCCACCGCCGCCATGCTGGCGGCCAACACTCGCCGCTTGCCGAACATGTCGCCGAGCCGTCCCGCGATCGGCGTGATCACCGCGCCGACCAGCAGCGTGATGGTCAGCGCCCACGAAGCATTGGTCGGGGAGGTCTCGAGCAGCGTCGGCAGCAGCGGGATCAGCGGCACGATGATCGTCTGCATCAGAGAGACGACGATGCCGGCGCCGCAGAGCACGGCGACGGCCAGGCTCGGGTGCTGCTCGGGCGGAGAGGAGGTCACGGCGGCAATTCTGTGGGTGGGAGGAGTGGCGAGTAAGCGTTCGCTTCTCACACGCTATACCGCGGTCGTGATATCTCCACCCCAGTAGACTCGGACCCATGTCCGGGGTGCTCGACGATTACGCGGAACATCTCCGCTTCGAGATGGGCCGCAGCGCGCACACGGTGCGCGCCTACGTCGGCGACGTGCGCGGCCTGATCACCTTCGCCGGCGCGCGCGGGGTGGCGATCGCGGACCTCGACCTCGCACTGCTGCGGGCCTGGCTCGCCGAGCAGAGTCGACGCGGCGCGGCGCGCACCACCGTCGCCCGCCAGGTGTCCTCGGCCAAGAACTTCTGCGCCTGGGCCGCCCGCGAGGGTCTGCTGCCCGCCGATCCGGCCACCCGGCTGAAGGCGCCCAAAGCCCATCGCGTGCTGCCCGCGGTACTGACCCCCGACCAGGCGATCGCAGCGGTGCAGACCTCCGGTGTCAGCGCCGATGAGGGCGAGGGCGACGGGAACTCGCCGATGGAATTGCGGGACCGGCTGATCGTCGAACTGCTCTACTCCACCGGCATTCGCGTGGGGGAACTCTGCGGTCTGGACCTGGCCGACGTCGACCTCGACCGGCGCGTGGTGCAGGTGGTGGGCAAGGGCGACAAGCAGCGGGCGGTGCCGTTCGGCGCCCCGGCGGCCACCGCGATCGACGACTGGCTGCGGACCGGGCGTCCGGGGCTGGCCACGGCGGCCTCCGGCGAGGCGCTGCTCCTCGGCGCGCGGGGGGGTCGCCTGGACCAGCGGATGGCCCGCACCGTGGTGCACCGGGCGACGGCGGCGCAGGGTGCCGAGGTGGGCCCGCACGGGTTGCGGCACAGCGCCGCCACCCACCTCCTCGAAGGCGGCGCCGATCTGCGCGTGGTGCAGGAACTCCTGGGCCACTCGTCGTTGGCGACGACCCAGCTGTACACCCACGTGAGCGTCGAACGACTCCGGGCGGTGCACGATCAGGCGCACCCGCGGGCCTGACAACAGCGCTCACGGCCAGTCGCCGACCGGTTTGAGTCGGACCACGACCGCGCCCACCAACGCCAGCGGATTCAGATAGCGGGCCGACGATCCCGAACCGAGCCGCGCACCCCAGTGCAGACAGGCGGCCACCGGACAGCCCGGATGGCCCGGCTCGAGGTAGCCCAGCACCTGGCCACGCAGCACGGAGTCGCCGGTGCGCACCACCGCCCGCACCGGCTCGTAGGTGGTGGCGATCTGATCGGGGTGCAGCACCGAGATCGTCGGACGACCGGCCACCGAACCGGCGAACCGCACCCGGCCGGCACCGGCGGCGATCACCGCGGCCTGCGGTGCCGCGCCCAGGTCCACCCCGCGGTGCCCGGCCAGCCAGCGCTGCGCCGGGGGATCGAAGCCGCGCGTCAGCGCCGGGCGCGGAGCCAGCGGCCAGTCGTACCGCACACGCGGGGCGGCGTGAGCCCAGGCTCCGGCCACCAGGAGAATCAGTAGTGCACCCGCCAGTCCGACGGCGCGTCGTCGCGCAGAACTCATGCCGGTTAGACGTTCGTCGGTCGCGAGCGGATCCCCTTTTGGATCCCGGGCGTGTCGACGAGTAAGGTGGACAACTGCATCTCGTCGCATGTCGACGAGGTGACTACGCGCGTTCGCGCGTCCGGCCCTTCCGGCCGGACACCACGACCGAAGCACACGGTCCCGGAGCATTCCGGGCGGCCTCGGTCAGCGGACGCCAGGGCCGATCGTCGACCGACGTTCGGTGCAACCGAGATAAAGGAATACCCATGGCAGTCGTGACCATGCGGCAGCTGCTCGACAGCGGCGCGCACTTCGGACATCAGACCCGTCGCTGGAACCCGAAGATGAAGCGCTTCATCTTCACCGACCGCAACGGCATCTACATCATCGATCTGCAGCAGACGCTGACCTACATCGATCGCGCCTACGAGTTCGTCAAGGAGACCGTCGCCCACGGCGGCACCGTCCTGTTCGTCGGCACCAAGAAGCAGGCCCAGGAGTCGATCGCCGCTGAGGCGACCCGCGTCGGCATGCCGTACGTGAACCAGCGTTGGCTCGGTGGCATGCTCACCAACTTCAACACCGTGCACAAGCGTCTCCAGCGCATGAAGGAGCTGGAAGCGATGGAGCAGACCGGTGGCTTCGAGGGTCGCACCAAGAAGGAAATCCTCATGCTGACGCGTGAGAAGAACAAGCTCGAGCGCACCCTCGGCGGTATCCGCGACATGGCCAAGGTTCCCTCGGCCATGTGGGTCGTCGACACCAACAAGGAGCACATCGCCGTCGGCGAGGCGCGCAAGCTGAACATCCCGGTCATCGCGATCCTGGACACCAACTGCGACCCGGACGTCGTCGACTACCCGATCCCGGCGAACGACGACGCCATCCGCAGCACCGCGCTGCTGACCCGCGTCATCGCCTCGGCTGTCGCCGAGGGCGTGCAGGCACGTGCCGGCCAGTCCGGTGGCGACACCAAGCCCGAGGCCGGCAGCGGCGAGCCGCTGCCGGAGTGGGAGCAGGATCTGCTGACCTCGGCCGAGGCTCCCGCTGCTGAGGCGCCCGCCGCCGAGGCTGCCGCCACCGAGGCCCCCGCGGCCGCCGAATAGTCGACACCGACTAGTCCCACCACTTCTTTTCTGAAGGGAGTCGCCACCCATGGCGAACTACACCGCTGCAGACGTCAAGCGTCTGCGCGAGCTCACCGGCTCGGGCATGCTCGACTGCAAGAACGCCCTCGCGAACAACGACGGTGACTTCGACAAGGCTGTCGAGGAACTGCGTATCAAGGGTGCCAAGGACGTCGGTAAGCGCGCCGAGCGCGCCACCGCCGAGGGCCTCGTGGCCGCTCGTGACGGCGTCATGATCGAGATCAACGCCGAGACCGACTTCGTCGCCAAGAACGAAGAGTTCCAGAAGCTGGCCGACGACGTGCTGACCGCCGCCGCCGCGCTGCGCTCGAGCGACCTCGACGCGCTGAACGCCGCCCCGCTGGGCGACGGCACCGTGGCCGACGCCGTGGAAGCTCTCTCGGCCAAGATCGGCGAGAAGCTGGTTCTGCGTCGCGTCGCCGCGTACGACGGCCCGGTCGCGGTCTACCTGCACAAGCGTGCCTCGGACCTGCCCCCCGCCGTGGGCGTGTTGGTCTCGTACACCGGTGTAGGCGATGCGGCGGCTGAGGCCGCTCGCGGCGCCGCCATGCAGGTCGCCGCGCTGCGCGCCAAGTACGCGTCGCGCGAGGAGGTGCCCGCCGATGTCGTCGCCGCCGAGCGTCGCATCGCCGAGGAGACCGCCAAGGCCGAGGGCAAGCCGGAGCAGGCACTGCCCAAGATCGTCGAGGGTCGCGTGACCGGCTTCTACAAGGACGTCGTCCTGGTGGATCAGGCTTCGGTGACCGATTCCAAGAAGACGGTCAAGCAGATCCTGGAAGAGGCCGGCGCCAGCGTCGTCGGTTTCACCCGCTTCGAGGTCGGCCAGGCCTAAGCGCCGCACCACTTCTTCGGCCCCGGACGTTCCCCGCGCGACAAGCGTGGGGAAGGTCCGGGGCCGAAGTGTTTTCGGCGCGCCCGGCCACTATGCTTAGGAGAGTTTTGGGCACACGAGAGTTGTGCCCATCCCGTGAGCGCGAGGAGCGAAGTTCAAAAATGACCGACTCGGCGGCACCCGTACGGCGCGGTGGTTTCAGCAGGGTACTGCTGAAGCTCGGCGGTGAAATGTTCGGCGGAGGCTCGGTGGGTCTGGACCCCGACGTGCTCGGCACCGTGGCCGACCAGATCGCCGAGGTGGTCGCCAGCGGCGCCCAGGTCGGCATCGTGATCGGCGGCGGCAACTTCTTTCGCGGCGCCGAACTGCAGCAGCGCGGCCTGGACCGGGCCCGCTCGGACTACATGGGCATGCTCGGCACCGTGATGAATTGCCTTGCGCTGCAAGACTTCCTGGAGAAACGCGGCATCGATACCCGCGTGCAGACGGCCATCACCATGGGGCAGGTGGCCGAGCCGTACCTGCCGCTGCGCGCCGTGCGTCACCTTGAGAAGGGCCGCGTCGTGATCTTCGGCGCCGGCATGGGCATGCCGTACTTCTCCACCGACACCACCGCCGCCCAGCGCGCGCTGGAGATCAAGGCCGAAGCGGTACTGATGGCCAAGGCCGTCGACGGCGTCTACTCTGCCGACCCGCGGGTGGATCCGAACGCGACCCTCTACCGCGAGATCACCCACCGCGAGGTCCTGGAACAGGAACTGAAGGTGGCCGACGCGACCGCCTTCTCGCTCTGCATGGACAACAACATGCCGATTCTGGTGTTCAATCTTCTCCAGCAGGGCAACATCGCACGCGCCGTGGCCGGCGAAGCGATCGGCACCCTGGTCTCGTCCTGACGGACCCGACTCCACCCTTGACCCGCCAGCCACTCACGACCTAACGACGAAGGAAACCGCTGATGATCGACGACGCTCTGCTCGACGCTGAAGAGAAGATGGATAAGGCGGTCGACCACCTGCGCGAAGACCTGCAGTCCATCCGCACCGGTCGCGCCAACCCGGCGATGTTCAACAAGATCATGGTCGAGTACTACGGTGCGCTGACCCCGATCACCCAGGTCTCGAGCATCAACGCGCCCGAGCCCCGCCTGATCGTGATCAAGCCGTACGAGCAGTCGATCATGAAGGACATCGAGACCGCGATCCGCAACTCCGACCTCGGCGTGAACCCGACCGACGACGGCAACGTGATCCGCGTGTCGATCCCGCAGCTCACCGAGGAGCGGCGTCGCGAACTGGGCAAGCAGGCCCGCGGCAAGGGCGAGGACGCCAAGGTCGCGGTGCGCAACGTGCGTCGCAAGGCCGTCGACGAGCTCAAGCGCATCCAGAAGGACGGCGAAGCCGGCGAGGACGAAGTGGTGCGCGCCGAGAAGGATCTGGACAAGACCACCCACGGCTACACCGAGCAGATCGACGAACTGGTCAAGAACAAGGAAGCCGAGCTGCTCGAAGTATGACCGCACCCGCGCAGTCGAAGACGTCCCGCGCCGGCCGCAATCTCCCCGCCGCCATCGGTGTGGGCGTCGCGCTCGGCGCCGGACTCATCGCCGTCCTCGCGTTGGCCCCCCGCGTGTGGTTCGGGGTGGTCGCGGTGGCGATCGCGATCGCCACCTGGGAGGTGGCCAAGCGGCTGCGCGAAGGGGAGCGGGAAGTCGCGCTGATTCCGCTGCTGGTCGGCGGGCAGGCGATCATCTGGTGTACCTGGCCGTGGGGTCTGACCGGCGGCCTGGTAGCCGTCGGCGGCACCGCGCTGGCGGTCCTGGTGTGGAAGCTGTTCGCGCAGGGGCTCACCGAGGCGCCGCGCGAGTACACGCGTGACGTCTCACTGTCGTTGCTGATCCTGGCGTGGTTGCCGCTGATGGCGATCTTCGCCGTCGACATGGTGCAGCAGGAGGACGGCCGGTACCGCGTCTTCACCTTCCTGATCGTGCTGGTCTGCTCGGATGTCGGCGGCTACGCCGCGGGCATCCTGTTCGGTAAGCACCCGATGGTGCCGGCGATCAGCCCGAAGAAGTCGTGGGAGGGCCTGGGCGGTTCGCTGGTGCTGGCCACCGCGGGCGCCGTCTGCTGCAGCATCTGGCTGCTCGACACGCACTGGTGGATCGGCATGGTCCTCGGCCCGGTACTGGTGATCGTCGGCACGTGCGGCGACCTGATCGAGTCGCAGATCAAGCGCGACCTCGGCATCAAGGACATGGGCACCATGCTGCCCGGCCACGGCGGTCTGATGGACCGCATCGATTCGCTGCTGCCCGGCGCGTTCATCACCTGGGCGATCCTCACCGCCCTGATGTGAGCCCGTCCGCGGGTAGAACGGCTAGTTCTGCTCCTTGCGGGCCTTGTCGACCTTCTTCAGGGCCCGGTGCAGCTCCACCATGCGTGCGGCGCTGATCGCGACGGTGATGATCGCGCCGAGGATGGCCGCGATCAGCAGGCTCACGCCCACCGGCAGGTTGATCTTCCCGAAGATCAGGTCGATCTCCTGGGAGTCCTGGTTCTGCAGGATGAACAACAGCAGGAGGATGGTGACGATCAAGCCGACGATCCACCCGAAATAGGTGGCGCGCGAACGCGTGTGCTTGACGCGATGAGCCTCGTCGACCTTCGGCTCGGGGCGTGGAGCGGGGGCCGCAGCGGGCTGCTCGGCCGCGGTCGGCGGGGTCAGCGGCAGGTCGGCGTCAGGATCGCGAGAGGTCACGCCCTCATCATGGCATGAGACAATGGACGTCGTGAGTAGCCTTCCCCTCGTGTTCAACGCCCCGGCGCGCGGTAAGCCGCCGTTGCATTTCGCCGACCTCGACGAGGCCGGCCGGATCGCAGCCGCGGAGAAGCTGGGGTTGCCCAAGTTTCGGGCGAATCAGCTGGCCAAGCAGTATTTCGCGCGCCTGAACGCCGACGCGACGGAGATGACCGACTTGCCGGCAGCCATCCGCGAAGAGGTGGGCGAGGCCCTTTTCCCGACGCTGATGACGCCGATCCGGCATGTCGCGACCGACTCGGGAACCACGCGCAAGACCCTGTGGCGACTGCACGACGGCACGCTGCTCGAATCGGTCCTGATGCGCTATCCGGAGCGCAACACGCTGTGTATCTCCTCACAGGCCGGCTGCGGCATGGCCTGCCCGTTCTGCGCCACCGGCCAGGGCGGTCTGGACCGCAACCTGTCGACCGCGGAGATCGTCGATCAGGTCCGCGCCGCGGCGCGCGCGCTGCGCGACGGCGACCTGGGGGAGCCCGGACGGCTGTCGAACATCGTCTTCATGGGGATGGGCGAGCCGCTGGCCAACTACAAGCGCGTGGTCGACGCGGTCCGCAAGATCACCTCGCCGGAACCGAACGGTTTCGGCATCTCGGCCCGGTCGGTGACCGTCTCGACGGTGGGCCTGGCGCCGGCGATCCGACGGCTCGCCGATGAGGGCATTCCGGTGACCCTGGCCGTCTCGCTGCATACGCCCGACGACGAACTCCGCGACACACTGGTGCCGGTGAACAACCGCTGGCCTGTTGCCGAGGTCCTCGAGGCGGCGCGCTACTACGCCGACACCACCGGTCGACGAGTCTCCATCGAGTACGCGCTCATCCGCGATGTGAACGATCAGCCGTGGCGCGCGGACCTGCTGGGTGCCAAGCTGCGGAAGGCATTGGGCCAGATGGTGCACGTGAACCTGATTCCGCTGAACCCGACGCCGGGTTCGCAGTGGGACGCGAGCCCGAAGGACGTCGAGCGGGAATTCGTTCGCCGCGTTCAGGAGCAGGGCGTGTCCTGCACCGTGCGCGACACGCGTGGGCAGGAGATCGCCGCGGCCTGCGGCCAGCTGGCGGCCGAAGAAGGCTAGGGCGTCGCACGCCCCGAATACCTAGTCCGCCATACACAGTCCGAACACGCGAATGCTCACCAGCCGCCGATGGGAGGCTGGTGAGCATTTTCTTCGGTGTAGGTCACGCCGTGACCTATACCGGTACGGTTAAGCGCGCTTCCAGGCGTTCTTGCGGGGGCGCATCTTGAAGGCTGCGTATCCGATCAGCACGACGCCGATGACGATCAGCCAGATGTCTTCGACACGGCCGACGTGGTTGCCCGCCAGCATGCCGAACATGATCAGACCGCTGATGAAGGCGGCGATCGCGTAGGTGCGGGGAGCGGTGCCGGACCAGCCGAAACGTGCGGACGGGGCCTCGGGATCCTCCCGAACCCAGCCGGTATCGATGGTGTCGACCTCGGTGCTTGCCACAGGAACTCCTCGGTGTTCGGCAACTGCGGACATTTCGCAGACTGACAGGGCATAAGCATAACCCGAGCCTCGTGCGCCACAATGGCGGGTGTGACGACGCGCGTGTTGATCTTGGGTTCGACCGGTTCCATCGGAACGCAGGCCCTGGAGGTGATCGCCGAACATCCGGAGGTGTTCGAGGTGGTCGGCCTCGGGGCGGGCGGCGGGAGCCTCGATCTGCTGACCCGGCAGGTGGCCGAGACGGGCCTGCCCCCCGAGGCGCTCGCCGTCGCCGATGCGGGCGCCGCCGGGGTGCTGGCCGACCGCGTCGGCGGCCCGGTCTTCGGTGGCGAGGACGCCATGGTCGAGCTGATCGAGAACACCGAGGCCGATGTGGTCCTCAACGGTGTGGTCGGCTCCATCGGGCTGGCCCCGAGCCTGGCCGCACTGCGGTCCGGGGCTCGTCTGGCCCTCGCTAACAAGGAGTCGCTGGTGGCCGGTGGCCGGCTGGTGCTCGACGCGGCCGCGCCCGGCCAGATCGTGCCGGTGGACTCCGAGCACTCGGCGATCGCGCAGTGCCTGCGCGGTGGCACCGCGCAGGAGGTGGACCGGCTGGTGCTCACCGCGTCCGGCGGACCGTTCCGCGGCTGGACGGCCGAGCAGGTCGCCGGCGTCACACCGGAGCAGGCCGGTCGGCATCCGACGTGGTCCATGGGGCCGATGATCACCCTCAACTCGGCGACGCTGGTGAACAAGGCGCTCGAGGTGATTGAAGCGCACCTGCTGTTCGACGTGCCGTACGACCGGATCGATGTGACCGTGCACCCGCAGTCCATCGTGCATTCGATGGTCACCTTCGTCGACGGCGCGACCCTCGCGAAGGCGTCCCCGCCGTCGATGAAACTGCCCATCGCGCTGGCCCTGGGCTGGCCGGACCGGGTTCCGGGGTCGTCGACGCCGCTGGACTTCTCCACCGCCTCGTCGTGGACGTTCGAACCGGTCGACGAGGACGTCTTCCCGGCGATCCGGGTGGCGCGGCAGGCCGGTACCGCGGGCGGGTGCCTCACCGCGATCTACAACGCCGCCAACGAGGTGGCCGCCGAGGCGTTCTTCGCCGGCGCGATCGCCTTCCCCGACATCGTGGCGATCATCGCCGACGTGCTCGCGCAGGCAGATCAGTGGTCGGCGCAGCCAGGTACTGTGGAAGAGGTATTGGCAGCCGATCGGTGGGCGCGCGCATGCGCAGCAGCCCTGATCGCGCAGCGGTCGTGATCAAGTGACGGTAAGGCAGGACCGGAGAAGGTGAGTTCCGAGAAGTGAGTTTTGTTCTCGGCGTGGTGCTGTTCGCACTCGCTCTGCTGATCTCGATCGCCTGGCATGAACTCGGCCACATGTGGGCCGCCCAGGCGACCGGCATGAAGGTACGTCGCTTCTTCGTCGGCTTCGGGCCGACGGTCTGGTCCACCAAGCGCGGGGAGACCGAATACGGCCTCAAGGCCGTGCCGCTCGGCGGGTTCTGCGACATCGCAGGCATGACGCCGTACGACCAACTCGCCGAGGAGGACCGCGAGCGGGCGATGTACAAGCAGTCCACGTGGAAGCGCCTGGTGGTGCTGCTGGCCGGTCCCGCACAGAACTTCCTCCTCGGCTTCGCGCTGGTCGTGGTGGTCGGCCTCGGCTGGGGCCTGCCGGTCCTCGGCGACGCCCCGGTGCACGCCACCAGCGTCGGCTGCGTGGCCCCGTCGACCCACCCGGACGGCACGCTCGTAGACTGCACCGGTCCCGGCCCCGCGGTCGCGGCCGGTGTGCAGCCGGGCGACCGCATCCTGGCCGTCGACGGCCAGACGGTGAGCGGTTCCACCGACCTGATCACCCGCGTGCAGCAGTCGACGGACTCGGTCCGGCTCACCATCGAGCGCGACGGCGTCCAACAGGACCTGACGGTCCCGGTGACGCAGGTGCAGCGGATGACCCGCAACCCGGACAAGACGCTGTCGCCGGTCGAGGTGGGCGCGATCGGCGTCGGCCTGGAACAGACCACGCAGAACCACTACAACGCGCTCACCGTGTGGGGCGGCGCGGCGTCGTTCACCGGCGACATGTTCGCCGAGACCTACAAGGCGCTCATCGCGCTGCCGTCGAAGATCGACGATCTGTGGACCGCGGTGACCGGCGGCGAGCGCGCCGTCGACACCCCGGTCAGCGTGTGGGGAGCATCGGTCACCGGCGGGCAGGCCGTGGAGCACGGCTACTGGGACGTATTCTTCCTGCTGCTGATCAGCGTGAACTTCTTCCTCGGCGCGTTCAACCTGGTGCCGCTGCTGCCGCTGGACGGCGGGCACATGGCGATCGCCCTGTACGAGCGGATCCGCGACACCGTGCGCGGTTGGTTCGGCAAGGCCAAGGCCGGTCCCGTGGACTACTACAAACTTCTGCCGCTGACCTATGCGGTAGTCGCGGTGATGGGCGCCTTCATGGTGCTGACCCTCACCGCCGACATCGTCAACCCGATACAGATCTTCTGATCGCAAGGAGCTGAACATGAGCGGACCGATCGGACTCGGACTGCCCACCCCGCCGCCGGTACTGGCGCCGCGTCGTAAGACCCGACAGCTGTCGGTCGGCGGCGTGGGCGTCGGCAGCGACTCGCCGATCTCGGTGCAGTCGATGTGCACCACGCCGACGCACGACGTCAACGCCACCCTGCAGCAGATCGCCGAACTGACCGCGGCCGGCTGCGACATGGTGCGCGTGGCCTGCCCGCGGCAGGAGGATGCCGACGCGCTCGCCGAGATCGCGCGTAAGTCGAAGATCCCGGTGATCGCCGACATCCACTTCCAGCCCAAGTACATCTTCGCCGCCATCGACGCCGGGTGCGCCGCGGTGCGGGTGAATCCGGGCAATATCAAGGAGTTCGACGGCCGCGTCAAGGAAGTGGCGCAGGCCGCCGGTGCCGCAGGCATCCCGATCCGCATCGGCGTCAACGCCGGCTCCCTGGATCCGCGCCTGATGGCCAAGTACGGCAAGGCGACCCCGGAGGCGCTCGTCGAGTCGGCGCTGTGGGAAGCGGGCCTGTTCGCCGAGCACGGCTACGAGGACCTGAAGATCTCGGTGAAGCACAACGACCCGGTGATCATGGTGGAGGCCTACCGCCAGTTGGCCGCGCAGTGCGACTACCCGCTGCACCTGGGCGTCACCGAGGCCGGACCGGCCTTCCAGGGCACCATCAAGTCGGCCGTCGCCTTCGGCTCGCTGCTGGCCGAGGGGATCGGCGACACCATCCGCGTGTCCCTGTCGGCGCCGCCGGTGGAGGAGATCAAGGTGGGCGACGCGATCCTGCAGTCGCTGAACCTGCGTCCGCGCAAGCTGGAGATCGTGTCGTGCCCGTCGTGCGGCCGCGCACAGGTCGACGTCTACAAGCTGGCCAACGAAGTGACCGCCGGGCTCGAGGGCCTGGAGGTCCCGCTGCGCGTGGCCGTGATGGGGTGCGTGGTGAACGGACCGGGCGAAGCACGTGAAGCCGACCTCGGTGTGGCCTCGGGCAACGGTAAGGGCCAGATCTTCGTCAAGGGCGAAGTGATCAAGACGGTCCCCGAAGCCAAGATCGTGGAGACCTTGATCGAAGAAGCGATGCGCATCGCCGCCGAGACGGGGGAGACTGGGGAGGGATCCCCGGTGGTGACGATCAGCTGACACACGCTCGGGGGTTCGGTAGGAACCGGTAGAGGAGAGGGTCGTGCTGGGACTACTGCGTGATCGGCCGCTCGGGTCTCGCGATGCCGCCGCGGTGAGTCGCGCATTGGCCGTCGACCCGGTGTCCTCGGTCATGGTGGCCGCGCGCGTGGAAGCCTACGGACTGTCGCCGCGGTTCCTCGGCGGCCAGCTGTGGACCGCCGACTGCCCGGAGTCGTCGCTGTGTTTCGCCGGTGCCAATCTGATTCCGTTGTCCGGGACTGCCGCCGACCTCGATCATTTCGCCGAGCGGGCCCTCGCTGGGGCGCGGGTCTGCACCTCCGTGGTGGGTCCCGATCACCTGGCGCTGCCGCTGTGGGAGCGGCTGGCCGCGCACTGGCCGCAGCCGCGGGAGATCCGCGCCGACCAGCCACTGCTCGCGCTGGACGGTTATCCGGACGTCCCGGTCGATCGTGAGCTCCGGCTGGTCACCGCGGCGGACCTGGACGTCTACTTTCCGGCCGCCGTCGCGATGTTCATCAGCGAGGTGGGCGTGGATCCCTGCGCCGGCGACGGCGGTCGCTCGTATCGTCGACGGTTGGCGTCGCTGATCGCCGCACGCCGGGTCTTCGCCCGGTTCGACGGACCGCGAGTGGTCTTCAAAGCCGAGATCGGCGCGCTGTCGCGCCGCGTCGGCCAGATTCAGGGCGTGTGGGTGGACCCCGAGTTCCGCGGCCGCGGGCACGGCGTCGCGGGAACCGCAGCGGTGGCCGCCGCGATCGCCCGGCAGGGCCGCATCGCGAGCCTCTACGTGAACGGGTTCAACACCGTCGCCCGCGAAACCTATCGCCGCGTCGGTTTCCGGCAGGTCGGCACGTTCGCCACCGTCCTGATCGACTGACCACCGACGACGCAACCTAAGATCAGCGGCGATGGCTCATCTGAAACTGCGGACCGTTGCGGTCGCGCTCATCCTGGCGCTGGTCGGCGCTCTCGTCGCCTGCAGCTCCGAGGACGACGGCCCGCGCCGCATCGCGCAGGACTTCCTGCGCGATTTCGCCGCCCAGGACTTCGCCGCGGCCGCCGCCCGGACCACCGCGCCCGGGCGTGCGGAGCCGGTGCTGAGTGCCGCCTGGGCGGGCCTGGAAGCCGAGGGGATGAGCGCGCGCATCGGCCGGGTGCGGATGGACCAGGACATCGCCGACGTCGACGTGACCTACACGTGGACGCTGCCCGGCAAACGCGAGTGGACCTACCCGGCGACGGTGACCATGAGCCGCAGCGACGCGGGCTGGTCGGTGCGCTGGGCGTCGACCGATGTGCATCCCGCCCTCGGTGCCGACCAACGGCTGGCGCTGTCGACGTTCGCGCCGCCGCGGGCCGCGGTCAACGAGGCCGACGGCAGCGAAGTGATGGGCACCGGCACGGTGGTCGCGATCAGTTTCGACGCCGGCGAGGCCGCGGCGCAGGGTTCGGTGGTCGACTCCGCAGCACGGCTGGTCACCGTCCTGGGACCGTTGATTCCGGGGCTCACCGTGCAAGGCCTCGCCGAGAAGGCGACGGCCAGCGCCGAGCCGCTGCCGCTCGGGACCATCCCGAGTGCCGACTTCGATCGCCTGCGCGATCAGCTCGCCGTCCCGGGAGTGGTGACCCAGGATCAGGCGGTACTGGTGAACCGGGCGCCCGGCTTCGCGACCGCGGTGCTCGATCAGGTCCGGACCCGCGTCGCCGACGACATGGGCGGCGAATCGGGCTGGCGGATCTCGGTGCTCAACCCCAACGGGCTGGTGGCCGACGTACTGGAAGACCATCCGGCGGTACCGGCGCCCGCCGTCGCCTTGACGCTGTCGCGGTCGGTGCAGGACGCCGCGCAGCGTGCGGTGAACGTCGTCGGGCGGCAGGCGATGATGGTGGTGCTGCAGGCCTCCACCGGCAAACTGCTGGCGATCGCGCAGAACCCAGCTGCCGACCGCGGAGGACTGCTGGCCACCATGGGCACCTATCCGCCCGGTTCGACGTTCAAGATGGTCACCTCCGCGGCGGCGATGAGCGCCGACATGGTGACGCCCACCTCGATCGTGCCGTGCCCCGGCGAAATTCAGATCGGGCCGCGTCTGATCCCCAACTACAACGGCTTCTCGCTGGGACCGGTGCCGCTGCAGCGCGCCTTCGCGAACTCGTGCAACACCAGTTTCGCGGACTTGGCCGCGCGGATGGGGCCGTCGGACCTGGCGCATGCCGCGGCGGCCATGGGGCTGGGCGCCCACTACGACATCGCCGGTATCGACTCGGCCGCCGGGTCGGTCCCGATCGAGCCGGATCTGGTGCTGCGCGCCGAAGACGGCTTCGGCCAGGGCACCGTGCTCTCCACGCCGATGGGTATGGCGATCGTGGCGGCGACGGCCGCCACCGGCAAGGCTCCGGTGCCGGTGCTGATCAACGGTCGCGACACGAAGGTGGTGGGTCCGCGTCCGGAGCTGAATCCGGAGGTCTACGCAGCGCTGCGCCCCATGATGCGGGCGGTGGTCACCGAAGGCACCGCGACCTCGATCGGCGGCGTCGGCGCCGTGTACGGCAAGACCGGTGAAGCCGAGGTGGCCGGCGGGTCGCACGCCTGGTTCGCCGGATACCGCGGTGATCTGGCCTTCGCCACCCTGATCGTGCTCGGCGGCGACTCCACCAACGCCGTCAACGTGACGCGCGACTTCTTCTCGCTGCTGCCTCCCGGTCGCTGAGAAGGCTCTCAGGTTATTGTTTTCGCAACGACACCGACGGGCCGACCGCCGGTGCGTCGACGAGAGGACGACACGCATGAGTGGACCGAATCCGTACGGGGGACA
Source organism: Gordonia alkaliphila (assembly GCF_039542465.1). Taxonomy (NCBI): domain Bacteria; kingdom Bacillati; phylum Actinomycetota; class Actinomycetes; order Mycobacteriales; family Gordoniaceae; genus Gordonia; species Gordonia alkaliphila. The sequence goes on along the minus strand of NZ_BAABIE010000002.1, from coordinate 343,505 downwards.
GCAGCCCGGGGGAGAGCAGCCTGGTGGCCAGCAGCCCGGCCACGGTCAGCAGCAACCCGGCTACGGTCAGCAGCAGCCCGGTTACGGTCAGCAGCCGCCCCCGCAGCCCGGCTACGGTCAGCAGCCGGGTTACGGTCAGCAGCCGCCCCCGCAGCCCGGCTATGGCCAGCAGCCCGGTTACGGTCAGCAGCCGCCCCAGCAGCCCGGTTTCGGCCAGCAGCCGCCGCAGCAGCCGGGTTACGGTCAGCAGCCCGGCTTCGGGCAGCCGCAGGCATTCGGCCAGTCGCCGATGCCGGCGGCGGGCGGAGCGGCCGGTGTCGGCCTGATGTCGGGAGCCGCGGCACCCGCCTACTGGGCTTCGGTGGGCTTCGGATTGCTGGCGTTCATCTGCGCGTTCCTGCCGTGGGCCACGGTGTCGGTCAGCTCCAGCATGTTCGGGCAGTCCGCGAGCCAGAGCGAGACGGTCAGCGGCCTGGACGGTGACGACGGCATCTTCACGCTGATTCTGGGCCTCATCGCCGCCGGTCTGGCGCTCGGTGCGCTGTTCGCCGCAGCCCAGGTACCGGTGCTGAAGATGGTGGCGGCAGTCGGCTCCATCGTCACCGGTGTGATCATCGCGGCCATCTCGCTGTACGACATCATCGACATCGCGAGCATGGCCGGTGACCTGGAGGACGCCATGCCGGGCCTGGCGGCGGAAGTCGACGCCGGATCTAGTTTCGGTCTGTGGTTCACCCTGGTGGCCGGTGTGGGCCTGGTGGCCGCGGGCGGGTACGCCCTGACGCTCGTGCGTAAGAACGCCTGAGAACTACGCAGACCGGTCCGGCGAGACGATGAGCTCGCCGGACTCGGGATGTCGGGCCACCGTGACGGGGTGATCGTAGGTGGTGCTCAGCAGCTCCGCCGTCATCACCTCGTCCACGGTGCCGTCGGCCAGGATACGGCCGCCCTTCATCACCGCGACGTGGTCGGCGTAGGCCGCCGCCAACGACAGGTCGTGCACCATCAGCACCACCGTGGTGCCTGCCGCCGCGCGTTCGCGCAGAATCCGGAGCACATGTTCGGTGTGCCCGATGTCGAGCGCGGCGGTCGGTTCGTCGAGCAGCAGGATCGGAGTGTCCTGCGCCAGCGCACGCGCCAGTGACACTCGTGCCTGCTGGCCGCCGGACAGCTGGGGGAACGGTCGGTCGACCAGATCGCCGATCTCGCACGCCGCGATGGCGGCGTCGATCAGTTCTTCCGAGTGCGCGGCCTCCGGGCTGCGCAGCCACGGGTAGCGCCCGAGTTGTACTACTTCACGGACCGTGAACGGGGTGTCGGTCCGATTGAGCTGGGTCACCAGCGCGCGGTGGCGCGCCAGTTCGCGCGTGGGGATGTCGGCGAGGTCGCGCTGATCCAGCAGCACACGACCCGATTTCGGGGTGCGGACCCCGGACAGGATCGACAGCAGCGTCGACTTACCGCAGCCGTTGGGGCCCACGAGCGCGGTGATCTGCGCGGGCGCAGCGGCGAGGGTGACTCCGTGCAGGACGGGTCGGCCGCCGAGGTCGATGTGGATGTCGCGGGCGGTCAGCGAGAGGCCGGTGGCGGACACGATCTCACCACCCGGCCTTCGAGGTACGACGCAGCAGGATGAAGAACACGGGACCGCCGATCAGCGAGGTCAGCATGCCCAGCGGCAGTTCGCCGGCGGTCATGGTGCGGGCCGCCAGGTCGGCGGCGGCGATCGCGAGCGCCCCGCCGAGCACGGACGCAGGCAGCAGGACGCGATGGCGCGGACCGACCAGCAGCCGCATCACGTGGGGCACGATCAGACCTACGAACATCACGATGCCGGTGAAGGCCACCGCGCCCGCGGTCAGGATCGCCACCAGGACGATCACCTGGCGGCGCACCAGCTCCACGTTCACGCCGAGTGCGGCGGCCTGGACATCGCCCAGGGCGAGCAGGTCGAGCTTGTTCACCAGGACCATCGACGCGGCGATCGCGGCGATCACCAGCGGTGCCACCACCTGCACCTGTCCCCAGGTGACGGCCCCGGCCAACGAGCCGAGCTGCCAGAAGACGATCTGCTCGCGGGTCGCGGTGGAGGCGATTGACGTCAGGTAGGCGATGATGCCGAGCGCGAAGGCGTTCACGGCGATACCGGTGAGGACGATCATCACCGTCGAGGTGCCGCCGTCGCGCATCGACAGGACGTACACCGCGAACGTGGTGAACAGGCCGAACAGTGCGGCGGCGCCGGCCACCGCCCAGCCGTTGGTGTCGCTGCCGCCGAGCACGAAAACTAGGCAGGCGCCGACCGCGGCACCCGAGGAGACGCCGATGATGCCCGGCTCGGCGAGCGGGTTGGCCAGCATGCCCTGGAGCAGGCAGCCGCCGGCGCCGAGCGCTGCGCCCACCAGAATGCCCAGCACGATGCGCGGGAAGCGGGACACCCACAGTGCGTCCTCGCCCTGCTGGCTGGGTAGGGGGCCGATGTTCAGATGCCAGTGGTGGGCGATGGAGCCGAGCACCTCGCTCGGGGCGATGCGGATCTGTCCGGTGCCCGCCGAGATCACGACGACGACGACCAGCAGAAGCAGGGTGGCGGCCAGCACCCAGGCGGCGCGACTCCAGCCGGTCGGCGCACGCAGAGCGGCTTGCCGCCGGGCGCGCTGCCGGTTGCGGATCGCCGTATCGGTCACTGGTAGATGGCCTTTCCGAGCGCTTGCAGAACCAGACCGGTATCCGGACCGAAGGCCAGTAACTGGGTCTCGTCCATGGCGATGATGCGGCGGGCGCGGCCGGCGCGGGTGCCCGCGATGGCGGGCAGTTCGGCCACCTTGTCGATACCGCCGACGGTGTCCGCGCCCTGCGTCATCACCAGGATCACGTCGGGGTCGGCGCGCATGAGCGATTCCGAGCTGACCGTGGTGAAGGGGGCGGTCAGGCCGGCCTCGGTACCCGCGTCCCGGCCGCCGAGCGCTTCGATCAGGTCGTCGGCTCCGGAGTCGGGGCCGGCCAGCAGGATCAAGCGCTCGCCCCGGATGTAGAGGAAACCGATGCTGGGATCGCCGGTGGGATCGGGCAGCGACCGTTCGGCGGTCGCGATCTGCTCCTGCGTGCGGCGCACCAGTTTCTCGCCTGCCGCCTCCGCGCCGAGGGCGGCGGCCACGTCGCGGATCAGCGCGGGGGTGGCGGCCACACTGCGCTCCTCGGTGAAGGACACCACGTCCGCCTGCGTGGCGCGTAGCTGGCCGAGCACGCCCTTCGGGTTGGCGTCGGTGCCGGCGAGGATGATGGTGGGCTTCTGCGCTAGCACGCGTTCGACGTTGATCGCGTGCCCCGGGTCGGTCACCACCGGCAGGTGGTGGACCGACGGGAAGGTGGTGGAGCGGTCGCGGCCGACGAGGTTCGGGCCCAGGCCGAGTGCGTACACGATGGCGCCGAGGGTGCCGTTGCGGTCGAGGGCGATGATGCGCTCGGCGCGCGGAGCGAAGGCGGGATCGGTCTCCACCGGCACCGGATCGTCGCTCGGCAAGGTCACCACCTGCGGGCCGTCCTTCAGGTGCGCGGCGGTCGGTGCGGAGCGGTCCTCGACGTTCAGCGGCGCCGTCGTACAGCCTGCAACGAGTGCGACGACCACGGCGAGGAAGATTCCCAGCAGGGGGCGACGAGCAGACGGCACGGGGGATTCCTTTGGGCGGGCGGCAGATCCAGCGGCCGGAATGAAGCAGCCGGTGGTTTAGGACTACCTTACCTACCCTTTGTACCGACCCGTAGAATGGGTTGTCATGACCGTTCGTGCCCCTCTGCAGCCCGGAGTCGTCGCCCCGACACTGTCGGTGCCCTCCGCCATCGCCCGTCCCGAGTACGCCTGGAAGGCGACCGTTCAAGAGGGCAGTGAGCCGTGGGTGCAGACCCCGGAGACCATCGAAAAGGTTCGGGTAGCTGGCAAGATCGCGGCGAACGCGTTGGCCGAGGCCGGTCGCGCGGTGGCCCCCGGCGTCACCACCGATGCGCTCGACCGGATCGTGCACGAGTACCTGATCGACCACGGCGCCTACCCGTCGACGCTGGGTTACAAGGGCTTCCCGAAATCGTGTTGCACCTCACTCAACGAGGTGATCTGCCACGGCATCCCCGACTCCACGGTGATCGAGGACGGGGACATCGTGAACATCGACGTGACCGCGTACCTCGACGGCGCGCACGGTGACACCAACGCGACCTTCTTGGCGGGCGACGTGTCCACCGAGCACCGGGACCTGGTGGAACGCACCCGCATCGCCACCGAACGGGCGATCAAGGCGGTTCGCCCGGGCCGCGAACTCAACGTCGTGGGCCGCGTGATCGAGGCCTACGCTCATCGTTTCGGCTACCAGGTGGTGCGTGACTTCACCGGGCACGGCATCGGTGAGACGTTCCACAACGGCATGATCGTGCTGCACTACGACCAGCCCGACGTCGACACGATCCTCGAGCCGGGCATGGTCTTCACCATCGAGCCGATGATCAATCTGGGCGGTCTGGACTGGGAGCAGTGGGACGACGACTGGACCGTGGTGACCACCGACCGCAAGTGGACGGCGCAGTTCGAGCACACCCTGGTCGTCACCGACACCGGCTCGGAGATCCTCACCCTGCCCGACGCGTGAGGTGCGCGCCGCGGTGAAGGTCGATGTCGTCGTCATCGGGGCCGGACAGGCCGGGCTGTCGGCGGGTTTCCATCTCGCCCGACGCGGGTTCGTTCCCGTCGGCACCGGTACCGGCGAGCCGACGTTCGTGATCCTCGACGCCGGCAGCGGTCCCGGCGGGGCGTGGCGGCACCGGTGGGAGAGTCTGCGGATGTCGACGGTGAACGGCATCTTCGATCTGCCGGACTTCCCGAAACCGCCGATCGACCCGTGCGAGTCCAGCCGGGATGCGGTGCCCCGCTACTTCGCCGACTTCGAAGCCCACAGCGAGCTACCGATCCGGCGGCCGGTCACGGTCACCGCGGTGCGCCGCGTCGACGACGATCACGACGGTGATCTCCGGGTCGAGACGTCCGCGGGCACGTGGACGGCGCGCGCGATCATCAACGCCACCGGCACCTTCAACAATCCGGTGCTGCCCGAGTACCCCGGGCACGACCGCTTCCTCGGTCGCCAGCTGCACTCGCGGGACTACGTCGACGCCGACGCGTTCACCGGGCAGCAGGTGGGCGTGGTGGGCGGCGGGATCTCGGCGCTGCAGCAACTGGCGGAGATCTCGCGGGTCGCCACGGTGCACTGGTACACCCGCCGCGAGCCGGTCTTCCTCGACGGCGACTTCCGCCCCGAGGTGGAGGGGCGGGAGACCATCGCCAAGGTGACCGCCGACGTCGTCGCCGGCCGGCCGGTCTCCAGCGTGGTGAGTTACACCGGGCTGCTGTGGACGCCGTACGCGATCGACGCCGCCGGTCGCGGAGCGCTGGATCGCCGCCCCATGTTCACCGCACTCTAACCCGGCGGCGTACGGGAGGCCGACGGCTCGTTCACCGCGCTCGACACGGTGCTGTGGGCCACCGGCTACCGCGCCGACCTGAAACACCTGGACCCGCTGGGGTTGCGCAACGAACTCGGCGGCATCGCGGTCGACGGCACGCGCGTGCGCGACGAGCCGCGCGTGCACCTCATCGGTTTCGGCCCGTCGGCCTCCACAGTCGGTGCCAATCGGGCCGGTCGCGGTGCCGCCCGCGAGGTGGCCCGCAGGCTCTAGGAGAGTTCGTCGCCGACGCAGAGGGTGGAGACGGCGGCGCTGGTGCGGCCGGTGGCCTGCTCGGACCGGGTCACCGCCGACTGCGATGCCTGCGCCCGGGTCTCGCCTGCGGCGGCGTAGTAGCCGAAATCGGTGGCCGAGGTCCCGGTGGCGTGCGCGACGGCCGCGCAGCCGGACGTGAAGGTGACGTGGCCCCAGGAATCGTCGTAGCCGTGGGTGGCCGCCGCCGCCAGCAGTGCCGAGGTGCTGTCGTAGTTCTTGAACCGGACGACCCGGCCCTCCGGACTCACCACCAGACCCCAGACCTCGCTGGGCGCCGCGCTGGTGCTGGGCGTGACGCGCACGGTACTGGTCGCGGCGGCGGGCGGGTCGCCGCCGTCGTCGCGCGTGGCCAGCACGATCGCGGCGATGATGACCCCGAGTCCGATCACGATGGTGAGCGCCGACAGCGCCAGCGTCGCGGTGGAACGACGGGACGAGGCCGCCGGCGGCGCCGGCGGGAGCGGCGGCTCGGTGAGGCCGGGGACCGGCCCGACGCGCGTGTGCCGCCGCGTCGGCGGTCCGTGCCCGGCCAGGGCGGCGGCGAACTCGCGGCACGACGGATACCGCTGGGCCGGATCCTTCGCCAGCGCGCGGGCGAAGACCTCGTCGAGGTAGGCGAGGGCGGGGTCGGCGGCGCTGATCGACGGCGGTTCCCCGTGCAGGTGGGCGTGCAACAGGGCCGCGGGGGACTGGCCGGCGTACGGCGGGCGCCCGGTGAGCAACTCGTAGGCGGTGCATGCCAGCGAGTACTGGTCGGCGGCCGGACCGCTGCCGTGCGGGCCCGCGGTCTCCGGGGCCGCGTAGGCGAGGGTGCCGACGAACGAGCCGGCCGCGGTCAGCGACGTCGCCCCGGCGAGTCGGGCGATGCCGAAGTCGAGGACGGTGACCCGATCGATCTCGCCGTCGGGGCGGCGCGTCACCATCAGGTTGCCCGGCTTGACGTCGCGGTGCACCACGCCGCGGGCGTGCGCGTAGTCGAGGGCTTCGCCGGCCTGCCGGGCGATCTCGGCCACCTGCGGCACCGGGAGGCGGCCGATGCCGGACAGGTCGCGGCCCTGCAGGTACTGCATGGTGAACCAGGGGCGGTCGTCGGTGATGCCGTGGTGGTAGACGGTGACGATGCCGGGATGGTCGAGCGAGGCGACGGTGCGGGCCTCCGCGGCGAACCGGGCGGCGAAGTCGCCGTCGGCATCGAGGTTGAGCACCTTGAGGGCCTCGCGGCGGCCGAGGTGCGGGTTGACCACGAGGAACACTCTCCCCATGCCGCCTCGGCCGAGCTCGGACTGCACGTCGTAGCCGGCGAAGGCGCGGCCGGGCACCGGACCGGTCATCTACTTTCCTCCTGCTTCGGCGTGAACGAGGCTGATGATATCGGTGACCCCCTAAGCTGGCTGTCGTGGAATCGGAACATCTGAAGGTAGAGCACGACGGACTGGTTTTCGACGTACACCGCAGCGGCCCGCCCCGGGGCCCGTGGGTGGTGCTGCTCCACGGCTTTCCGGTGAACTCGAGTTGCTACGACGCGGTGCTGCCGCGCGTGCACGACGCCGGGCTGCGCACCCTGACCATCGACCAGCGCGGTTACAGCCCGGGCGCCCGACCGGAGGCGGTCGAGGACTATCGCTTGGACAAGCTGGTCGACGACGTGCTCGGGGTCCTCGGACACCTGAACATCGCCTACTCGATGCTCGTCGGACACGACTGGGGCGGCATCGTCGCCTGGCATCTGGCCGCCAAACATCCCGAGCACTTCACCGGTCTGGTGGCGATCAGCACCGGGCATCCGTCGGCGATGGCCGCGGCGCTCGCCGAGGGCGACGATCAGCGCACCCGCTCGGCCTACATCAAGAACTTCGTGGCCGACGGCGCCGAGGCGGTGCTGTCCGCGCGCAACGGCGTGATGCTGCGGCGCGCGGGTGTGCACGCCGACGAACTGGGCCCGATCCTGGCCCCGGACGGGCTGCGCGGACCGCTGAACTGGTATCGCGCCAACTTCACCGGCGACATCGCGAAGACGCTGGCCTGCCCGCCGGTGGACGTGCCCACCACCATGCTGTGGAGCGACGCCGACGCCGCGCTGGGCCGGGAGCAGGCCGAGATGAGCGGCCGTTTCGTCTACTCCGACTTCCGATTCTCGGAACTGGCCGGCGTCGATCATTGGGTGCCGCAGCGCGCCCCGGAGGCGGTGGCCAGCGAGATCGCGCTGCGGTCGGCCCAATTCTGACGGTCAGCCGGGGCTGACGGTCAGTCCAGTTCGAGTCCGAGGAGGGCGTTCTCCAGGACCTCGGGCAGCGCCGGATGGATCCAGTACTGGCCCCGGGCCATGTCCGCCGCGCCCAGCCCGAAGGACATCGCCTGAATGGCAGGCTGAATGATCGACGACGCCTGCGCGCCCAGGATGTGCACCCCGAGCAGCAGCCCGGTGTTGCGGTCGGCGATCACCTTGCAGAAGCCGACGGTGTCTTCCATCGCCCAGCCGTAGGCGACGTCGCCGTAGGCCTGCACCTTCACCGTGATGTCGTATCCGGCGGCGACCGCCTGATCCTGGGTGAGACCGACCGTGGCCACCTGGGGGCGGGTGAAGACGGCGGCGGGCACGTACTGGTGCGCGAAGGTATCCAGGTTCTCGCCGTCCCAGCCCTTGAGCAGATTGGCCTGCACCACGCGCTGTTCCTGATTGGCGACGTGCTTGAGCTGATACGGCGACGACACGTCGCCCAGCGCCCAGACGCCCCGCGCGGCGGTGCGGCCGTGTTCGTCGGTCGACACCCGGCCGTCGTCGGTCAGTTCCAGGCCGATGGTGTCCAGGGCCAGCCGGTCGCCGTTGGGCGTGCGGCCGGTGGCCACCAGCAGGACGTCGACGTCGAGATGTGAGCCGTCCTTGCAGACCAGGCGCACGCCGCCGCCGGGCAGCGAGGAGGCGGCGGCGATGTCGGTGTTGAGCCGGACGTCCCACTGCTCGCTGACGACCTCGGTGAACCGGGTGCTCAGCTCGGTGTCGAGCTTGCGCAGGAGTCGCGGTCCGCGCGCGATGGTCGACACCTGCGTGCCGAGACCGGCGAAGACGTGGGCGAACTCGCTCGCGATGTAGCCGCTGCCCAGGATCGCCATGGTGCCGGGCAGTTCCGGCAGCCGCATCACGTCGTCGTTGGTGTAGTAGCGCACCCCCGACTCGGCGATCACGTCCGGGATCTGCGGGCGGGCGCCGGCGGCGATGACCACCTCGGTGGCCAGCACCACGTCGCCGTCCGCGGTGACCAGGCGGTACCGACCGGCCTCGGCGTCGCGGCCGTCGAAGACCACGTGCGAGGAGTAGACGGTGATGTTGTCGCAGTCCTCGATGCGGTAGCGCTTGCCGCCCGCGGAGATCGGGTCGATGCGTCCGAACACGCGGTCGACGATGTCGGGCCACCGGACGGTGGCGGGTGCGGTGTCGAGGTTGTAGGTGCCGGCGCCGGCGATCGCTTCGGCGACGTCGGCAGCGTAGACGAACATCTTGGTCGGGATACAGCCCACGTTCAGGCAGGTCCCGCCGTAGATGCTCTCCTCGAAGATCGCGATGGAGGTCTGCGCGAACCGGTCGTCGGGCAGCGAGTTGCCGCTGCCGGAACCGATGATCGCGAGGTCGACCAGCTGCGGTGCGCTCATCGGGCCGCCTCCACGTCGGCGGTGCGGTCGATCTGGGCGGGCCGGTCGACGTGGGCGGCCAGCCAATCGCCGACCACGGCGTAGGCATGCTCGCGCGGATCCCGCAGGGACAGGAACACGTCGTGCCGGGCGTCTTCGATCGCCACCGACAGCACGTGGCGGCCCAGGAACGGCGACCAGCGAGCGATGTGGTTCACGTCGAGCACGCAGTCGGCGGTATCGACGGCGACGTCGTAGTTCTTCCGGAAGCGGGTCTTGTCCGACCGCAGCGACAGCACCGGGACGCCGACGTCGAGGCCGGCGTGGACGGCGAGGTGACCCTTGCGGATCGCACTGAGCCAGCCGAAGCGGGGGCCGAACCCGCCCAGCGGCTTGCGTTCGAGGTCGTAGGACCATTCGCCGTGGGCCGACTCGTGCAGGCTCTCGCCGTAGGAGGCGGACAGATCACGGGGCAGCGGGGCGGTGCCGCGCAGGCGACCCACGGCCGCCAAAGCGCGGGCGGCGGCACCGGTGCGCAGTACCGCCTCGCCTTGCAGATCGAGCCATGGACTGTTGAGAAGCAGGCCGCTGACCTGCGCATGCCGGGCTGGGTCGGTGCGACGCAGCCGGTCCAGCCACAGCGGGGTCACCAGTCCGCCGGTGGAATGGCCGACGACGACCACCCGGTCGGCGCCGCCCGTCTCGGCGAGGTCCCCGGTGACGATGTCCAGCGAGGCGTTGAGCTCCTCGTCGTAGATCGCGAGGTCGGAGACGTAGTGCGGCGTGTGGTGCGCGGTCCACGAGCGCCCGCACTTGCGCAGATCCAGCGCGTAGAAGGCGTAACCGCGGTCGGCGAAGAACTCGGCGAGCGCGGTCTGGAAGAAGTAGTCGGTGAAGCCGTGCACGTACAGCACCGCGCCGTTCCGGGCGGGGGCGGCGTCGACCCGACGGACCAGCGTCGCGCTGATCGGGTCTTCGCCGTCGGGATCCGGCCCGAGGGGCAGGGTCAGCATCTCGTAGGTGTCCAGGAACTGGTCGGGGCGCCAATGATGCGCGGGCCGCTCGGTGCGGGAGGAATCGGTAATGCTCACGGCCTACACAGTAGTTACGTGCGCGCGCCAGGGTCGTTCGGCGTGTCATGCATCCCACAATTGCGCTACCGATTCGGGTGGAAAGACGCCCATGGTGGACAATATCGAGGAGCGAACCCGGACGAAGCGGTCGGGCGGTGGAGGAAGTGAGCATTTCGTGGCGCAGAAGGTGATCAGAACAGACGTAGCGCTGGTCGGAGCGGGCATCATGAGCGCGACGCTCGGGGCCCTGCTGCGCCAGTTGGAGCCGAGCTGGTCCATCAGCCTCTTCGAGCGCCTGGATGCGGCCGCCGCCGAGAGCAGCGATCCGTGGAACAACGCCGGCACCGGTCACTCGGCGCTGTGCGAGCTGAACTACACGCCGATGGGCGCCGACGGTCAGATCGACATCACCAAGGCACTCAACATCAACGAGCAGTTCCAGCAGTCGCGCCAGTTCTGGGCGCACGGCGTCGACAACGGCGTGCTCGGTGCGCCGGACGAGTTCATCAACCCCATCCCGCACGTGGCCTTCGCGCACGGTGACGGCGGCGTCGACTACCTGGGCAAGCGCCACGCCGCCCTGGCCGGTCACACGCTGTTCGAGGGCATGGAGTACATCACCGACGAGGCGACCTTCGCCGATCGCCTGCCGCTGATGGGCAAGGGCCGCGACTACTCCGACCCAGTCGCCCTCAACTGGTACACCGAGGGCACCGACGTCGACTTCGGCGCGCTGACGCAGCAGCTGCTCAACTTCGTCGGCCGCGACGCGTCCCTGTACTTCGGGCACGACGTCCGGAACCTGACGCAGCAGAGCGACGGCAGCTGGGTCATCAAGGTCCGCAACACCCGCAGCGGTGAGACCTTCCGCGTCGAAGCCAAGTTCGTCTTCGTCGGCGCCGGCGGCGGTGCGCTGCATCTGCTGCAGAAGTCGGGCATCCCCGAGGCCAAGGGCTTCGGCGGGTTCCCGGTCAGCGGCGAGTTCTTCCGCTGCACCAACCCCGATCTCATCGCCGAGCACTCGGCCAAGGTCTACGGCCAGGCCGCCGTCGGTGCGCCGCCGATGTCGGTGCCGCACCTGGACACCCGCGTGATCAACCATCAGAAGGGTCTGCTGTTCGGCCCGTACGCCGGCTGGTCGCCCAAGTTCCTCAAGACCGGCGGCATCATGGACCTGCCGAAGTCGGTGAAGCCGGGCAACCTGCTGCCGATGATGTCGATCGCGCCGAAGGAGTTCGGCCTGCTCAAGTACCTGATCGGTGAGCTGGCCGCCAGCCCGGCCGACCGCGTCAAGACGCTGTCCGAGTTCGTGCCGGAGGCCACCGGCGGCGACTGGGAGATGATCACCGCCGGCCAGCGCGTCCAGGTGATCCGCGGCCAGGGCGCCAAGGGCAACCTGGAGTTCGGTACCGCGGTGGTGGCTGCGGGCGACGGCACCATCGCCGGCCTGCTCGGCGCCTCCCCGGGCGCGTCGACCGCCGTGCCGGCGATGATCTCGGTGCTGCAGCAGTGCTTCGGCGACCGGTTCGACGGCTGGCAGGGCAAGCTCACCGAGATGATCCCGTCGTACGGCCAGAAGCTCAACGACAATCCGGCGCTCTTCCGCCAGATGTGGGACTGGACCAACCGCAGCCTCGAGCTGACCGGTCGGGGCGGGCGGCACGCGGCACCGGAACAGACGGACTGATCCAGCGGGCGGGAGGTGACGCGACATGCCTGACTACGCAGACCTCACCGCCCAGCTGTTCGAAGCAGGTCGTGCCTTCGACCAGGACAGTTCGGCGACGCTGCGAGCGGCGCTCGATGCGCTGACCGCGCAGCAGACCGATCCGAAGGTGCTCGGGGAGCTCCTCGAAGCCGTCCTACTCGTCGGGCAGGGGCTGGACCTGGCCGAAGTGCTGCAACGCATCACCCAGGTCGCTGCCTCCGTGCTCGACGCGCAGTACTGCGCGCTCGGCGTCCGCGGCCCGGAACGCGGTTTGCAGGCCTTCGTCTACACCGGCATCGCGCCCGAGGTGCGCAAGCGCATGGGCCGCCTGCCGCGGGGGCACGGTGTGCTCGGCGAACTGCTCGACCACCCCGAGGTGCTGCGCATCGACCACCTGGGTCGGCACCCCGCCTCGATCGGGTTCCCGCCGAACCATCCGCCGATGGACTCCTTCCTCGGTGCGCCGATCATTGTGCGCGGTGAACTGTTCGGCAGCATCTACCTCACCGAGAAGCTGACCGGCGCGGGCTTCACCGAGCAGGATGAGCACATCGTGTCGGTGCTCGCCGTCGCGGTCGGCATCGCCGTCGATAACGCCCGCCTGTATGAGCGGCAGCTCACGCGCCGACGCTGGATGGAGATCCTGGCGCACCGCGGTTCCGAACCGATGGCCGGTATCGCACTGACCGACACGCTGAACGGCCTGTGCGCGGACGTGGCCGCCCTCACCGGCGCCGTCGACGTCTTCATCGTCACCTCCGACACGGGGGCGCTGCAGTTGCACGGGCACACCGGTGCGCCCGTGGATCCGGCCGGCATCACGTGGCCCGGTCTGGCGTTCAGTGTGAGTGAGGCCGACGGGGACGGAGCCGACTGGATGCGGGGACGGGCGCGGTGGAAGACCGCGCAACCCATGCAGCGCGCGCCCGGGGACTTCGGGGCCATCGTCCTGACGCATGCGAACCGGCCCGCGTGGGAACCGGAGGAGGTCGCCGGTCTCACCGGGGTGGCGCGGGTCGCGGCGCTCGCCGTCGCCTACGCCGACCAACAGCAGATCGTGCGCGATATGGAGATGCTGTCCGATCGGCACCGCATCGCTCGGGACCTGCACGACCATGTGATCCAACGACTGTTCGCGATCGGCATGTCGCTGCAGACCATGCAGGCCGCGCCGGAGCAGGTGGAGTCTCGACTGACCCAGGTGATCGACGATCTGGACACCACCATCGGGCAGATCCGCACGTCGATCTTCGATCTGCAGTCGGCGCACCGCAGCGGCAGCGAGATCACGCTGCGGCGCAAGGTGCTCGACGTCGTCGCCGAGCTGGCGCGGCACGCGCCGATCGTCCCCAGCGTCGCCTTCGTCGGACCGGTCGACACCCTGGTACCCGACATCCTGGCCCCGCACATCGAGGCGGTGCTCCGCGAAGGACTGTCCAACGCGCTGCGCCACTCCGGCGGCGATCGGATCGCGGTGCGCATCGTCGCCGACGACGTGCTGACGGTGGAGATCTCCGACAACGGCACGGGCATTCCGACGGACGCGGCCTATCGCGGCCTGGACAATCTGACCCGGCGCGCTGACGAGTGCGACGGCAACTTCACCGTCGAATCCCGCCCGGGCGGCGGCACCACGCTCATCTGGGAAGTACCGCTGCGGCCCGCCTGAGGGTCAGAAACGGAAGCGCGTGCAGTCGGTGGGAAACGACGTCCAGGCGAGGGCTCGCTCGGGCACGATCTGGCGCAGCCCGCCACCGTCCTCACCGGACCAGGCGTCCGCGGCGGGGGCGTAGTCGTCGCCGTGATACTTCACGAAGGCCTCGGCCAGGCGCGCGCCGAGCGTCTCCGGGGCGGCGCGGGTGGCGGTCGAGGTTCCCTCCACGATCACCACGTCGGTGCCGCTCTCCAGCGTCAGGGTGACGTGCGGGTTGGCCTCGGTGTTGCGCGTGTGCCGCGTGGTCGGGGCGCCGTCGTAGTAGAAGCGGCCGTCCACCCACACGCCCCAGCGCGGGACGCTGTGCGGGCGGCCGTCCGGTCGCACGCTGGCGAGCCAATAGTGTTTGGCCGCAACGAGTTTGGGCTCGACAGCGGACCACGAGAGCAGTCCGTCGGTGCTCTCCGGAAGCCCGTAGCCCTCGGGGAAGTCCGGGCGGTCCGGCGCGGGCGCGCTCATCTGCCGCGCTCGCCGAGTTTGGTGGCCATCACCGCGACCTGGGTCCGGCGCTGCATGTCGAGTTTGGCCAGGATGTGCGAGACGTAGTTCTTGATCGTCTTCTCCGCCAAGAACATTCGTTCGGCGATCTGCCGATTCGTGAGGCCTTCGCCGATCAGCTTGAACACTTCGCGTTCCTGCCCGGTGAGCTCGGCCAGCGGATCGACTTCGTCTTTCTTGTCGTCGCGCAGGCGGGCCAGCAGGGCGGCGGTGCTCCGGTCGTCGAGCAGCGAGCCGCCGTGTCCGATGGTCCGCACCGCGTTGATCAGGTTGTGGCCCAGGATCTGCTTGAGCACGAAGCCGGAGGCGCCGGCCATCACGGCGGCGAGCAGGGCGTCGTCGTCGGCGTAACTGGTGAGCATCAGGGCCCGGACGTTGCGGTTGCGGGACCGGATCTCCCGACACAGCTCCACGCCGTTGCCGTCGGGGAGTCGGACGTCGAGGACCGCGACGTCCGGCGAGGTGGCGTCGATGCCGGTGAGCGCTTCGGCCACGGTCGCGGCTTCGCCGACGATCTCCAGGTCCCCGGCGGTGCCGAGGAGGTCGCGCAGACCGCGCCGGACCAGCTCGTGATCGTCGACCAGGAAGACGCGCACCGGCGCGCCGTCAGCGGCGGGTGTCGCGGGATTCGTCGAGGGAGACATGCCTTGAATCTACCGCAGGTCCCGGGACCCGAAGCGACGTCAGGCCCGGGTGGATCGGGTCTTTGGGCGGTGGGAACCCGCGAGGGCACGGGACACGATGGAAGCCATGACCACGTTGATGACGAAGAACATGAGCGGCTCGGATCTGCTGCGGGAACTCCTTCCGGTCTGCGAGACGGAAGTGGAACGCCACATGACGATGACCCGCGACTGGCATCCGCACGACTACGTGCCGTGGGACGACGGCCGCAACTTCGCCATGCTCGGCGGTGTCGACTGGGATCCGGAGCAGTCGCAGCTGTCGGAGACCGCCAAGGCCGCGATGATCACCAACCTGCTGACCGAGGACAACCTGCCGTCGTACCACCGGGTGATCGCCGACAACTTCAGCCTCGACGACGCCTGGGGCTTCTGGGTGGGGCGGTGGACCGCCGAGGAGATGCGGCACTCCATCGTGATGCGCGACTACCTCGTGGTGACCCGCGGGGTGGATCCGGTGGAACTCGAAGAGATCCGCATGCAGCACATGACCGGCGGCTTCAACCCGCTGCCGAACGACGACGGCCAGCGCGACCACAGCTACGACATGCTCTTCGCCGTCACCTACGTGTCGTTCCAGGAGCTCGCCACCCGCGTCAGCCACCGCAACACGGGTAAGGCCTGCGGCGACCCGATCGCCGACCGGATGTTGCAGCGCGTGGCCGCCGACGAGAACCTGCACATGCTCTTCTACCGCAACATCGTGGCCGGGGCCCTCGACCTGGTGCCGGACGAGGCGATGGCCGCGATCTACGGCATCGTCTCGAACTTCCAGATGCCGGGCGCCACCATGCCCAACTTCCGCCGCAATGCGGTCCTCATCGCCAAGGGCGGCATCTACGACCTGCCGCAGCACATGGAGGAGGTCATCATGCCGGTGCTGCGCAAGTGGCGGATCTTCGAGCGCAACGACTTCGGCCCGCTCGGCGACATGTACCGCGAGAAGCTCGCCGAGTTCCTCGAGGAGATGAACGTGAAGGTCGGCAAGTTCGAGGCCGCCCGCGATCGTGCTCTGGCCCGCGAGCGCGCACGTACCGCCTGAGTCGCCCCTTCGACCGGCGCAGGGACCGGGGTGCGATCGCCCGACAGTAGGATTCTGCACATGGGCGAAGGACATTATCTCGTGGGCTTGGACCTGCGGGGACGCAAGGTAGTGGTGGTCGGCGGCGGTTCCGTCGCGCAGCGGCGGTTGCCGAATCTGATCGCCGCCGGTGCCGACGTGCACGTGATCGCCATCGATCCGCGCCCCACCGTGGAGGCCGAGCCGGCCGTCACCGTGCATCGGCGGGCGTGGGCCGACGGCGATCTGACCCGGGGCGAACTGGCCGATGCGTGGTACGTGCTGGCCTGCACCGATGATCCGGCGGTCAACGCCGCGGTGGGCGCCGAGGCCACCGCGCAGCGCATCTTCTGCGTCCGGGCCGACGATGCCCGGCAGGGCACCGCCGTGACCCCGGCCTCCGGTCGGTACGACGGCCTGCAGTACGCCGTGCTGGCCGGCGGCGACCACCGCCGCAGCGCGGCCACGCGGGCGGCGATCGGGGTGGCCCTCGCCGAGGGCACCGGACTCAGCGTCGCTGCGGCCGCGCCGCACGCGGCGGGCGTGGCCCTGGTCGGCGGCGGCCCCGGCGACCCGGAACTCATCACCGTCCGCGGTCGTCGACTACTGGCTCAAGCCGACGTGGTGGTGGCCGACCGCCTCGCGCCCGGCGCCCTGCTCGACGAGCTGGGACCGCAGGTGGAGGTGATCGACGCCGCGAAGGTGCCGTACGGGCGGGCCATCCGGCAGGAGAAGATCAACGAGCTCCTCGTCGACCGGGCGCGCGCCGGAAAGTTCGTGGTGCGCCTCAAGGGCGGCGACCCGTACGTCTTCGGCCGCGGTTTCGAGGAACTCGAAGCCTGCGTCGAGGCCGGCGTGCCGGTGACGGTGGTACCGGGCATCACTTCGCCGATCTCCGCGCCCGCACTCGCCGGGATCCCGGTGACCCACCGCGGCATGACGCACGAGGTGGTGATCGTCTCCGGGCACGTCGCCCCCGACCATCCCGACTCGCTGACCGACTGGTCGGCGCTCGCCAAGCTGCGCGGCACCCTGGTGCTGATGATGGCGGTGCAGCGCCTGGACGCCTTCGCCGGTGCGCTGCTGCACGGCGGCAAGGCCGCCGACACCCCGGTCGCGCTGATCGAGAACGCATCGCGCCCGGATCAGCGGTTGATCCGCACCGACCTGGCCAACGCGGCGGCCACCGCCGTCGCCGAGAAGCTGGTGCCGCCGGCGATCGTCGTCATCGGACCGACCGCCGCCTTCGACGCCTCGTCCGTCGCGCCGCAGCCGGGGGAGGACGCATGATCGGCCGCGTCGTCGGCGTCGTCTCGGGCCTGATCCTGCTGGTCGCGGCCGTCGCCGCGTGGTGGGTGTCGCCTGTGGTGACCGCCGTGCTGGTGGGCGTCGCAGTGGTCGCGATGACCGGGTGGCAGCTCTACCGGCGCGCCCACCACATCGAGCCCGCCGCGCAGAACGTCTGGACCGTCTACATCTGGCCGCTGACCTTCGGCGCGCTCGCCGTGATCGCGTTGAACGGCTGGATCTATCGGATCTCGGCCGACGCCGGCGGCGAGTCGGGCAGTGTCGGCACTCTCATCGGCCTGGCCACCGGCGTGGTCGGGATGGCGGGCGCCTACGGCTACGGCCGCGTCCGCGCGCAGAACGTGCAGATCTCCGAGCAGCGCTACGGCGCGGCCCGCGATGAGCAGGAGTCCGAGGACGAGGCCGACGCCGCGCCGGCGCAGGAGTGGTTCTTCCCCCAGCAGTGAGGGCGGCAGGTCAGTGCGTGTGGGCGGCCGTGCGTGCGGGCGGTCAGTCGGTGATGACGGTGATCTCGGTGGGCGAGGTGATCTCCACCCGGTGCCCGGCCGACGACAGGACGGCGGCGAGCTTGCCGATGTCGGCGACCTGGGCGCGGGTGCTGACCAGATCGCGGGCGATCAGGCCCTTGTAGTGCTTGTTGAAGTGGCTCACCACGCTGCGTGAACCGTCGGCCGCCTCGGTGACGACGGTGGCGGTGACGGCGCCGCGCACCGGGCCCAGCGACAGGTAGGCGCCCGAACGCAGGTCCACCACGAAGTCGTCGAGCGCTTCGAGTGCGGGGGAGAGCACCGGTTTCCACACCGCCGCGAGGGTGCCGAAGCCGGGCAGCTTGGAGCCGCCGGAGAGGCGATAGGCCGGAATCTCATCGGTGGCCGCGACCACCCCGAACAGTGCCGAAGCGATCATCAGCCGGTCGGCGGCCTTGGCCTTGCTCGCGCGGGTCATGCCGCGATAGTCGAGGGCGTCGTAGAGCACCCCGGTGTACCGCGTGATGGCCGGGCGGGTCGGCGAGACGAACAGTTCGGCGTTGCGATCGACTTCGGCCAGCTGCGACTTGCCCAGGCCCAGGGCGCGCTGCGACGCGTCCAGATCGTCGGCCAACGCGACGAGGGCGTCGGCCACCCGGCGCCGCGTCGCGGCCAGCTCAGGGAGGGACAGTTTCTCCAGGTCGAGGGGTACGCCGGCACCGCCGTCGGACTTGGTTTCGGAGGGGGGAAGGATCACACGCACCCGAACACCGTAGCGAGGAGGGGCGGCGACTACTCTGACCACCTGTGATCACGCGTATGTCCTCCCTGTTCCTGCGCACCCTGCGCGACGACCCCGCCGATGCCGAGGTGCCCAGCCATAAGCTGCTGGTCCGCGCCGGTTACATCCGGCGTGCCGCCCCCGGCATCTACAGCTGGCTGCCGCTGGGTCTGAAGGTGTACCGCAACCTGGAGAACATCGTCCGCCAGGAGATGGACGCGATGGGCGGCCAGGAGATCCTGCTGCCCGCGCTGCTGCCGCGCGATCCGTACGAGACCTCCGGCCGCTGGACCGAGTACGGCGACAACCTGTTCCGCCTGCAGGACCGCAAGGGCAACGACATGCTGCTCGGCCCGACCCACGAAGAGCTGTTCACCCAGCTCGTGAAGGGCGAGTACAGCTCGTACAAGGATCTGCCGGTGATCCTGTACCAGATCCAGACCAAGTACCGCGACGAGGAACGTCCCCGCGCGGGCC
The DNA here is from genome assembly GCF_039542465.1 of Gordonia alkaliphila. NCBI lineage: Bacteria > Bacillati > Actinomycetota > Actinomycetes > Mycobacteriales > Gordoniaceae > Gordonia > Gordonia alkaliphila. Next base: position 324,343 of record NZ_BAABIE010000002.1, on the reverse strand, counting down.
TTCTCCGCGGCCGCGAGTTCGTGATGAAGGACTCGTACTCGTTCGACGTCGACGACGCCGGCCTGGAGCACGCCTACCAGCTGCATCGCGATGCCTACCAGCGGATCTTCGACCGCCTCGGCGTCAAGTACGTGATCGTGGCCGCCACCTCCGGCGCCATGGGCGGCAGCGCCTCCGAAGAGTTCCTCGCCGAGTGCGAGGTGGGCGAGGACACCTTCGTCCGCAGCACCGAGTCCGGCTACGCCGCGAACGTCGAAGCCGTCGTGACGCCGGTACCGGCCGCGCTCCCGATCGACGGACTGCCCGCGCCGACGGTGCACGAGACCGGTGACACCCCCACCATCGACACGCTGGTCGACTGGGCCAACGGGGCCCTCGACGGCGAGTACACCGCCGCCGACACCCTCAAGAACGTGATGGTCAAGATCCGCAAGCCCGGCGAGGAGTGGGAGATCACCGCGATCGCCGTGCCCGGCGACCGCGAGGTGGACTTCAAGCGCCTGGAAGCCGCCGTCGAGCCCGGCGACGTGGAACTGCTCACCGACGCCGACTTCGCCGCCAACCCGGGGCTGGTGCGCGGCTACATCGGCCCGAAGGGCGTGCAGGAGTCCGGCTTCACCTATCTGGCCGACCCGCGCGTGGTGACCGGTACGTCGTGGATCACCGGCGCCGACGAGGACGGCAAGCATGTCGTCGGCCTCGTGGCCGGCCGCGACTTCACCCCGGACGGTGTGATCGAGGCCGCCGAGGTGCGCGCCGGCGATCCGTCGCCGGACGGACGCGGTGTCCTCGAGACCGCGCGCGGCATCGAGATCGGCCACATCTTCCAGCTGGGCCGCAAGTACGCGGACGCCTTCGGACTCGACGTCCTCGGCGAGAGCGGCAAGCCTGTCCGCGTCACCATGGGCTCCTACGGTCTCGGAGTATCGCGCCTGGTCGCGGTCCTCGCCGAGCAGATGCACGACGACAAGGGCTTGGTCTGGCCGCGCGGGGTGGCGCCGTTCGACGTGCACCTGGTGATCGCCAACAAGGACGAGGCCGCCGTCGCCGGCGCCCAGGAACTGGCGGCGCAGCTCGACGCCGCCGGGCTGGAGCTGCTGTTCGACGACCGCAAGGCGTCGCCGGGCGTGAAGTTCAAAGACGCCGAACTGCTCGGCATGCCCACCGTCGTGGTGGTCGGCCGCGGCTGGGCCGACGGCACCGTCGAGATCCGCGACCGGAGCACCGGCACGGCCACGGCCGTCCCGATCGCCGACGCGGTCGACGCCGTGCTGGCCGCGGTGCGCGGCGAGGCCTGAGCCCGGGCCGCTGAGCCCGGGCCGCTGAGCCCGGGCCGCTGAGCCCGGGCCCCGGCCCGGGATCTAGGCCTGGGCGGTGCCGGGGAACGCGGTGGTCACCGGACTCCGGCCCAGCGACCGGCGCCACTGCGCGGCGCGCAGCGCGCAGTCGGTGAGACCGTCGACGGCGCGCACGCGCAGCGCGGCGGTGTCGACCTGTTCGGCCATCGCCCGGAAGGCACGGGCGCACTCGGTCTCCGCGCCCAGCAGGGCGGTGGCCGCCGAATCGGGGCCGGTCACCTCCACCGGTAGGCGGTAGCCGGCCGCCGCCTGGCGCGCCGGTGCGCCGAGGGCCACCAGGTCCTCGTTCAGTTCGTCGCGCCGCACCCGATGCGCGGCGATGTACTCGCCCACCGCCGCCCGGTCGCCGGAGCCGATGAACGCGGTGCTGACCCCGTAGGTGAAGATCGCCGCGTTCTCCGCGTCGATCGCGTTCTCGAGTGCCTCGATGGTGCTCATGGCAGTTGAACCTCTTTCAATGCGGTGCACGAGGCGCTGATGGAGGCGAGCAGTCCGGCCCGAAAGCCGTCGGCCGCGGCGGCGGCCGCGGAGGCTGCGGTGGCCGACTTCTGCAGTTGCGCGCGGAGGTCGTCGAGCGTCCCGGCGCCCACCCCGGCGGGGGCGGTGATCCCGGAGGCGGCCGGTGCGTGGAGACGATTGATCTCGTCGGTGAGCGCCTGCGCGTGGGTGCCGCGCTCGGCAGCGACTTGGCCCAGGGCAGCGGTGTATTCGGTCTCGCGCGGGGCGAGCTGCTCGGCTTGACGACGCTGACGATCGGCGGCCTGGGCCAGCGGCACCAGCGCTTCGGCGTCGCGCTGCCGGTCGGAGGGGCCGGGGCTGCACGCGGTCACCGCGGCACCGGCCGCGATCGCGAGGGTCAGGCCTGCGCCACCGCGAAAAACGGTGCGACGGGAGACGACGGCGGGTTCGGGGCCAGGCGGGCGAGCGGTCACATCGCCCGATTCTGCCAGCCGTCCGGATCGACTATGGTGAAAGGTCCGTGCAGCGGCCCCGGTTCGGCCGCCACGACCGCCCGATGAGGAGAATCCAGTGACCACCAGCAGTGGCCCCGCCGCCACCGGCGACGCGGCCGAGAAGCTCGAACGACTGGTCGGCCCGATCCTCTCCGAGGCGGGGTACGACCTGGAGGAGCTGACCGCGGGCCCCACCGGCGAGGTGCGGGCCGTGCGGGTCATCGTGGACCGGGACGGCGGCATCGGGCTCGATGAACTGGCTCAGGTCAGCCGACAGCTGTCCGAGGCGCTCGACGAGACCGACCTGTTCGGCGAACAGGCCTACGACCTGGAAGTGAGCACTCCCGGCATCGGGCGTCCGCTGTCGCTGCCGCGCCATTGGCGCCGCGCCCGCGGCCGCAAGGTGGCCGTGCGGCTGCTCGTCGACGGCGCGAAGTCGACGGTGCAGGGCCGCGTCGCGGAGATCGACGACGACACCGTCGCGCTGCTCCACAACGACAAGGGCCGGATGCGCACACAGTCGATCCCGTTCGCCGACATCGAGTCCGCGAAGATCGAGGTGGATTTCACCCGGCCCGGCGAGGCGGAACTGCGCCGCTGCGGCCTCGACGACGACGAGATCGCTCGTCGTCGTACCCCCGCGAGCTGACGCCGCGCCCGCGCGGCACCCTTAGACCCCCCTCACTTACAACTGCATCCGACAAGCGAATAGGAGTCGCCACCATGCACATCGACGTCACCGCATTGCGGCTGATCGAAGCCGAGAAGGGTATCCCCGCCGATACCGTCATCACCGCCATCGAGACGGCTCTGCTGACCGCGTACCGCCACACCGACGGTTACGCGCCGCACGCCCGCATCGACATCGACCGCAAGTCGGGCCAGGTGCGCGTCATGGCGCAGGAGCGCGATGACGACGGTGTGCTGGTGCACGAGTGGGACGACACCCCGGACGGCTTCGGCCGGATCGCCGCCACCACCGCCCGCCAGGTGATCCTGCAGCGGCTGCGCGACGCGGAGAACGAGAAGCAGTTCGGCGAACTCGTCGCCCACGAAGGCGAGATCGTCGCCGGCGTGGTGCAGGCCGACGCCCGCGCCAAGGCCAAGGGCCTGGTGGTGGTCGAGATCGGCACCGAGGCCAACGTCACCGAGGGGGTGATCCCGCCCGCCGAGCAGGTGCCCGGCGAGAACCTGCAGCACGGTGACCGCGTGAAGTGCTACGTGGTGGGCGTGTCACGCGGTGTCCGCGGTCCGCAGATCACCCTCTCGCGCACCCATCCGAACCTGGTGCGCAAACTGTTCGCACTGGAGGTCCCGGAGATCGCCGACGGCTCGGTGGAGATCGTCGAGGTGGCGCGCGAAGCCGGTCATCGCTCCAAGATCGCCGTGCACACCCGCCTCGCCGAACTGAACGCCAAGGGCGCCTGCATCGGACCGATGGGCCAGCGCGTGCGCAACGTGATGAGCGAACTCGGCGGCGAGAAGATCGACATCATCGACTACTCGCCGGACCCGGCCGAGTTCGTCGGCAACGCCCTGTCGCCGGCCAAGGTGGTCTCGGTGACGGTGGTCGACGAGGCGACCCGCGCGGCGCGCGTCATCGTTCCCGACTACCAGCTCTCTCTCGCGATCGGCAAGGAAGGGCAGAACGCCCGCCTGGCGGCACGCCTCACCGGTTGGCGCATCGATATCCGTTCGGATGCGGAGACCGCCGAGCCCGCAGCCCCGGCCCAGCCCGCGTCCGATGGCGCGCAGGCCGTCGAAAATGAGCTAGACTGATCGGTGGTTCTTCCAGAGTCGACACATCCGATCCGCATGTGCGTGGGCTGCCGTCAACGCAGTCCACAATCCATGCTGGTCCGGGTGGCGGTGAACGCGAAGCCAGAATTGGTGATCGATCACCGGAAGAACCTGCCGGGACGTGGTGCCTGGCTGCACCCGTCGGAGTCCTGTGTGACGACGGCGGTGCGGCGACGGGCGTTCGGACCGGCACTCCGGGTACGCGGGCTGACCGTGGACCCGGCCGACCTCGCCGAGATTTTCGGCGAGGCGCCATAGGGGCTCCGCAGGGAGCCAGGACAGGTGAGTGGAAGACATGAGCACACCGTGAAGTCGCCACGATGAGCATGTTGGTTCAATAACCCGAGGCCGTAGCGGAAGCCCGCTCGGCCTCCAAGTGAGGAGAGCAGTGGCAGGCAAGGCCCGCGTCCACGAATTGGCCAAGGAACTCGGCGTCACCAGCAAAGCAGTGCTGGAGCGTCTGAAGGACCAGGGAGAATTCGTCAAATCCGCGTCGTCGACCGTCGAGGCCCCGGTGGCCCGTCGACTCCGCGAATCTTTCGCCCCCGCAAACGATGCGGGTGGCAGTGCCCCGGCGGCGACGCCGACCAAGGCAGCAACCCCGTCGCCCGGCGCCAAGCCCGGCGGCGCGAAGCCGTCCGGCCCCAAGCCGGGCGCACCCAAGCCGGGCGGACCCAAGCCCGGTGCTCCGGCCGCGGCGACTCCCGCCGCGCCGGCTCCGGCAGCTCCGACTCCGGCTGCGGCCGCCGCGCCGGCGACCCCGGCCGCTAAGCCCGCCGGTCCCAAGCCGGCCGGTCCCAAGCCGACTCCGGCGGCTCCGGCAGCGTCGGACGCTCCGGCGACGCCCGCGCCTCGTCCGGGCCCGCGCCCGATGCCGCGTGCTCCGCGCGTCGGCAATAACCCGTACTCGTCGACTCCGGCACCCGCGCCGCGCCCGCAGGGCCCGCGCCCGGGTCCGGGTCAGGCCGGTCCGCGCCCCGGCGGCGGTCGTCCTGCTCCGCAGGGTCGTCCGGCAGCCGGTCCCGGCGGTCCGCGTCCCAGCCCGGGCAGCATGCCCCCGCGCCCGAGCCCGGGTGCGATGCCCGCACGTGCGGCTCGTCCGGACGCCCGTCCCGGCGGCCGCGGTGGCCCCGGTCGCGGTGGTCCCGGCGGCGGTGGCGGCGGATACCGCGGCGGCCCCGGCGGCGGCGGTGGCGGCACCGGTGCACCCGCAGCAGGCGGCGGCTTCCGCGGCCGTCCCGGCGGCGGTGGCGGCCCGCGTGGTCGCGGTGGAACCGCGGGTGCCTTCGGTCGTCCCGGCGGCGCTCCCCGCAAGGGACGCAAGTCGAAGCGGCAGAAGCGGCAAGAGTACGACTCGATGCAGGCGCCGTCGGTCGGTGGCGTTCGGCTGCCGCACGGCAACGGTGCGGTCATCCGCCTCGCGCGCGGTGCATCGCTGTCGGACTTCGCAGACAAGATCGACGCCAACCCGGCATCGCTGGTCCAGGCGCTGTTCAACCTCGGCGAGATGGTCACGGCCACCGAGTCGGTGAACGACGAGACCCTGGAGCTGCTGGGCTCGGAGATGAACTACGTCGTCCAGGTCGTCAGCCCCGAGGACGAGGACCGCGAGCTCCTGGAGAGCTTCGACCTCACCTACGGCGAGGACGAGGGCGGCGAGGACGATCTCGCGCAGCGTCCGCCGGTGGTGACCGTGATGGGTCACGTCGACCACGGTAAGACCCGACTGCTCGACACGATCCGTAAGGAGAACGTGGGCGCGGGCGAGGCCGGCGGCATCACCCAGCACATCGGTGCGTACCAGGTGAACACCCAGCTCAACGGCGAGGATCGTCTGGTCACCTTCATCGATACCCCGGGTCACGAGGCGTTCACCGCCATGCGTGCCCGCGGTGCGAAGGCCACCGACATCGCGATCCTGGTGGTCGCAGCCGACGACGGCGTCATGCCGCAGACGGTCGAAGCCGTGAACCACGCGCAGGCGGCCGACGTGCCGGTTGTCGTCGCGGTGAACAAGATCGACAAGGAAGGCGCCGACCCGGCCAAGATCCGCGGTCAGCTCACCGAGTACGGCCTGGTGCCCGAGGAATACGGTGGCGACACCATGTTCGTCGACATCTCGGCCAAGCAGGGCACCAACATCGAGCAGCTGCTCGAAGCCGTCCTGCTGACCGCCGACGCGTCGCTCGATCTGCGTGCCAACCCGGACATGGACGCCCAGGGTGTCTCCATCGAGGCGCACCTCGACCGCGGTCGCGGTCCGGTGGCCACAGTGCTCATCCAGCGCGGTACCCTCCGCGTCGGCGACTCGATCGTCGCCGGCGACGCCTACGGTCGCGTTCGTCGCATGGTCGACGAGCACGGCGAGGACGTCGAAGAGGCCTACCCGTCGCGTCCCGTGCAGGTCATCGGCTTCACGTCGGTGCCCGGTGCCGGCGACAACGTGCTGGTGGTCGACGAGGACCGCATCGCGCGGCAGATCGCGGACCGTCGCAGCGCGCGCAAGCGCAACGCGCTGGCCGCTCGCAGCCGCAAGCGGATCAGCCTGGAAGATCTGGATTCGGCGCTGAAGGAGACCAGCCAGCTGAACCTGATCCTCAAGGGCGACAACTCCGGTACGGTCGAGGCCCTCGAAGAGGCCCTGATGCAGATCGAGATCGACGACGAGGTGCAGCTTCGCATCATCGATCGCGGTGTCGGCGGCGTCACCGAGACCAACGTCAACCTGGCGGCGGCCTCGGATGCCATCATCATCGGCTTCAACGTGCGCGCGGAGGGCAAGGCCACCGAGCTGGCCAACCGCGAGGGCGTCGAGATCCGCTACTACTCGATCATCTACAAGGCGATCGAGGAGATCGAGGCGGCGCTCAAGGGCATGCTCAAGCCGATCTACGAAGAGGTCGAGCTGGGCCGCACCGAGATCCGCGCGATCTTCAAGTCGTCCAAGGTCGGCAACATCGCGGGCTGCATGGTGCAGTCCGGCGTGGTCCGTCGCAACGCCAAGGCACGCCTGCTGCGCGACAACGTGGTCGTCGCCGAGAACCTCGCGGTCTCGTCGCTGCGCCGCGAGAAGGACGACGTCACCGAGGTCCGCGAGGGCTTCGAATGCGGTCTGACGCTGACCTACTCCGACATCAAGGTCGGCGACATCATCGAGAACTACGAGATGGTGGAGAAGGCGCGGAGCTGATGGTCGATCACGCACGGGCCGCGCGGCTCGCCAAGCGGATCTCGACGATCGTCGCCTCGGCGATCGGCACCGAGATCAAGGATCCGCGGTTGGCTCACGTGACAGTCACCGACTGTCGGGTCACCGGCGACCTGCACGACGCCACGGTGTTCTACACCGTGATGGGTGCGACGGTCGACGACGAGCCCGACGTGGCCGAAGCGGCGGCCGGCCTGGCCGCCGCGACCGGTGCCCTGCGTTCCCTCGTGGGCGCAGGCACCGGGGTGCGGTTCACGCCCACTCTGCGGTTCGAGCTCGACACGGTCCCGGATGCGACGCGGGCGATGGATGAACTCCTCGCTCGGGCTCGTGCCCAGGACGAGCTCGTCGCGCGTTCGGCCAAGGACGCGAAGCCGGCCGGGGACAGCGATCCCTACCGGCACGACGAGGATGCCTCCGGCCCAGAAGCCGAGGCTCGCGGGTGAATCCTGCTTCAGCAGTGGAGATCGCCGACGTCTTGCGAGAGACGTCGGCGGTCGCCATCTTCAGTCATATCCGGCCCGATGCCGACACGATCGGTAGCGCACTGGCCTTGGGCCTGGCGCTGCGTTCGCGCGGCGTGCAGGTCGCAGTGAGTTTTCCCGGTCCGGAGGCCTTGCCGGACACGCTCCGGGAGCTGCCCGGATCGGAATTGATCGTCGACGACGCCGACCTGGCGCCTGCGCCGGTCGCGGTGGCCGTGGATGCGGCCACGGTCGAGCGGCTCGGGGGACTGGCGTCGGTGTTCAGCGCGTCCGAGCGCACCGTGTGCATCGACCACCACGTGTCCAACAGCGGTTTCGCCGACCTGGACCTGATCGACGCCACCGCCGACTGCACGGCGGTCCTGGTGCTCGACGTGCTCGACGCCCTCGGCGCCGAACTCACCAAGGAGGTCGCGACCTGCCTGTACGCCGGGCTGGTCACCGACACCGGTTCGTTCAAGTGGGCGCGCCCGGCGTCGTTTCTCGTCGCCGGTCGGCTCACCGCCGCCGGGGTCGACTCGGCGCACTGGAGTCGGGTGCTGATGGACTCCCATCCGTTCGGCTGGTTCGCCATGGTCTCCGCGGTGCTCGCCACCGCTCGCCTGGACGAAACCGCTTGCGGCGGAGCCGGTCTGGTCTACGCCGTGGTCGACGCCGAGCAGATGGCGCCGATGTCGTGGGAAGACGGCGAGAGCGTCGTCGACATCGTGCGCACCGCGCGCGAGGCCGACGTGACGGCGGTATTCAAGGAGGCCACGCCGGGACGTTGGAACGTCTCGCTGCGGAGTACTGCGCAGGTCGATCTGGTGCCTATCGCCGGTTCTCTGGGCGGCGGGGGACACACCCGCGCGGCCGGCTACAGCGATCGGGGCACGGCCGACGAGGTCGTCGCGCGATTGCGCGCGGCCCTGTAGTCGTACCCGTGTCGACCGGCTTCGCGAAGCTGGCGGGCTCGGCACTGGTGGTGCTGATTGCGCCGCCGCTCTACCTGATGCTCGACCTGGCGGTGGTCGGTCGGCTCGGCGGCGACGAGTTCGCCGCGCTCGCCGTGGGCACGCTGGTGCTCGCCATCGTCAGCACGCAGCTCACCTTCCTCGCCTACGGCACCACGGCGCGGTCGGCGCGCGAGTTCGGCGCCGGTCGTCGATCCGCCGCGGTGGCCGAGGGCGTGCAGGCGAGTTGGATCGCGCTCGTCGCGGGTGCGGCGATCATCGCCGTCGTCTATCCCACCGCACCGTGGATCATGCGGGCGCTGGTGCCCGACGATGCGGTGGCCGGTGCGGCCGCACAGTGGCTGCGGATCGCGATGTTCGGTGTACCGCTGATCCTGTTGGCGATGGCGGGGAACGGCTGGCTGCGCGGGGTCCAGGAGGCGCGGCCCCCGGTGGTCTATGTGACGGTGGGGCTGGCGCTGGCCGCCGTGCTGTGCGTGGTCCTCGTTCACGGGCTGGCGGGTGCGCCGAAGCTCGGTCTGCCCGGCAGCGCCGTGGCCAACCTGATCGGACAGGGTCTCACCGGTGTGCTGTTCGTCGGGCGTCTGGTGCGCGAGTCCGATGGGCGTTGGCGGCCCGACTTGCCCGTGATGCGGGCGCAGCTGGTGATGGCGCGCGACCTCATCCTGCGCAGCGCGTCGTTCCAGATCTGCTTCGTCTCCGCGGCGGCCGTGGCCGCGCGGTTCGGCGTGGCCCAGGTCGCGGCGCACCAGTTGGTGCTGCAGCTGTGGGAGTTCATCGCGTTGCTGCTGGACTCGTTGGCGATCGCCGCGCAGCAGTTGGTCGGCGCGGCGTTGGGCGCCAAGGCATTCGGGCTCGCGAAGGCGAACGCGCGGCGTGCGGTGGTGTCGTCGTTCGCGATGGCCGTGACGCTGGCGGCGGTCTTTGCCGTCGGGGTCACGCTGATCCCGCGGATCTTCACCGACGACCCGGAGATCCTGGCGGCCGCCCGCGTGCCGTGGTGGTTCCTCGTGGTCATGGTGCCGGTGGCCGGCGTGGTCTTCGCGCTCGACGGCGTGCTGCTCGGCGCCGGGGACGTCGCGTTCCTACGTACGGCGACCCTGCTGGGCGCACTGCTCGGTTTCCTGCCGCTGATCTGGCTGGCGCTGGTCTTCGACTGGGGTCTGGCGGGCATTTGGAGCGGGCTGCTCGTGTTCATGCTCGCGCGGTTGGGCGCCGTGGTGTGGCGGGTGCGGTCCGGCTCCTGGCTGCGATGATCCCGCCGCCGATGGCGGCGGGCCCCGTGGCAGTAGTCGGTCAGCGCCAGTAGTTGTTGGCGGCCGCCACCGTCTGGAAGTTCAGTGCCACCACCTGCGAGCCGGCGATGAGCGAGTCGGCATTCTCGGCGTACTCCGGGCGCAGCCGGTGGAGCACCTCGCCGTCGGGCTGGGTGTACTTCACGCCGCGACGACTCAGGGTGATCGCCAGCTCGAAGCCCTCCTGGGGCGTGGCGGTGATGAGTGAGGTCAACCAGGCGTCGGTCATGAGAGGTCCTTAGTCTGCGAGGTATTTAGTGCATTCCCGCTACAGATTATCGGACGTTCGGGGTTATCGGACGGTTGCCTGATATTGCGGGTAGCGCTCGAGGAACTTCTGGACGTACGTGCAGACCGGGGTGATCTTGACGTCGCGGGCGGCGACGTCGTCGAGCACCTGCGACACCAGGAGGCGAGCGAACCCGGCCCGACCGAACTTCTCGGTCACCACCGTGTGCAGCAGGATCAGCCCGCCGTCGTCGGTGTGCTCGTAGCCCTCCACGCCGACGAGCTCGTCGCCGGACCAGAGTTCGTAGCGGTCGCGGTCGGGGTTGTCGCTCAGCACCGGCGTCGGGTCCAGCGTGACGGTGGGCGGCGGAACCGGAATCTCCATGTCTCCCACGGTAGTCGGCGTCAGAGGTTGCCGAGGGGAACCGACGGATCGGCGAGTGCGGCCGGGTCGACGGGCCGGTCCGCGGCGACGAGAGCGGCGATGTCGGCGCCGTCGTCCCACAGGTTCACGTTCATGCCCGCGAGGACGCGGTCGGTGTCGTCGAGCCAGAAGGCGAGGAACTCGAGCTTGTCGGTGTCACCGCGGAGGACCACCCGATGCTCGCCGGAGGCGTGGCCGCGATACTCCATCCCGAAGTCGTACTGGTCGGTGTAGAAGTACGGCACGCGCGTGTACTCCTCCCGGTGGCCCAGCATGTTGGCCGCGGCCGTCGCCGGTTGGTGCAGCGCAGTGTCCCAGTGCTCCACGCGCAGGCGGCCGAGGAGCGGGTGGTCCTGATGGGCGATGTCGCCGACGGCGAAGATGTTCGGGTCGCTGGTGGTCAGGCCCGCGTCGACGTCGACGCCGTTGCTGACCGCGAGGCCGGCCGCTTCCGCCAGGTCGGTCTCCGGGATCGCGCCGATGCCGACCAGGATGGTGTCGGCTTGGTAGACGGTGCCGTCGTCGGCGGTGACGCGGCCGCCGGGGGCGGCGTCCACCTCGATCGAGGCGACGCCGGTGCCCAGGTTCAGGTCCACGCCGTGGCGGCGGTGCAGGTCGGCGATCAGGGTGGCGACCTGGGGGCCCAGGATCGTCGCCAGCGGCAGTTCCTGCGGTTCGAGCACGGTCACCGCGGTGCCTGCGCTGCGCGCAGTGGCGGCCACTTCGAGGCCGATCCAGCCGGCGCCGACGATCACCAGCGACTTGCCTTCGCCGAGTCGCGCGCGCAGTGCCGTGGAGTCGTCGAGGGTGCGCAGGTAGGCCACGTCCGGCGACCCCGGGAACGGGCGCGGGCGCGAGCCGGTGGCAAGGACCAGCTTGTCGTAGTGGATCGCCGAGCCGTCGTCGGTGAGGACGAATCGGCCCGCGCGGTCGATCTTGGTGGCCCGCACGCTGCTGTGCACGGTGACCCGGTAGCGGGCGTACCAGTCGGAGTCCAGCGGGTAGACCGAGGCGGCCTCGACTGTGCCCGCGAGCAGGTCTTTGGACAGGGGCGGTCGCTCGTACGGGAGATGGTGTTCGGCGGCGATCACCGTGATGGCGCCGTCGAATCCCTTGTCGCGGAGTGCTTCGGCGGTCTTCGCTGCGGCCAGACCGCCACCGATGATCACAAATGAGCCGTCCATGACCTCACGCTACGCCCGCGCCGCGGGTTGTCCAGCCCGCCGGTAAAACAACGGCGTTATAGCGGTCGCCGATGGATATATGCCATCGGTGGCGGTCAGGACGCCGTTGTTTTACCGGGGCGGTGCCGGCCCGCGCGGGTGATGGCGCGGATGTCCTGGATCACCTCGTCCCAGCCGTAGAGGATGTCGTCCCACGTGAGGCGGAAGGTCAGCCAGCCTCCGACGGTGGACTTCCGGTCGCGGGTCCGGTCGTTCTGGTAGGCGACGGCATCGGTGTGGTACTGGCGGCTGTCGCATTCGATGATCAGCTGCCCGATTCGCAGGTCGGCGCGCGCGAGGTCGGTGACCTGCGGTTGGACCACCACGTGAAAGCCCAACGCGCGCAACCGCACTCGAGTGATCGACTCGGTGCCCGACTGCGAGCGACCGTCCGTCTTGTCGAAAAGTGCCTGCACGTACTGCGGCAGCGGGCCCATCTCGCTGCGCAACGCCTCCGCGGACAGACCGAGTTGATTCTGCACCGAGTCGGACACGGCGATCCAATCTTCGGCGGTCATGCAGTGCGCGGCGCATTCGAGGGCCACCGCGATCGAGTCCACGGCGGTGACAGCTGCGGGAATCGCCGAGAAGCCGCGACACGAGGTCGTTGCGTGCGTGCTCCACCGGCCGCTGCGGACATGCTGCTCGGGGTAGCCCGGCGGCACCCAGAATCCGTAGCGCTGCAACGCCGACACGCACGACAGCACGCCGCCTTCGGCCACCGCTGCCGCGACGGCCGGGGCGTGGCCGCGGACGGCGAACCAGTCCTTACGCGGCGACGTCAGGTCGCCCCGGCGGAGCATGCGCCGGCGCTCGCGCGGATCGATGTCGAGGTCGGCGAACTCGCCGCGGTGGTAGACCCCGTGGCCGGCGCCGCCCTCCCCGACGGTCAGAAACTGCGTGGCACGGTGCGCATCTCCCATGGGATTTGGACGCGAGTCGGGGCGCCGCGGTTCCCTACGCCGTCACCCGGGCGTGGCGGGGTGGCAGACTGGCCGTCATGGCGAAGCTCTGGGCAGTCAGCGATCTGCACGTCGCGCATCGGGGCAATGAGAACATCATCGACCAGATCCGGCCGAGTGAGCCGGGGGACTGGCTGATCGTCGCCGGCGACGTCGCCGAGCGCACCGACGACATCATCGACACCCTGCGGCGCCTCAAGGCTCGCTTCGACACGGTGATCTGGGTGCCCGGCAACCACGAGCTGTACACCACGGCCAAGGACCCGCTGCAGATCTTCGGCGTCGCGCGCTACGACTACCTGGTGCAGGCCAGCCGGGACATCGGCGTGGTGACCCCGGAGGACCGCTACCCGCTGTTCGATCCCGGCGACGGCAGCGAGCCGGTCCGCGTGGTGCCGATGTTCCTGCTGTACGACTACACCTTCCGTCCGGAGGGCACCACCACGGCGCTGCAGGCGCTGGCGGTGGCGCGCGAGGCGAACGTGGTGGCCACCGACGAGTTCCTGCTGTCGCCGGAGCCGTACGGGACGCGGGATGCGTGGAGTCGGGCGCGGATCGAAGCGACGCGCGAGCGCCTGGAGGCGATCGATCCGAGCGAACGCACCGTCCTCATCAACCATTGGCCGCTGCGCCGCGAACCGTGCGACGCCCTGATGTACCCGGAGTTCGCGCTGTGGTGCGGCAGCGAACTGACCGCCGACTGGCACACCCGCTTCCACGCCGCCGCCTGCGTATACGGGCACCTGCACATCCCGCGCACCACCTGGTACGACGGCGTGCGGTTCGAAGAGGTGTCGGTCGGCTACCCCCGGGAATGGAACCGCCGCGGCCTCCCGTCGCCGCTGCTGCGGCAAATCATCCCGGACGACGGCACCGTCGCCGACGACCTCAACGAACTGGGCGTCCGTTTCGAACTGCCGCCGGACTACGAGGAGCAGTCGCGGCAATTCCAGGAGCGGGTAGCCAAGTTGCGTGAGCGTCGCGCACAACGGGCAGCCGATCGCGCGCGGTAGTGCACCGCGAGGTCAGTCCCGTCGGCGCGTCGACGACCGGAAAAGATGACGCCTGTCACAGTTGTCCGGATTCGGCGGCATGATTTTGGCTGTTCCTCAGGTGGCGCTGGCACCATGAGGGGTCGTGTGCTCGTGGGGGCGTCGCCGTATCGACTCGGCGCGTGCGGGTGCCGGAGTACCGAAGGAGGCGCTGCGATGATTGAGCTGCTGTTTTCCCGCGGCGTCGCCACCGCGGAGGCATTCGGTGATCCGGTCGATGCGGTTCTGCTGCCGGGCGAGGAGTCGCTGGTGGCGCAGGCGGTGGACAAGCGTCGTCGCGAATTCACCACTGCCCGCCATTGCGGTCGGCAGGCGCTGGGCAAATTGGGTATCGATCCGGTGCCGATCCTGCGGGGCGAGCGCGGCACTCCGCTGTGGCCGCCGAATGTGGTCGGCAGTCTGACCCATTGCGACGGATACCGGGCGGCGGTGGCCGCCTACGCATTGGCGGTGCGTTCGCTCGGCATAGACGCCGAGCCGCATGCGGCGCTGCCCGCCGGGGTGCTCGACCACACCAGTCTCCCGGACGAACGCGAGGTGTTGGCGCGCCGCAGCACCGATCTGCATTGGGATCGGCTGCTGTTCTGCGCGAAAGAGGCTACCTACAAGGCGTGGTTCCCGTTGACCGGCCGCTGGCTCGGATTCGCCGACGCGCACATCACCTTCACCCGAGACGAGCAGGTGACGACCGAGACCGGCGTGGGTCCCGAGAGTATCGTCGCCGCCGGCACCTTCACCTCGACCATCCTGATCGACGGGGCAGCCACCGATGGCGGCCCGCCGCTGTTGACGTTGCCCGGCCGCTGGTTGATTTCCGATGGACTGATTCTGACTGCGATAGCGCTGCACTGAGATGACCGAATCCATTGCTGCGCAGGCAGCACAGCCCGCGGCTGCCGTACGTCCGAAGGCCGGCCGACGACTCGACGTCGAAGGACTGCGTGGCGTCGCGATCATGCTGGTGGTGGTTTTCCACATCTGGATGGGCACGGTATCCGGCGGCGTGGACGCATTTCTGTTCATCTCCGGCTTCTTCCTCATCCCGTCGCTGCTGCGATCGCAGACCGGAAGTGACCCGGTGGGTAATCCGCTGCCGCGGCTGTGGCGGGTCCTCAAGCGCCTCTGGATTCCCATGGCGTTGGTGGTGGCAGTCACCGTAGCGGCCGTGTGGTGGGTGTACCCCTTCACTCGGCGCGCGGAAACCCTGGTGGATGCGCTGTGGTCGGATCTTTTCGTCGAGAACTGGGCGCTGGGCCTCGCGGGGAACAGCTACGTCGATGCCACGTCCCTTCCCTCACCGTTCCAGACCTGTGGTCGCTGGCCGTGCAGGCACAGATCTTCGCGGTCCTGATCGGCGGGATAACGCTCCTGGGCCTATTCCTACGCGTGCTGGTGCGGCGCGGTCGTCTCCGTTCGGACGCGGTCGGGCGCATCCTGGTGGGATTGCTGATCGCCGGAACGGTGGCTTCCTTCGGCTGGGCGACCCTGGTCGGCCCGGCCAACCAGACCCTGAACTACTACAGCACTTTCGCGCGTTTCTGGGAGATCGCGCTGGGCGGTCTGGTGGCGCTGGTGATCACTCGGGTGCACTTGCCGACCTGGGCACGACAGCTCGCCGGTGTGGCCGGACTGACCATGCTGGCCATCACCGGTTTGGTGCTCGATGGCGCCGCGACCTTCCCCGGGCCGGCGGCCCTGCTGCCGTTGGGCGGCACCGCGCTGACATTCGTGGCGGGCACCACCGGGGGCAGCACGGTGACGCGCGCGCTGGCTTCGCGGCCCATCGTCTATCTGGGGTCGATCGCGTACCCGCTGTACCTATGGCATTGGCCACTGCTGGTGCTGTTTCTGGTGTACCGCAATTTCCGGGGTGCCGCGGTGACGCAGGTCAGCCTGGTCGACGGGCTCGCCATCATCGCGGTGTCCCTGGTCCTTGCGGCGGCTACCGACTTCCTCCTCAAAGCCGACTCACCGGTCCGGCGTCTGCGTATTCGGGTTCCGGTGATTCTGGCCGCCACCGCGGCGGCCTTGACGGTGGCGATCACCGCCTGGCTGGCCCCGATTCCTCAGGTGTCGGCCGACGACTTGGATCCGGCACTGTATCCGGGGGCGGCAGCGGCGGCGGGCGCGCCCGTGCCGCGGGGCGTGGAGTTTGCCCCGCGGGCGGAAGCCGCACGCATGGATTTGCCGCAATCGGGCTTTGACGACTGCGTGGCGTACTACGACCGCGAGGGCCCGGTCGATGTGGTCAGCTGCGACTACGGCGCGCCGCGCGCGCCGGGCCGCAAGGTGCTCGCCATGGTGGGGGGCTCGCATGTGGACCATTTCCTGCCCGCGGTCGACCTGATCGGGAAGGAGCAGGGCTTCACTGTCGAGCTGGTGGTCATGGTGGGCTGCTCCCTCGGATACGGCCCGACGGCGGCCACCTCGCACGACAGTGAGCGGTGCGTGCAGTGGCAGGCCAAAGCGATGGACCACATCGTCGACACTCGCCCCGACGCGGTGTTCACCAATTCGACCCGCCCGGCGAAACCGTTCGGCACCGGCGACCACGTGCCGCAGTGGTACGTCGACGCGTTCACCCGCCTGTCGGACGCAGGCATCCCGGTGGTCGGTATCCGCGATCTGCCATGGCTGATGACCGCCGACGACCAGACCATCGAACCGTTCGACTGCATGGCCGTGCGCGACGACGCCGTGGCGTGCGGGGTATCGCGAGATTGGTCGCTGGCGCCGGTCGATCCGGCGATCGAGGCGCTGGGCTCGTTGCCCGGTGTTTCCCTGATCGATGCGAGTGACCAGTACTGCGGGCCTGAAGAGTGTCCGGTGGTGGTCGGCAATGTGTTGGTCTATCGCGACGCCCACCACTTCACCAAAACGTTCGTCTTGTCGATGCGGCCCTTCCTCGAGCGGGAATTGAGTCGCACGCTGGGGTGGTTCGAGGCTCCCGGCGCGCACTAGCTGTGGTGCCCCGACCCCGACGATGCGGGATCTCGGTCGGGGGACTGGCACGATGAGGCAATGGCTGATCTCTCCATCGAAAACGCCGGGCTGCTGGTGATCGACAAAGCGCCCGACATGACCAGTCACGACGTGGTCGCCCAGTGCCGCAAGGCATTCGGCACGCGCCGGGTGGGCCACGCGGGGACGCTGGATCCGATGGCGACCGGTGTCCTGGTGATCGGCATCGAACGCGCCACCAAGCTCCTGGGCCTGCTGTCGTTGACCACCAAGAGTTACGCCGCGACCATTCGCCTGGGTGCGTCGACCACCACCGACGATGCCGAGGGCGAGACGGTCGAGACCGCGGACGCGTCGGCCGTCACCGACGAGCAGATCGCGGCCGGCGTGGCCGCGCTGACCGGCGACCTGCAGCAGGTGCCGGCCAAGGTGAGCGCGATCAAGGTGGACGGGCGCCGGGCGCACGCGCTGGTGCGCACCGGCGCAGAGTTCGACCTGCCGCCGCGGCCGGTCACCGTCGCGAAGTTCGACGTGCTCGAGGTGCGACGCGAGGGCGAGTTCGTCGACCTCGACGTGGCGGTGGACTGCTCGGCGGGCACCTATATCCGTTCTCTCGCACGCGATCTCGGCGCCGACCTCGGCGTCGGCGGGCACCTCACCGCGCTGCGCCGCACCGCGGTGGGGCCCTTCACGTTGGAGCATGCGCGCTCCCTGGACGAGGTGATCGCCGAACCCGGCGTGAGCCTCGGGATCGACGCCGCGGCCAAACTCTGCTTCCCGCACCGCGACATCTCCGACGACGAAGCCGAGTCGATCAGCCAGGGCCGATGGCTGGAGCCGATCGGCCGCAAGGAGATCTACACGGTGGTCGACCCGGCAGGTCAGGCCATCGCGCTGGTGCAGGAGAGGGGTCGTCGCGCGGCCTCGGTGATGGTGGTGCGCCCGGCCACGCTCCGTTGACCGACTTCGCCTAGGGGCGCGAGAACCCGTGCGGGAATCATGCCGCACCCGGGAGCCGCGCTCACCCCATTCCGGTGAAGATCCACGCGATGGCGAAGCCGATCAGAAGACCGATGACGAAGTAGAGGACCGCGTAGCCTGCGGCCGCGAATTGCCTGAGCCGCGCTGCAGTGGTGAGTTCGGCCTCGTCGATCGGCTCCTCGTTGGTCGCGAACCTCTTCGAGGAGGGGAGCTCCGGGTTCTGGGCGGGATGCCACGGCTCCTTGTTCGGGTATCCACCGCGTGCACGTGACCGCTTGGGTGCGGGAGGCTTCGGGACGGCGCCGGGGGGGATGGCCGGTGGGGCTGATCCGTGGTTCGCCAATTCGTCGAGAATGACGCAGGCCTCGTCGGGGGTGATGCCCTCGGGTCGCGTGCCCCCCTCGATCCGCTTCAGGTGATCGATCACCGAATCGAGGTTGGGTGCTTGCGCCGGTCGCGCAGTGGCGACACCCTCGGCAGCCTGTGCCACCGGACGCGCGGGCGAGGTGACAGGTGGGGGCGGTGGTGGGGGCGGTGCCGGCCGATATTTGGCACCGAGGTACTGCGCAGCTACCGGGTGTGGCTGGAAACTCTCGAAACTCGCGATCCACGACGGCGTGATGCTGCCAACGGCTTCATCGTCGATGTCGCGGATCAGGACGTCGGGCTTTCTGGTGATGGTGGTCATGTAGGCGACTGCGGCCGGCTCGTACTGCAGGTATGCCGCGACATCGCGCAGAACCGCTTCACAGGAGGTGCGACGACGTAGCGCTTTGACCCACGGCTGAGGCAATGAGTGGTTGACGGCGATTTCGTCCGCGATCACCGGAATGGGTGTCATCAGAGCGATGTGATCGACGTCCATCTCAAGAAGCCAGTCGTCGAAGTCGCAGCGGTCTTCGAAACGGCTGAGTGGCCGCCCCGGCGAAAACGCCTCCTGGAGGAGATAGTGTTGTCGATCGCCGAGATCCGGGTAGTTGGCCATGATGATGGCGGCCAGGTGCTGAGACCAGTTGGGCACGGGCTGTCGCGCCGGGGGAAAGGCGATGGGGTTGCTCGCGGCCGGGGCCGCGGTGTGCAGCTCAAGGAGTTCGTACGTGAGCTCGGACCGAACGGCATCGCTGGTCTGGGCGGAGACCACCGCTTTCATGGCCTCGACGGGGGCGCGCTCGGCCCATTCTTGTAGTGCGCGGCGTCCGCGAGTGACGAGCACGGAGGGATGGCTGAGGTACTGAGGTACGTCGTCGACCAGGATGGGAAGGTAGTCGTTGTGCACGATCCTGACGAACTCGGCCATGGATTGAGCGTGCGGCGCCACGCAGTCAGCGCCGCTGGCTGCTTGCTGGACGAGCCACTCCACCACGCGGTCGTCGTGCAGAGTTCCCGTTGGCGTCGTTGCCAAGCTGTGTTGGCTTTCCCAGGCCGTCACCGGGGTGCCGAAATCAGTCGACGAGTATTCGCGGGGCAGGGCGCCGGCGAGAATTCGGACGCCACGAGGCGGTCGCGTGAGGGCGAACGAATCCCATCGGTAGAGCCCGGCAACAGCAGGCGGTAGCACACGGACGACGGCGCGAATGGCCGTTATCGCGGTGGCGGTCGGATTCCCGCTGGTTGCCTCGATGACGCCCTGCGTCGTGTCGGTGAGAACAGCGTGTACCAATTGACGACATGCGGCGGCGAAGACGGCCGAGGTGGGGTGGTGGTTGATCACCAGTTCGGGGAACTCGTCGATGGCCGTCGCCCAGACAGCGTCGGCCGAGTCCGGTCCGTCGGCGAAAACGAAGCGGCAGCCGCCTGCGCGCGCGAAGCCTTCGCCGTTGCGGCCACGGTAGACCAGACACCACCGCTGATCGTTGCCGACCGCTGTTGTCAACAGGCTCAGTGCCGGGTAGCCGGGGATTGTTCGTAGCGATTCCGGTGGCTGTGGCGTGTGATTCTGAAGCAGCGCGAGTGCCGCCGTGTTGTATCCGGGTGCGGCCTGCTGATTCGCCGGTGCCGCTTGGAAACCGCCTGCGCTGAGACCCCACCAGAGCACGGTCATGATGCCACCCTTCGGATCATCGACATGAGTAGGTGCTGGAGGCCGGCGGAATTGTCGCGTGCGTTAGCCAACCCCACGGTGTGGGTGCTGTCGGCATGCTCGCCCGACAACCGGAGTTCTCCGTCGGGACCTTCGACGGTGGAGGGCACGCCGCCCAACGCCGACACCACCGCGAAGGAAGTCCGGCGGTCGCGCTGCTGAAGCAGCGCGTCGATGGTGTCACCCAGGCCGAGGCCGTAACACAACCCGGCCCCGAGCGCAGATATCATGGCTGTTCGCGCCGTGACATGGACGTTGAATCTGCGCTGAGTCGCGATCGATTCCGCTTCCGACATGACGTCGAATTCCCAGTTCGGATGGTGCACATTGGGCTCGTGCACGTCCACGGTGACCGTGAATGGTTCTCCGGTCTCAACCAGATTCCAGAAGATGTCGGGATTGCTGAACTGCGATACCAGTGCCTGCGACAGCTGCCCGATACGGGTATGGAGCATCTCCGGATCGATACCGGTAGGCCCGGGAATCACGTTCACCAGCTTGAACAGTGGCAGGGTCACCCCCTCGCTGAACATCGACCGAAGATAACGCTCGATACCTCTGCGCACGAGACCGGGCGTCGCACCGAGCTCGGCCAAGGACCGGTTCGCCAAGGTGTGGTGGAAGAGGTCGGCTTTAGCGATGGTGACGATGAATTCTTGACGTCCTCCGCCGCTCACATTGAAACCATCGTCGCTAATGGTGGTCGCGAGTTCCTCTTGGGTGGCTCGACGGTCTTCGACTGCTTGGTAGAGGTCTGCCTTCTCTGGTCGTAGGCTGCCGAGGAGTGCGGTGACGGCGCCGTCGTCAGCCCACTCACGAAACGAATCGCAGATCGCGGTATCGATAGTCCATACCAGCGCGTCGAAACCTGCGAGATGGATCGCGCGTTGGCGCTGGGCGATCATGTCGAAGGGGAGGTCGGCTGGAGTGAACTGTTCGCCGGCTAGATCGGTGACATACAGCTGAATTCGGTGGCCCGGGGTGCGATTCGCGTGGTTATCGGTTGACGGATACACCTGGTAATCACGAATGACCGGCTGGAAAATGCTGTGCCGCCACGTGGCGCGAATCTTTGCATCGTCGATCTCGGGATTCCATGCATGAATCGCGTCGACGATATATTGCCAGGAATCGTCGAAGTCGAGGAGTTGCGGGATGAGTTCACCCGGAGTGTTTCCCAGGCCCGTGGGTGTCAACACGGTGCCGTCGGCGGCAGATAGCGTGTATTGCGAACTCAGCGAGGCGAAGACGGGATTGGTCAACGACCGTTCGTTTCTGCTGCGAATCGACGGTTCGCCGGGGAGTGACTGGTGCAGCGTACGGATGAGAAGGTAGCTCTTTCCGGCGGCAGGGCTGCCGATCATGGCGACCACTTGGGGAGTGAGCGGCGGCGGCTGGTTCGAACCTTGCATTCCGCCGTAACCGGCAAAGAACAGATGTCCATTTCCGCAGATCACATAGCGAAGGTGGGGACTTTCGCGAACCGTGTTCGCATCGACTTGAGCGGTACCGTAGGCCAGCCCTTCGCCATCCAGTCGGCGGGCGGACACGGCGTGGTCACCACCGGCCCGCAGTTCTGCGACAATCAACTCGATCGCGGGAAACTGTGAGTGGTGCGGAGTGGTCACGAGGTTGCCCTCGCAGATGACGCATAAGTTCAGCTCCCAGGGATTCATCGGATCACCATCGTTGCAGCGATCAAGACGGCGATGAGCGGGACGAAGATGAGCAGTGCGGTGATCACAGCGCCCCGCACCGCGGCCGTGCGGCCGGACCGCGTTGCGGCGTCATACAATTGGTTGAGGCCGCTACCTGCTCGATTGGCGGCATTCGGGTCGGTCGGGAAATGGGCCCAGTTGGCGACATCGTGAAGAAGTGTCGGCAACGACAGGTCGGCGGATTCGCTGATCGTCGACACGAAGTCGCTCGACGTCGACGGTTCTTGAGTGACAAGTGATTTCATATCAGAAAGACTCCAGCGGTATAAGCGATGAGAACGATTATTGCCGTGACAATGATTGCTGTGGCATATCGATAGTAGTGTTTTCGCCAACTGTCATAGGTGAGGTTTTGGGTTTGCTTCGTGAGTTCGTCGAGAACGATTCTTTGTAGCTGTCCGCGGTTGGCGCCTCGCGTCTTTTGGAGGAGACCATCGGCCAGAGTGCGAAACTCGGGCTTCAGCTGTTGGGCCAGCAATTGTGCGGGCGGTGGTGCATGCTGGGCGGCGCGGACATCGGTCGGCGCGGTCGTGGGCGGGGAAGTCGGCGGCCGGTGGGGGGCGGGCGGCTGCGCGACCAGGTTCGTCAGCCAGTGGGCCAGGGACGCATCGTCGTCGCGCCATACGCGCTCATCGAGGCCGTACCTGATCACATCGATCTGGTGGCTCGCTGCCGGACTCCACCGGTGCGTGAGCGTGTCGACCACGAACTGCAGATCCTCGATGGGGCGGGCGCCGGTGCGGTCCGGTGCCAGTCGGCTGAACTCCTGGGCGTCGAGAAGTGTGCGGAGTACCAGGAGTACGAAGGAATACCGCTCGTTGGTCCGGAGCAGGTGGGGATCGGCGTCGGGTGC
Organism: Gordonia alkaliphila; assembly: GCF_039542465.1. NCBI lineage: Bacteria > Bacillati > Actinomycetota > Actinomycetes > Mycobacteriales > Gordoniaceae > Gordonia > Gordonia alkaliphila. The sequence goes on along the minus strand of NZ_BAABIE010000002.1, from coordinate 301,809 downwards.
GCCCCTCCGGAAATTCGGGCTGCAGGTGAACAGAGTGCCGCGCAGATAGTCCTGGGATTGTTTGATCAGCGCCACGGCGTCGGAATCGATGAGGACGAAGGGCTGACCGGGGAGATCGGGGCGGACGCAGACATTGTCCGCTTTCAGGTCGCCGTGCACCGAGCCGGTGCTGTGCAGCAGGTCGAGGGCAGCCGCGAGGCCTGCATAGCGAGTAGCGGTATGGATCACCAGGCCCCGGCCGCTGTCCTGGTGCCAGGGAATCGTGGTGAGGTGCCGGCTGGCTACCGCGGTGAATGCCGAGAGGTCGCCGGACGGCGCGATACCGAACCATCGGGAAAGGCCCTGGTCGTACAGCGGGGGCTGTGCAACTCCGGCTCCGCGCGGCGAACTGTCGTCGGAGTGCGGGTCGATTGCCCCGGCGAGATGGACCATCGGGAGGAACTCGCTCCCCGCGGCGGCGAGGTGGGCTATCTGACGACCCAGGAGGTCGGTGAGGGCAGCAGTGTGCGCTTTCGTCGCGGTCCGATAGAGCTTGACGTGCCAGCGGCTACCGTCGATCGATCGTCCTTCTGCGCTGAGCACCGCTGCCAAGAACACGTTCGTCTTCAGGTCATCGTCGGGCACGGCGAATTGCTTCAAGGTGCCGCCGGAAATCTCGGGGCTGCGGACCGTCACCTGCCCGATGCCGGGGAAATCGATGTCGATGTACTCCTGCTGGAGTGGGCTCATCGTCCCCGGTGGAAGCTGGAAGTCGCGGATCGGCACCATGGAGAGCGCGATCGTCCGATGTTGCTGCCCGTCGTCGATTTCGATGTGCACGATGGCCCGGTCGGGCAGCAGGTAGTCGGCGCTGCCGTCGGGTCCGCCCAGATCTCGGCCTTCCGCCGTGATCTGCAGTCGCCCGGCCTGCGCGGACCGGCGCAGTCGCAGGCGGTGGTCGGTGCCCTCGGGGATCGTCGGTGTGAGCTGATACTGCAGATACGAGTGCTGGTGGCGTCCCGGCGACGGCACGGGTTGCCATTCAGTTTCGCCTGCGGTGGGCATGATCACGGTATCGAACGAGCCCGGTGTGCCGAGCGTGGTGATCGACAGCACGCGGGCTTCTCGATCCCATGCGGGATCGGTGGGTCCGCGCCAGGTCTGGGTCGCGGGGTGGTCCAGTTCGCCGACGAAGGTGATCCGGAACCAGGCGTTGTCGGGGAGATCACTCGTCGCGTGGAACTGCATGGGGACCTCGCCCCCATGCACGTGTTCGATCGCATCGTGGATCTGCATGCGTAAAGCACTCGGGAGCTTGTCCCGGGTCCAGATGAAGATGCCGCGGTCTGCGCTCGCGCGATCCTGGGCGCGGCGTGCCGTGAACTCCTCGACGATCTGCGACCGCAAATCGTTCAAAACGGAGGTGGATGGGTTGGTCATCGGTTCCTCCTCGTCACCGGGTCGTCCCAGTCACTTGATCGATGATGGTTTGTGCTAGCAGGCGAGCGTGTTGACCGCCGACCTTCTCATCGCGGGTGGTCACCGCGACAGCGAAGGCGAAATGGTCGATGTATCCGACGATCCAGGCAATCTGTCGTTCGAATTGGCCCGCTGGCGTGGGGTCGTCGCCTTCGACGATCTCATGGGTGCCGGTCTTGACGAAGAGAGGGCGATCGTCCGGGCCGGTCAACAGCTTGGCGGTTCCGACCTCGGTGGTGGCCGACAGTGCGGACTGAAGCTGTTCCGCAGCGGCCGGCGTCAGGACCGCAGTGCGCGTCTGCGGCGGCGCAGGAAGTGTAGAGCCGTCTCGGGACATGCCGTTGACGAGGGTGGGCTGAACCAGGGTGCCGTTGTTGGCGACGGTGGCGAGAACCGAGGACATGCGGAGCGGGGTGCCGACCACCTCGCCGCCGCCCAACGCGGACACGGCGAGCTGAGCTCCGAACGCCTGGGACGGTACCTCGGACGGCACTCCGAGGGTGGTGCCGGCCAGGCCTGCGCCCACACCGAAAGTCTGTGGCAGTTCGAAGCCGAAGGCGAGGGCGGTGGTGCGGACCGACTCCCATCCGATCGTGTTGGCCAGTTCGATGAATGCGGTGTTGCACGAATACGCCAAGGCGTCGCGCAGGCTCACCTGGCCGTCGACGGTGCCCGGACATGCGCCCCGGCCGTAGTTCCGGAAAGTGATTCCGTCGTATTCGGAGGTCAACGGAGCCGGGATCAGGTCGGTGGCGAGGCTGTCCGGCCGCTGAAGGTAGGTCGCGGCCAGAATCACTTTGAACGTGGATCCCAGCCCGTACGCCTGGCCGAATGCGCGGTTGACGGTATCCCCGGGCAGCGCAACCGACTCGTCCCCGCCCACATAGCGCCGACGGTAGTCGTCGTCGAGGGGGGCGGTGACGGCAGTTTCACCCTGCCACCGTGCGCACAGTTTGCCGGATCGGCTGGCAGCCTGGCATTGATCGAGGGTGACGGGTTGACCGTCCACAAACCACTCGTCGAGCATTCTGTTGTTGTATTGCGTGCGGGTGTCGGTGTCCGAGGCTGGTTGCTCACCGGGCTCGCTGCTGTCCGACTCGCCCTGAGCGGGTGCACTCACCGCTGCGAGGACGTGACCGTTTCGAGTGTCGACCACGGTCATGCCGACCGGTAGCGGGCCGACTCCGGACTCCGTGGAACTCGTCGCGGTCTTCGCCAGTGCCGTCTGCAGGCTCGCATCGATCGTCAGATCTACCGAGACCTCTTTGTTGGTGATACGGGGTGGCGGAAGCAGTCTGCGGGACAATCCGGACGTCGGCTGCCCTGCACTGCTTCCGACCGCATTGTTCAGCAACCGGTTCATCACACCGGGGGCGAGGAGCGTGGCCATCGATGGAGAACTCACCGGGGAATCACCGGTGGCGGTCCAACTGCCGTCGTAGACGAAGGCTTCTCGGCCGTCGATCTGCACGGACGCGGTAGGTGTGCTGAGGGCGGTCAGGTCGGTGCTGCAGTTCTGCGGGTCGACGAGGTAGTCATCGATGTCGGCGGTCGTGCACAGGTCGCGGTCTTCGGGAAGTCCCTGATACGGCCAAATGGTGATCGCTGCGATGAGCGCCAGGATCACGATGAGGGCCCCCGACGTCACCGGCAACTGTGGACGCAGCGGGGAACCGAGCGGGCGCGCGGAGTCATCCGGCGGGACCGGATCTCCGTCGGTCGATCGGTAGACCGCCCACACGGCCGTGACGATCCCGAGCAGGAGTGCGAGGTTGGCTTGAAAGCCTTGGGAGAGGAAGGGCGCGGTGATTCCGGAGTGCGGGAACGCGTTGAGCGTCATCACCACCTGGAACAGATACTGCGCGACGATGACCCAGCCGATCCCGATCGCATAGATGGAGGCGGTCGAGAGGAACTGGTCGGATGTGCCGCGCTGTCGCGAGAGACCGAGCTTGACGAGGGAATAGCCGATCAACGTGAGCAGGACGGACAGGAGAGCCACGACGATGCCGCCGAGTTTGCTCCAGATGGCGGCCAGAATGAGGTCGAATCTGGCAATGGGCACGGTTTGTGAGGTCTGGTCGTACAGCCCTCGTCCCCAGAGCCCACCGTCGGCGATGGCGCCGAGACCGCGGGCGATCTGTGCTTGGTTGCTGTATTGCACCGACTCGTAGGCCTGCAGGCAGGGCTTGGCTGTTTCCGTGGGGAAATCGACGACGCCGGTTTGTCCGAGTGCGGTGTCCGGTTCGGCCGACGGCGGCGCACCCCACCCCTCGGGAACGTCATCCACGCACGTCACGCCCCAGGGGTAGGTCCAGGTGTTCTGCCAGGCTGCTACTCGGGCGCCGACGTAGCTCCAGTTCACCAGGATTCCAACCAGCATCACCACGCACAGCCCGACGAGAAAGAACGCCGGCTTCTTCGAGTAGGCGATGGCGCTGAGGAATTCGGTGCGGGCTCGTCCGGTCGCGTCGCTGCTGCTGAGCCGGAGGGTCTGCAGGACCTGGTGGCGCATCACAAGAACGAGTGTCGCCACGGTGGCCAAGAACACGGGAACGATGGGCCCGAGGTCATCGCGCAACACATTGATTCCGGAGATCGCAGCGAACAGAGCTATCGGTGCCCAGATCTGTGGGTTGGCGTGAAACCATCCGGGACCGGACCGTGCAGACTCGGGAAGGTCTGGCGCGGCTTCGGCGTCTTCGGGCTGCCCCCGCTGGCCACGGGAAGTGTCGCGGAATCGGTGGCTGAACGCTCCGAGGATGATCGCGAGGGTGACGAAGTAGGTGATCTTCGCAATCTCTGGGGTCGCCACTCCGACGATCGTCAGCGGCGCGCCGGGCCCGAAGGTGGGGAGCAGGTACAGCAGACACGTCGCCACGGCGAAGGTCCACGCCGTGGCGGGGGCGTGGTGCCGGATCCTCGATCCCGTCCAGTCGGAAATCCGGCCGAGAAGGTGGGTGCGGCGGCTGAGCCACAGCAGGACGCCGAGTGCGAGCGCTAATCCGTAGGGCGCAACCAGGATGGCCTTGACCGATTCGACGAGACTGTCGCCCACCCAGTCGATGTCGGCGCGCTCGGTATACAGGGCGCCCGGGTTGCGAAGAACATTGAGGCGAGCGATGAACAGCGATCCGAAGAGGAACACTGTCAGCGTCGTCTGCACCAGGGCGAGGGCATGCCGAGAAATCGGCACATCGGGTCGGGTGAGCACCGCGAGGAGCCGGACCGCAAGTTCCGTGTTGAGGACGATTGCCGCAAACACGAGTGCGACCCAGAGGGTGCTGGCGAAACTGGAGAGGATGAACCCGGCGCTGATCAGTGCGAACGGGAGATAGGTGGCCAGGCGCCACGAGGTTCGACGGCGTGCTGTCGACGGTGTAGGCGTAGGGGCGACGCGTTCCCGAGGAATCGTCGCGTACCCGAAACGTTGCTTATGGTCGGATCGAATCGGGTGCGCCGGATCCTTGCGTCGACGTGCGAACGGGCGCGGCGCGGAAGGCGGGCGCCCAGGATGCCGTAGCGCGGCAGGGTCGACGGCGAGTCGGCCGACGGAGAACGCGAGCGCGGTTCCGATGGCGAGAATCAGACCGACGAAGATTGCGGTGTAGGACCAGCCGAAGGGAGGTAGCGCGAAGTGGAGGAACAACTGCTTAGCGGCGTTGCCCAACTACCATTCCTCCACTTCTGAGCGTGCCGGATCGAATGCGGCACGGGAACTCGAGGGAAGTGTAGAGCTTTCCGGTGGAACCATGTTCATATTCGGGGCCCAAATCATCCGTATGGGGGACGGCGATCTCGCGCGGTGCTGTCGGCCCAGCGTGGCGTGTGGGCCCGGGTGCGGTGCGGCCGCCCGGACTTCTTGAAACAAATAATGACAGTTGTGTCTAACTGTGCGAGGCTGGCGTCATGGTCACTTCAGCAGCAGAAGTCGGAAGCGGTCCGTGGGATGCGCTCACCTCCGAGCACGACTACCGCGTCGAGGAGGTCACCGGTGCCGTTCCCGACGGTCTGCGCGGGGTGCTCTACCGGATCGGGCCGGGCCGCCTGGAGATCGGCGGCCATCGCCTCGGGCACATCTTCGACGGCGACGGCATGGTGTCCCGGTTCGCGATCGACGACGACGGCATCGGCTTCCGCAATCGCTATGTCCGCACCCGCCACTTCAACAAGGCGTCCCAGGACTGGATCGGTCGCGGCATCGGCACCCTGCGCCCAGGTGGCTTGGCGGCCAACATCTTTCGCATGCCGGCCAACGTCTCCAACACCAATGTGGTGGCGCACGCCGGCGGCCTGTTCTCGCTGTGGGAGGGCGGGCGACCCTACCGGCTGGATCCGGAGACGCTCGCCACCCTCGGTCGCGAGGACTTCGACGGCGCGCTGAAGCTCCTCGGCGCGTTCTCCGCGCACCCGAAGATCGACGCGCGCACCGGCGAGATGTTCAATTTCGGCATCGAGGTGTTCCCGCGTCCGATGATCCGCTGCTATCGCCGCGATCGGTCGGGCACCCTGACGCAATTGGCGACCTTCCCGGTGAGTCGACCGTCGTTCTGTCACGATTTCGCCATCACCGAGCGCTACCTGGTCTTCCTCGTCGACCCCATCGTGGTGGGGCGGCCGATCAGTGCTCTCCTCGGTCTGGACTCGATCGACAACTGTCTGACGTTCAACGCGGACTTGGGCACGCGCGTGGCGTTGATCCCGCGCGACGGGGGCAAGGCGCGCATCCTCGAGACCGACGCGCTCTTCCACTTCCACGCCAACAACGCCTACGAGGAACCGGGCGGCGACGTGGTGGTGGAGATCGTCAGCCACGACCCCGGCGAAGGCTGGCTCGGCTGGAATCAGCATGTGCGCGACTACGAGACCGAGGACGGCACGGCGTTCGGCGGGCGGCTGGAGCGCATTCGCATCACCGCGAGCGGACGCGTGCACCGGGAGCCGCTGCTGGAGGGTCTGGGGTGCGAGTTCCCGCAGATCGATCACCGCTTCGAGACCGCCGAACACCCGGCCACGTACGTGGCGGCGGCTTCGGTGCCGGCGGGAGCGCCGGACTCGATCGTCGCGGTGGACCACGCCGCCGGCGGCGTGGGGACGTACACGGTGGCCGCCGGGCACCGGGCACAGCGTCTGCGAGCCGCTGTTCGCCGCCGACCCGGCCCGGTCCGATCGCGGTGCCGGGTGGCTGCTGTCGGTGGAACACGTTGCGTCGCAAGCACGTTCGCGCCTGCTGGTGCTCGACACCGAGCGTCTGGGCGACGGTCCGGTGGCGACCGCGGAACTGCCGCACCACCTGCCGATGGGCTTTCACGGCACCTATGTCCCGGCGTGAGCCAGGCGATGGCAGGTTGAACTGCGGTGCCGCGCGGCGCGTCAGACGTTGAGGAAGATGTTGCGGGCGGCGATGTCGCCGAGGTGGATCAGTTCGCCGCCGTCCACCGAGATGGAGATGGTGCCGGCGAACGGTCGCTTCTCCACCACCTCGACGGCGCAGTCCAGGTCGATGCCGATCTCCTGGAAGTAGCGCAGCATCTCCGGATCGTCCTCGCCGATCCGTGCGATGGTGGCGCGCGCGCCCACCTCCAGGTCCACGAGGCGCTGGGACTCGGCGCGCGGGACCTGACCGTCGGCCGCCGGAATCGGGTCGCCGTGCGGATCCCGTTGCGGGTGACCGAGTTTCGCGTCGATCCGCGCCATCAGTACGTCGGACACGGCGTGTTCGAGCACCTCGGCGTCGCCGTGCACCTCGTCCCAGCCGTAGCCGAGTTCGCGGACCAGGAAGGTCTCCAGCAGTCGGTGTCGTCGCACCATGGCGACCGCGGCGAGCCGGCCGTCGTCGGTCAGCGAGACGCCACCGTACGGCTCGTGCTCCACGAGGCCCTGATCGGCGAGTTTGCGGATGCCTTCGGACGCGGTCGACGGTGAGATGCTCAACTTCTCGGCCAGCAGCTTGGTGGTGACCTTGACCTCGCTCCACTCCTGGGACATCCAGATGGCCTTCAGATAATCCTGGGTCACCGCAGTGAGGTCACCGACCGGACGTGTGTGGGGCATGGTGGTGAGCTTACTCAACTGCGGGGCCGTACCCTGGATGCGTGTTGCGATGGCGAGGGTTGGAGAACGTGCCTCCGGGCTGGGGTCGATGCGTGGTCACCATCGGTGTCTTCGATGGGGTGCACCGCGGACATGCGCAGCTGATCGCGGCGGCCACGCGGGCCGCCGCCGAGCGCGGCATTCCGTCGGTACTGATGACATTCGATCCGCACCCGTCCGAAGTGGTGCGGCCGGGAACGCACCCGCCGCAGCTGTCGACGCTGCACCGGCGTGCCGACTTGGCGCAGGAGATGGGGATCGACGTGTTCTGCGTCATCCCGTTCACGCCGACGCTCGCCGCGCAGTCGCCGGAGGAGTTCGCCCACGAGGTCCTCGTCGAGCAGCTGCACGCCGCGGCGGTGGTGGTCGGTGACAACTTCACCTTCGGGCACAAGGCGCTCGGCGACGTCGCCAAGCTCACCGAGTTGGGGGAGCGGTTCGGCTTCGAGGTGACCGGTGTGTCCCTCTTCGGCGAGCACGCGGTGACCTACTCGTCCACCTACATCCGCTCGTGCGTGTCCTCCGGCGACGTCGAACTCGCCGCCGAAGCGCTCGGCCGCCCGCACCGCGTCGAGGGCGTCGTGGTGCACGGCGCCAAGCGCGGCCGCGACCTCGGCTACCCGACCGCGAACGTGGCCGCGACCGTGCACGCCGCGATCCCCGGCGACGGGGTGTACGCGGCCTGGTTCACCGTGCTGCCCAGCGCCAACGAGCCGCAGGGCATGGTGATCGGGCGGCGGTACCCGGCGGCGGTGTCGGTCGGCACCAATCCGACGTTCTCCGGCCGCAATCGCACCGTGGAGGCCTACATCCTCGATGTGGACGTCGACGTCTACGGCCAGCACGTCGCCGTCGACTTCGTGAGCCGCATCCGCGGCATGGACGCCTACGACAGCCTCGACGCGCTCATCGCGGCGATCCGCGACGACGTGGACCGCACCCGTGTGATCCTCGGCGTCGACGATTAGCGACCCGGTGACGTCCGTCCCGGTGGCGCCCGCCTCGGGGTGCTCGCCCTGGCGATCGGCGTGTGGTCGCTGGAGGATGCGGTGCCCGTGCACGTGATCGGCCTGTCGGTGTCGGACGAGACGAGCCGGGTGCTCACCGGCGATGCGGGTTCGGGTCGCCCCGGCTGGTAGAGTGCCACGAGGCGTTGCTGCAGTCCGTGGTGGCACGCCCTCCGCCTGTGCGGAGATCCATGGGCACGGGACTGAAAGAGGAGATCAACCATGTCGTTGACTGCTGAGCAGAAGAAGGCCGTACTCGCTGAGTACGGCGTCCACGAGACCGACACCGGGTCGCCCGAGGCACAGATCGCGCTGCTGACCAAGCGCATCACCGACCTCACCGAGCACCTGCGCTTCCACAAGCACGATCACCACAGCCGCCGCGGACTGCTGCTGATGGTCGGCCGTCGTCGTCGTCTCCTCAAGTACTTGCAGAGCGTCGATGTCAACCGCTACCGTGCGCTCATCGAGCGCCTGGGCCTGCGTCGCTGACCGACCTCGCGAAGTTCTCTTCGACGGCCGCTGCACCATTCCGGTGCGGCGGCCGTCGTCGTTGCAGTAGGCAGGAGGGATGGCCGCCGCGGGCCGATCGGAGGCCGCGCTGGGGATCCCGATCGCGCAGTGGGCCTGATCACGCCTGCGGTGTCGGCGTCGTCTGAAGGGTGTTTGTGGTCGTCAAGTGCTAGAATTGCCGGGAACGACGCACTGGTGACGGTGTTTCGGACGTGTAGGCAGACCGGTTTTCGGTAGTGGCTGCCGGACTGTTAATGGATTCCCGTGTCAGGGAATCGTCGACGTTCCGGCTGCTTCGATCGAAGGCCGTCGCATGCCGCAGGCTCGCACACGGCGAGCCGCAGAAGTCGCGGCACACATTCCGGCCACTCTCCAGCAGTTCTCGTTTCGGCGCTGCGCATCCGCGCAGGGCCGCTGCTGCATATCTCGCGGTACGCACAGTTCGTTCCGCGCAACGAAAGGTTTTACCCACTCCATGACTGATGTCATCGAAGAATTCGACGAGACCATCACCGAGGTCTCCTGTGTGATCGACAACGGCTCGTTCGGCACGCGGACCATCCGTTTCGAGACGGGCCGTCTGGCCCTGCAGGCCGCCGGCTCGGTCGTCGCCTACCTGGACGAGGGCACCATGATCCTCTCCACCACCACCGCGTCGAAGAACCCGAAGGATCACTTCGACTTCTTCCCGCTGACCGTCGACGTCGAAGAGCGGATGTACGCCGCCGGACGTATCCCGGGCTCGTTCTTCCGTCGTGAAGGCCGCCCGTCGACCGACGCGATCCTGACCTGCCGTCTGATCGACCGTCCGCTGCGCCCGTCCTTCGTCGACGGCCTGCGCAACGAGATTCAGGTCGTCGAGACCATCATGTCGCTCGACCCGAACGACCTGTACGACGTCGTCGCGATCAACGCGGCCTCGGCGTCCACGCAGATCGCCGGTCTGCCGTTCTCCGGCCCGGTCGGCGGCGTCCGCGTCGCGCTGATCGGCACCCAGTGGGTGGCGTTCCCGACCGTCGAGCAGCTCGAAGGCGCCGTCTTCGACATGGTCGTCGCCGGTCGCGTCACCGACGCCGGTGACGTCGCCATCATGATGGTCGAGGCCGAGGCCACCGACAACGTGCTCGCGCTGATCGAGGCCGGCGGCCAGGCTCCCTCGGAGACCATCGTCGCCGAGGGTCTGGAAGCCGCGAAGCCGTTCATCGCGCAGCTGTGCGAGGCGCAGAAGCAGCTGGCTGCCGCGTCGTCGAAGGCTACCCGCGAGTTCCCGCTGTTCCTCCCGTACCAGGACGACGTCTACGCCGCCGTCGCCGAGTTCGCGACCGATCGCCTCAGCGAGGTGCTGTCCATCGCGGGCAAGCAGGAGCGCGACGACGCCACTGACGCACTCAAGGGCGATGTCCTCGAGGCGCTGGGCGGCAAGTTCGAAGGCCGCGAGAGCGAGATCGGCGGTGCGTTCCGTTCGCTGACCAAGAAGGTCGTGCGCCAGCGCATCCTCACCGATCACTTCCGTATCGACGGCCGCGGCATCACCGACATCCGCGAGCTGTCCGCGGAGCTCAGCGTCATCCCGCGCGCCCACGGCTCGGCGCTGTTCGAGCGCGGCGAGACCCAGATCCTCGGTGTGACCACCCTGGACATGGTGAAGATGGCCCAGCAGATCGACTCCCTCGGGCCGGAGACCTCCAAGCGCTACATGCACCACTACAACTTCCCGCCGTACTCGACCGGTGAGACCGGTCGCGTGGGCTCGCCCAAGCGCCGCGAGATCGGCCACGGTGCGCTCGCCGAGCGGGCTATCGTGCCCGTGCTGCCGAGCGTGGAAGAGTTCCCGTACGCGATCCGTCAGGTGTCCGAGGCACTCGGCTCCAACGGCTCCACCTCGATGGGCTCGGTCTGCGCCGCGACCCTGTCGCTGCTGAACGCCGGTGTGCCGCTGAAGGCTCCCGTCGCCGGTATCGCCATGGGCCTGGTCTCCGACGAGGTCACCATCGACGGCAAGACCGAGACGCGCTACGTCGCCCTCACCGACATCCTCGGCGCCGAAGATGCCTTCGGCGACATGGACTTCAAGGTCGCCGGCACCAAGGACTTCGTGACCGCTCTGCAGCTGGACACCAAGCTCGACGGCATCCCGTCGTCGGTCCTGGCCGGCGCGCTGAGCCAGGCCAAGCAGGCTCGCCAGACCATCCTGGACGTCATCGCCGAGGCGATCGACGAGCCGGACGAGATGAGCCCGTACGCTCCGCGGATCACCACCATCAAGATTCCGATGGACAAGATCGGCGAGCTGATCGGCCCCAAGGGCAAGACGATCAACGGTATCACCGAGGAGACCGGCGCCAACATCTCGATCGAGGACGACGGCACCGTGTTCATCGGCGCCGCCGACGGTCTCTCGGCGCAGGCTGCGATCGACAAGGTCAACGCCATCGCCAACCCTCAGCTCCCCAAGGTGGGCGAGCGCTTCCTCGGCACGGTCGTCAAGACCGCTCCGTTCGGCGCCTTCGTCTCGCTGCTGCCCGGTCGTGACGGCCTGGTGCACATCAGCAAGCTGGGCAACGGCAAGCGCATCGGCAAGGTCGAAGACGTGGTAAACGTCGGCGACAAGCTGCAGGTGGAGATCGCCGACATCGACGAGCGCGGCAAGATCAGCCTCGTTCCGGTGCAGGCCGAGGCTCCCGCCGACGCCTGATCTCGCTGATCAGCATGACCGGCTAGCCCGGTAACGCCACTCCGGCCCGCGACTCCCACTGGGAGCCGCGGGCCGGAGTCGTCTGCACCCCGCCCGATTCTGGCGTGTCGCGACCCTGCTCCCGGGTCGCCGACGGAGCCCCGCGCTCGACCCGGCAACAGAGTCGCGAAACGCGGGGAAGAATGGTCGGGGAGGGGAGTGGCGGCGCGGTGTGCGCCTGCGGTATGCGGGGAAGGTTCGGGGCGTGGACGCCAGAATTCTGCGGTTCAGTGACACCGGCGGGGTCACCGTGGACATATTGACCAAGGTGACCCCGCCGGTGTCAGCGAACTCTGAGAACTCGTACGCGGAGGAGGGGATGGTGCGTGGTGGGGCGAAGGTGTGGGGGAGACTGGGGAGATGAGCGACGATCGGGAGTCCGTGAGCACGGCGCAGGCGACTGAGCGCCGCAGCGAGAGGTTCGACCGGCAGACGGGCCTCCGTTACCTGGCCGCGATGCTGCTGTTCTTGGCTGCGCTGGTCACGCTGCTGAGCGTCGACGCCGGCGACGACAAGACCGTTGACCGGTTCCTCGCGGTGATTCTGGTGAGCGCGCTCGTCGTCGCCATCACGTCGCTGCGGCGATGACGCCGTAGTCGACCGGTCGGGGATGCCGACCGGTCGACGAACCTACGGGGTCAGCCGACCTCGATGGGGCCGGAGTTGCCGCTGAACTCGGTGAGCTTGCCCGACGCCGCCTTGGCGTCGCCGTAGTAGCGGATTCGGTAGCGACCGGCCGCCGAGCGCGGGATGCGCCAGGTCACGGTGACCTTGGAGGCCGACGGGCTGCCGCCGGGGCGGACCCACTTGAGTTCGGTGGACTCGTGGTCGTCGTCGTAGGCCACCTGCCAGCCGGTGTCGGTGTGCTTCTCGACGGCGAAGTAGCCCTTGGTGTTGCGGCCGCGGCGGATCTTGTTGGTGGGGTAGGCGCCGCAGAAGTCGACGGCGACGGTGGCCCCGGGCTTCGCCTTGCCGGGCACCTTGGAGACCACCTGGCCGAAGCGCTTGCCCGGCATCGGGGTGTCGGCCGGCTGGGCGCCGAGCAGGTCGGGCTGCAGCCCGCTGCGGTCGCTGGGCCGGGTGCCGACGGGCACGCGACGGCCGCGAGCCATGGCGCGGGCGAGGTGGTCGAACTCCTGCATGTACGCACACAGCGTCCAGCGACCGAACAGCGTCGCGCCGCCCTCGTACTGCTGCTCGCCGTACTCCTCCGGCGTGGTGGCGTACTGGCTGTAGCCGTTCGAATAGCCTTGCAGCAGAACGTTTTCCAGCGGGACCTTCAGCGCGTCGGCGACGATACGACGGATCCGCAGACCGGCGACGATCGTCGACTCGGCGGGCATCGCGGCCAGCACCAGATCACCGATGCGGATCAGCTGGATCGGCAGATTCTGCTCCACCCACGAGCGCGGGGGCAGGATGCCGAGCGGGAACAGCTCGGCCTTGGGCGCCTGCGCGTAGACCATCCACGGATCCGGTGTCGGCACCGCGCCGGCACCGAGCGCGAGGGTCAGCTGATTGCGCATGCCCTCCTTCAGGATCGCCAGCTGGCTCCGGGTGTTGTCCTCCATGCTGGTCGCGGCGGAGGCCAGACCCATCATGGCCGGGGCGGTGCGGGCGGCCTTGCCGTTGGGCGTGTAGGCGCCGTCGATTCGGGTGTCCGCCATGTTCACGTACTTGGTGGCCGAATCGATGCCACCGCGGATCGGGCGGGCGGCGCCGAGCGCGGCCTGCCCGGCGTGATCCTGGCGCTGACCGATCATGATGTTGTTGGTGCGGTTGCTCTCGGTGGGGCCGCCGGGATTCATCTTGCGCAGCCACAGGTTGGGCGTCATGTCGCCGGCGTTGGTTTGCGCGTGCGCCACGATCGCGGTCCCGTCGCGCTGCTCGGCGAGGTACGACGCGTAGCCCTTGTTGTCCGGACCGATCTGGAAGTTGGCGTCGGTGAGCGACGTGCCGTGCGTGGCGAACCAGACGATCTCACCGATCGACGTGCCGCCCTGACGCAGCCGCAGTGCGGTGACCTGCGGGTCGATCTTCTCCGGGAAGTACTTGCGGTCGGCCGCCGGGTTCCGGTCGAACGCGGGCTGCGAACGGTTCGCGCTGGCATTGTGCAGTTCGCTGAAACCGAGCTCGACGGTGCCCGGTGCCAGCGAGTCGTGCGCCTGCGCGACGGCCTCGAGCAGACCGGCGAGCTCGGCCTCGAACGAGTTGTGCCGGTGGCCCATCGACGCCAGCGTGTACGCGTAGTCCCACGAGGTACCGCCGCACGAGTTGTGGTTGTGCGTGGCGTTGATGTTGACGTTGTGCTCGTTGTACAGGTTGCCGTAGCGACGACGCAGCTCCGCCAGCAACCGCATGTGGTGCGAGGTGAACACGCAGCCGATGTCGGCGGTGATGAACAGGACGCGGTGGCCGGTGGCGGCGTCGGCGATGACGTAGGCGCGCGCCCAGGTGCGCTGCAGGAGACCCTCGGCCACCTGCTCGGCATCCGAGTAGCCCATCATGCCCTGGCCCGCGATCGCGCCGGTCATGTCGCCCTTGCCCGCGCCCACCAGGTAGCCGGAGCCGCCGGGTTCGGCGGCCGCCGGAGAGTCGATGCTGCCGGTCGCCGCGAGGGCTCCGACTCCGACAGCGGTGACGGCGGTGGCCTGCAGAAGACTGCGGCGCGAGAAGTCGGACAACCATGCTCCCGAGAAATAGAACCTGTTCTAACTCGCGTCAGGATAGCCGACCGCCGTCGACCGCTGTCACGCGCGTGCGTCGATGGCGTCCTGCAGCTCCTGTCCGGACATCTTCTTGCCGCGCAGGGGGTAGACGAACAGGGCCAAGGCTGCGCCGATCGCTGCCGCGGCCGCACCGATGATGAAGCACAGTTTGAAGGCGTCCAGCGTCGGTAGCGGGTGCCCGCCGAGGTCGATGGTGTTGCTGGTCAAGACCACTGCCATCACCGCGCCGGCCAGCGTGGTCCCGACCGAGCGGGCGAGACCGTTGAGGCCCACGCTGGCGGCGGCCTCGGCGGGCGGCACGTTCTCCAGGATCAACGTCGGCATCGCGGCGTAGCCGATGCCCACGCCCGCCGACCCGATGCACGTGGCGATCAACAGCTGCCAGGGCGCGCCGGTGAGGAAGACGGCCAACACGTAGCCGCCGGCGAGTACGAAGCCGCCGAGGGCGAGGGTGCGTCGACCGCCGATGGTGGACAGCAGCTTGCTCGACACCGGTGCGAACACGAGCATCATGAGGCCGCCCGGCGCCATCCAGAGGCCGGTGGCCAGGATCGACTGGCCGAGGCCGAATCCGGTGGCCGCCGGCATTCCCAGGAGCTGCGGGACGACGATGGCCTGGGCCATCATACCGAAGCCGATCAGGACGGCGGCGAGGTTGGTCATCAGCACGGGGCGCTGCGACAGGGTGCGCAGTTCCACCAGCGGATCGTCGCTGCGCATTTCGAACCAGCCCCAGAGCAGCAGCACGGCGACGCCGCCGATCAGCAGGCCGAGGGTCAGGCCGCTGGTCCAACCCCAATCGTTGCCCTTGGAGACGCCGACGAGGAAGGCGACGAGACCAGTCGCCAGGCCGATCGCGCCGAGCCAGTCCAAGGACCCTTCCTGGGCGTCACGCACATGGGGGAGCAGGAACAGCGAGAGCAGTGCCATCACCGCGGCCAGGCCGAGCGAGACCCAGAAGAGTGCGTGCCAGTCGAGCGAGTCGGCGATCCAGGCTGCGAGCGGCAGGCCCAGGGCGCCGCCGACGCCCAGCATGGCGCTGATGGCGGCCACCGCGGTGTTGATCATCCGCACGGGCGCCACTTCGCGCACGAAGCTGATGGCGACCGGGATGTAGCCCATGGCCAGGCCCTGCAGGACGCGGCCGACGAGCATCGGCGCCAGTGAGTCGGAGAGGGCGCAGATGAGGGAACCGACAAGGAGGATGAGGGCCGATGCCACCAGCACCGGCTTCTTGCCGAACAGGTCGGCGAGGCGACCGGCCACCGGCATCGCCACCGCGCCACCGAGCAGGGTGGCGGTGACCACCCAGGAGGCGTTCGACGACGAGGTGCCGAGCAGTTCGGGGAGTTCCACCTGGATGGGGATCACCAGCGACTGCATGAGCGAGGCGAAGAGGCTCGAAAGGCCCAAGACGCCGATGATCAGGATCGGGTTCACCGAGCTGGTGGCGCGCGGGGTCGCGGCCTTGCCGGAGAGATTCACGTAGGTGTCCTTATCCGCTGTGTGTAAGTTACACAGCTAAAGTGTGTAGGTTACACATTGATGGTTCGAGGTAGAACCCAGGAAGGTTCGACGTGACGCAGGACACGGTGGGCGACGATCAGAGTCGTCGGCTTGCGGGGGCTTTGGCCCGAATGGAGACCTATCGGCGGCATCGTCGGGAAGAGGGGGGCATCGGCGCCGCCGACCTTCGATTGCTGTGGCTGCTGGTGGAGTCCGGGCCGCAGACCCTGAGTGAGATCACCGGGGCGCTCGGGCTGGAACGGTCGACGGTGAACCGCCAGGTCAATGCCGCGGTCGATGCCGGACTGCTCGCCAAAGAGCGGGTGCCCCACTCGAGCGCGCACTGCGTTCACCTGACCGAGATCGGGCGGGCCGCGTTCGACGCCGCCGCGCAGCGCGCACTCGACGTGATCGACGAGACGCTGGCGCAGTTGGGGCCGTCGGACGCGGCCGTACTGGTCGACCTCGTGGAAAGGTTCGTTGCCGCCTACGGGCGGCAGATTAGTGGTGCACTGAAGGAATGAACCTCGACGAGTACATGGCCTACGACGCGACGGCTCTGGCCGGATTGGTCTCGGATAAACAGGTGACGCCGGAAGAACTTCTGGAGCTGGCCCGTGCTCGGATGCGCGAGGTGAATCCGACGCTCAACGCCGTCGTCATCGAGACCGCCGTCGCCGCCGACCGCCAGGTGGCCGGCGAGCTGTCCGGGCCGTTCGCCGGTGTGCCCTTCCTCATCAAGGATCTGGCGCAGGAATACAAGGGCTACCCGACCACGTCGGGCTCCAAGGCGCTGCGCCACGTGGTGGAATCCCAGAACGCTCTGGTGACCGACCGGTTTCTGCACGCCGGTCTGGTGATCCTGGGTAAGACCAACACTCCCGAACTCGGCGCCAAGGGCATCACCGAATCCGACCTGTGGGGACCGGCGCGTAACCCGTGGGATCCCGCGCGGACCACCGGTGGGTCATCCGGCGGTTCGGCGGCGTCGGTGGCTGCGGGGGTGGTGCCCGCGGCCGGCGCGAACGACGGCGGCGGGTCGATCCGTATTCCGGCGGGCTGCAACGGGCTCGTCGGTCTCAAGCCCAGTCGTGGCCTCGCTCCGTATGGACCGCACACGGGGGAGCCGATGTTCGGCATGGCGGTGCAGGGCGTGGTGACCAGGACCGTGCGCGACACCGCGGGCCTGATCGACGCCATCGTCGGCCCGAATCCACTGGCCGACTACCAATCGGCGCAGCCGGAACGGCCTTTCGCCGAACTGATCGCCGAGGCGCCCGGCCGGCTGCGGATCGGCTACTCCGCCCGGTCCGCGATCAGCGGCGAGGCTTCCACGGATGCGCTCGCCGCCGTCGAGGCGACCGCGGAACTGCTCACCGAACTCGGTCATGACGTGGTGGCCGTCGACCCGCCGTACGACGACAAAGCACTCGCGCAGACGTTCCTGACGATCTGGTTCGCACACCTCGCCGCCGACGTCGCCGACATCAAGGAGCGCACCGGCGCCGGCGATTTCGACTTCGAGGCCGACACCCTGGCGATGGTCGAAGTGGGCAGGGCGAACGGTGCTGTCGCCGCGCTGCGGGCGCTCGGCGAGATCGCCGAATACACCCACGCGATGGAGCGCTTCTACACCGACCACGACTACTTCCTGACTCCGACGATCGCGCAGAAGCCGATCAAGATCGGCGCTCTGGACACTCCGAAGGCCCTGCAGGCGGGTGCTCGTGTGGCGCACCGCGTGCATGGCGGAAAGGCCCTGATCAAGTCCGGAATCATCGACCAGATGATCGAGGAGAACCTCGGCTGGGTGCCGTACACCCAGATGGCGAACCTCACCGGACGGCCCGCGATCAACGTGCCCGTGTACTGGGCCGACGACGGCCTGCCGCTGGGCGTGCAGTTCAACGGGCGGCTCGGGGCCGACGGCGCACTGCTGCAGTTGGCAGCGCAGCTCGAGGCCGCCCGGCCGTGGATCGACCGCTTTCCGGCCCGCCCGACACCGGCGAAGTAGACGGCGAAGCGGTTCCCGCGACCTCCGCGGCCGTCGCCGCTGCCGGCGTCCGGACGCGATGCACCTAGACTCGATGGCAACGATGTCGAGCGGCAAGAGGTGGAGTAGATGAGCGGTGCGATCCGGGTCGGAGTGCTGGGCAGCAAGGGCAAAGTGGGGCAGGCGATCGTCGCCGGCGTCGAGGCCGCCGGGGACACCGACTTCACCGTGGGCGTCGACTTCGGCGACGATCTGACCGCGCTGGTCGAGTCGAAGACTCAGGTGGTCGTCGACTTCACCCATCCCGATGCGGTGATGGACAATCTGAAGTTCCTCATCGACAACGGGATTCACGCTGTTGTCGGCACCACCGGCTTCACCGCCGAGCGCCTCGCGCAGGTCGAGAAGTGGCTGAGCGGGGCGCCGGGTGTCGGCGTCCTGGTCGCGCCGAACTTCGCAATCGGCGCCATCCTGTCCATGTACTTCGCGGAGAAGGCGGCGCCGTACTTCGATTCGGTGGAGATCATCGAGCTGCACCACCCGCACAAGGCCGATGCGCCGTCGGGCACGGCCGGCCGCACCGCCCAGCTCGTGGCCGCCGCCCGCGCCAGGGCCGGTAGCGCGCCCATGCCCGACGCCACCTCCACCGGACTCGAGGGCGCGCGCGGCGCGGACGTCGACGGTGTGCGCGTGCACTCGGTGCGTCTCGCCGGGCTCGTCGCGCACCAGGAGGTCCTCCTGGGCACCCAGGGGGAGACGCTGACCATCCGCCACGACTCGATGGACCGCACCTCGTTCGTCCCCGGCGTGCTGCTCGGCGTGCGCGAGATCGCGGCGCACCCCGGCCTCACGGTGGGACTCGACCAGTTCATGGACCTGTAGCCGATGGCAGCCAAGCAGAAGGATGCCCGGCCGATCGTGCTGATGATCGGCTTCATGGTGGTGGCCATCGTGGTCTACCTCTGGTTGTTGAGCCGCAACGCGGTGCGCCTGATTCAGGCCGGCACGCCGGTGGGCATCGCGCTGGGCGTCGGCGTCTTCCTCCTGCCGGTGGTCGGTATCTGGATTCTGGTGCGGACCCTGCAGGCCGGCATCGAGCACCAGCGGATGGCGGCCGCGGTGGTCGACGCCGGTCGTGAGCTGAAGGTCGACGACCTGCCGCACCGCCCGTCCGGTCGGATCGAGGTCGAGGCCGCGGATGCGCTGTTCGCGCAGGTCAAGGCCGAGTGGGAGGCCGATCCGTCGGACTGGATCAGCACCTTCCGCATCGCCCGCGCCTACGACTACGCCGGCGACCGCAAGCGCGCCCGCGAGATGATGGGCCGCGCCGCGGCCGGCTACCGCGCCGCCCAGCAGGAGAAGCAGGAACAGAGCTGACATGGCCCGCCTGCTGATCGTCCACCACACGCCGTCGCCGCACTGCCAGGCGATGTTCGAGGCGGTGATCGCCGGTGCGGCCGACCCGGACATCGAGGGGGTCGAGGTGGTGCGACGGACCGCGCTGGCGGTCACGGCCACCGACTTCCTCGAAGCCGACGGCTACCTGCTCGGCACCCCCGCCAACCTGGGTTACATCTCCGGGGCCCTCAAGCACGCCTTCGACGTGAGCTACTACCAGATCCTCGACTCCACGCAGGGGCGCCCGTTCGGCCTGTACCTGCACTCCAACGAGGGTGGCGAGGGAGCAGTGCGGGCCGTCGACTCGATCACCACCGGCTTGGGCTGGACCAAGGCCGCCGACTACCTCATCGTGTCGAACAAGCCGTCCAAGGACGAACTTCAGGCCTGCTGGGAACTGGGCGCCACGGTCGCGGCGCAGCTGATGGCTTAAGGTGCCGACCGCCCGCAGGTCAGTACACTCGGCACCGTGAGCACGACTATCCCCACCCCGTACGAGGATCTGCTGCGTCGGGTGATGGACACCGGTACCGAGAAGGCCGACCGGACGGGAACCGGGACCCGCAGCGTCTTCGGCGCGCAGCTGCGTTTCGACCTGAGCGCGGGCTTCCCGCTGGTGACCACCAAGAAGGTGCACCTCAAGTCGATCGTGTACGAGTTGCTCTGGTTCCTGCGCGGCGACTCCAACGTGCAATGGCTGCAGGACCACGGCGTCACCATCTGGGACGAGTGGGCGTCGCCGGACGGCGAGCTTGGCCCGGTGTACGGCGTGCAGTGGCGCAACTGGCCCACGCCCTCGGGCGAGCACATCGATCAGATCCAGGCCGCCCTCGACCTGCTGCGGACCGACCCCGATTCGCGCCGCAACATGGTCTCGGCGTGGAACGTGGGGGAGATCCCGCAGATGGCGCTCCCACCGTGCCACGCGTTCTTCCAGTTCTATGTGGCCGACGGCAAGCTGAGCTGCCAGCTGTACCAGCGCAGCGCCGACCTGTTCCTCGGCGTGCCCTTCAACATCGCGTCCTACGCGTTGCTCACCCACATGATGGCTCAGCAGGCGGGCCTGGAGGTGGGCGAGTTCATCTGGACCGGCGGCGACTGCCACATCTACGACAACCACGTCGACCAGGTCCGTGAGCAGCTGAGCCGCGAGCCGTTCGCACCGCCGACACTGCGACTGCGCCAGGCGGATTCGATCTTCGATTACCAGTACGACGACATCGAGGTGGTCGACTACACCTCCCACCCCGCCATCAAGGCGCCGGTGGCGGTGTAACGCGACCGAGCCAGAGGAGGACGACCGGACATGGACATCGCATTGGTCTGGGCACAGGATCGGGTGGGCGCCATCGGTCGCCGCGGCGCGATCCCGTGGAGCGTGCCCGAAGACATGGCGCACTTCCGCGAGGCCACCGGCACCGGCGCGGTAATCATGGGGCGCAAGACCTGGGAGTCGTTGCCGGTGCGGTTCCGTCCGCTACCGGGACGACGCAACATCGTCCTCACGCGCTCCGCGACCTACGCCGCCGACGGCGCCGAGGTGTCCAGCGATCTCGCGTCCGCCCTCGATCTGGTGGGCGGGGTGGCCTCGGTGATCGGCGGCGGCGAGATCTACAGCGCCGCAATGGAACACGCCACCCGGCTGCGAGTCACCGAGATCGGCACGCTGGTCGACGGCGCCGACGCCTTCGCGCCCGCGGTGGATCCGGTCACCTGGGAGCAGGCCGCCGCCACCGACTGGCTCCGCTCGCGGACCGGGACGCTGTACCGCTTCCTCGAATACCGGCGCATCGACTACCCGGCCGCCGGGGCCCGTGCCCACTGACCTCTCGGCGGCTGCAGCGCGTTCGATAGCGCTGGCGGCACAAGGGTTCACCGACCCGGCCCCGACGAGGCCTCCGACTCGCGCGCATTTCAAGCGGGTGCTGGGGCGCACACGCCTCCTGCAGTTGGACTCGGTGAACGTGCTCGCCCGGGCCCACTACCTGCCCGCGTTCAGCCGACTCGGCGCCTACGACGACCAGCTCCTCGACACCGCCGCCTGGCGGTCGGCGGCCCGCGCACCGCGTCTGCTGGCCGAGTACTGGGCGCACGAGGCCGCGCTCATCCCGGTGGACGACTGGCCGCTGTTCCGCTGGCGGATGACCGAGCTCGCAGGCGGCCGCTGGCGCCATGTCCGAGAAGCCTTGGCGCGCAACGCCGCTCTGCAGAACGACATCCTCGCGGCGATCACCGAGGCCGGCGCGAGCACTCCGCGCAGTCTGGAGACGGCGCTCGGCGTGGACCGATCCGGCTCCGCACCGGGTTCCTGGTGGCACCGCGGCGAGGTGAAGAACGTCTGCGAGGCGCTGTTCGCCGGCGGCACGCTGTCGGCGGTGCGCGACGACAAGTTCGTGCGCCACTACGACCTCGCCGAGCGCGTGGTCGGGGCCGAGCGCGTCGCCGCCGACATTCCCAAGCCCGAGGCGATCACCGAGCTGGTGCGCCGGGCGGCGGCCGCGCACGGTGTCGCCACCGTCGCCGATCTCGCCGACTACTACCGCCTGGCGACCGCCGATGTGCGCGCCGTGCTCGGCGACCTGCTCGACGACGGCACCCTCACCGCGGTGACCGTCGACGGCTGGAACGAACCGGCCTACCTGCACGCCGACGCGAAGATCCCGCGCCGCCCGGTGCGCTCGAGCCTGCTGTCGCCGTTCGACCCGCTCGTCTTCTACCGACCGCGGACGCTGCGGCTCTTCGGTTTTCACTACCGCATCGAGATCTACGTGCCCGCGCACAAACGCGTGCACGGCTACTACGTGCTGCCCTATCTGCACGACGGCCGGCTGCAGGCCCGCGTCGACCTCAAAGCCGATCGCCGCACCGGCGTGCTGCAGGTGCTGGCCGCCCACCACGAGGACGATGCGGATCTCGGTGCCGTCGCGCACGCACTGGCCGACGACCTGGCGGCACTCGCGCAGTGGCGCGGACTCGACGAGATCGACGTGCAGCCGCGCGGCGACCTCGCCCCGTTGCTGCGGCAGGCGGTGGCGGCCTGATGGCGCAGCAACCGTCGCCGGCGACGCTGGCGCACCTGCGCCGCGCCCGCGACCTGATGGACCGCGACTACGCCCAACCGCTGGACGTGCCGGTGATGGCCGACCGCGCGCTGATGTCGCCGGCGCACTTCTCCCGCGAGTTCAAGGCCGCCTACGGCGAGACGCCCTACGGCTATCTGGTGACCCGCCGGGTGGAACGGGCCATGGCGTTGCTCCGGGCCGGATCCAGCGTCACCGAGGCGTGCATGGCCGTCGGGTTCTCCTCGCTCGGCTCGTTCAGCAGCCGGTTCACCCAGATCGCGGGGGAGACGCCGTCGTCGTACCGGGCCCGCCCGCACGACGGCATGGAAGCCCTGCCGTCGTGCATCACCAAGGTGCTCGCGCGACCCATGCCCTGGTACTGAGCCACGCGGCGGCAATCGAGCAGATCGCTGCCGAAACCGAGCAGGATCGGAGAAGCGCAGCGGGCGCGCAGGGTTTTACCGTGGAGGACATGACCACTTCGATCGCCCTCACCGCCACTCCCATCACCGTCGACGACATGGAGGCCGCCCTCGGCTTCTACCGCGACGGCCTCGGACTCGAGGTGAAACTCGACGTCCCCAACGGCGAACTCCGCTGGGTCACCCTGGGCCCGGCCGACGGCGCCGGCGACATCGTGCTGTCCCAACCGGCGGCCGGCCGCTCGCCCGAGGACGCCCTGGCGCTGCACTCCCTGGTCGCCAAGGGAGTGATGGGGCCGTACATCTTCACCGTCGCCGATCTCGATGCCGTCTTCGAGAGCGTCGTCGCCACCGGCGCCGAGGTGCTGTCCGAGCCCGCCGAGCAGCCGTGGGGCCCGCGCGACTGCGCGTTCCGCGACCCGGCCGGGAACATGATCCGGGTCAACGCCGCTTCCTGACGCCGCCCGACACCTCCCTGCGGTCCCGCGCGCCCCGCGCGGGGCCGTAGTGTCAATAGGTGTGAGTCAGATCGAGATCTACGGCCAATGGCACACCCCACTTCCCGGCGGCACGGCCGCGCACCTCGCGGTCGCGGCGCAAGGGGAGCAGTACGCCGTGCTCTACAACGACGCCGGCGACTGGGAGGCCCTGGCCTTCGCCTACGACGAGGAGTCCGCGCGCCGCGCCGCCCGCCTCATCGAGCACATCATCGGCATGCCCGAACACGCCCGGATCGGCGGCGACGGAGTGCTGTCCGGGGCGGGCACCGAACACGCCGGGGTGGAGTGGGTGACCCCCGACGAACTGCTCGACGACGAGAACGCGGCCGTCCGCATCGCCGGGCACTCGATGCGGCGCCTGCGCGTGGTGCCCAGCGTCGACGGCGACGTGTTGGGCCTGCTCGACCCGGAGACCGAACCCCACGACCTCGCCGAGTTCAGTTCGGTCGCCGCCGCCGACGCCTTCATCACGGTGATCGACGCCCTGATCCGCAACCCCGCATACTCGTTCAACGACGAGCCGCAGCCATGACCGACGCACCGTCGTCGCCCCGCCTGCCGCTGGCCGGTGTGCGGGTGCTGGAACTGGGCAACTACATCGCCGCTCCGTCGGCCGGTCGGCTGTTGGCCGACTTCGGCGCCGAGGTGATCAAGATCGAGCGCGAGAGCGGCGACGAGCTGCGCAACTGGCGCCTGTACGCGGGCGAGACGTCGATGCTGTTCCGCACCATCAACCGGAACAAGAAGTCGATGGTGCTCGACCTGCGCACCGAGGAGGGACGCGAGGACGTCCGCACCCTCGCCGGACACTGCGACGTGGTGCTGGAGAACTTCCGGCCCGGCACCCTGGAGAAGTGGGGTCTGGGGCCGGAGGAACTCAGCCGCGACAACCCCGAACTCATCATCGTGCGGATCTCCGCCTTCGGGCAGACCGGACCGTACGCCGAGCGACCCGGATTCGCGGCCGTCGCCGAAGCCTACGGCGGTTTCCGGGAACTGGTCGGCGACCCGGACCGACCGCCGGTGCGCACCGGTGTGTCGATCGGCGACTCGATCGCCGGACTCTACGGGGCCTTCGGCGCGGTCATGGCGCTGTACGAGGGACTGCGCCGCCGCGACGCCGCCGCCGAGCCGCTGCCGGTGGCCGACCGCATCGTCGACGTGGCGTTGCACGAGGCCATCTTCTCGATGATGGAGTCGCTGATCCCCGACCTCGGTGCCTACGGCGTGCGCCGCGAACGGACCGGTGGCCGCATGCAGGGCATCGCGCCGTCGAACGCCTACGTGTGCGGCGACGGCTTCTCGGTGGTGATCTCCGGCAACGCCGACGGCATCTTCGGCGGCTACATGCGCGCCATCGGCCGCGCCGATCTGGCCGACGACCCGGACCTCGCCGACAACGACGGCCGTTGGCACCGGCGCGACGAGATCGACGACGCGATCGGGGCGTGGACCGGCGCGCGGACCCGCGACGAGGTCCTCGCCGCCCTCGACGCGGCGGGCGTGCCGGCCGGGCCGATCTACACCGCAGCCGACATCGTCGCCGACCCGCAATACTCGGCGCGCAACATGATTCAGGAGTTCGACGTCGACACCGGCGCGCCCGAGCCCGTGCGCGTGGGCTTCCCCGGCGTGGTGCCGGTGCTCGGCGGACAGTCGCTGCCGATCCGCTCGCTGGGCCCGGAGATCGGTGAGCACACCGACGAGATCCGGGAGCGATTCCTGTGACGGGCACGGCGCGCTCGACGGTGGTGCGCGACGTGACGCTGCGCGACGGCCTGCAATTGACCGGCGGGCTCCTCGACGTCGACACCAAGGCGGCGCTGGTGCGCACCCTGCTGGCCGCCGGCGTCACCGAACTGGAGATCGGGTCCATGGCGCGCGGCGACCTGGTGCCGCCGATGGCCAACAGCCTGGAACTGATCGAGGCGCTCACCCCGGAGGAACTGGAGCACTGCTGGATCTGGGTGGCCACCCCGCGGCACGTGGCGAAGGCGGCCGCCGCCGGCGCCCGCAACTTCCAGTACTGCTTCTCGGCGTCCGACGCCCACAACAAGGCCAACATCGGCCGCCTCACCGAGGACTCGCTGGCCGCGATGCCGGACGCGGTCGCCCATGCCGAAGCCGTCGGCGGGCGCCTCGAACTGTGCCTGGCCACCGCCTTCACCTGCCCGTTCGACGGCGCCGTCGACCCCGATCGGGTCCTGGAGATCGTCGCCGATCCGCGCACCGCAGGCTCGGTCGACGTGGTGCTGGCCGACACGCTCGGGCAGGCGTACCCGGGCCAGGTGGCCGAACTGTTCGCCGCAGCCGCCCATCCGGCCGGTGAACGGCGCCTGGTGTTCCACGGCCACGACACGTGGGGGATGGGCGTGGCCAATGCCCTCGCCGCGGTCGGGGCGGGTGCCGCGATGGTCGACGGCGCGCTCGGCGGCCTCGGCGGCTGCCCGTTCGCACCGGGCGCCAGCGGCAACACCGCCACCGAGGACCTGCTGTTCGCGCTGCGCCCGGGCTGGCTCACCCCGGCCCGCTTCGGCGCACTCGTCGACGCCGGGAACGGATTGCTCGCCGAACTCGGGGAGACCTCGCGGTCCCGCGCGGCCGAGGGCGCTGCGTCGAACGCCGAGGCCTTCCCGTGGGTCAATCGCACTACCGTGCAGAACCCCGACGGCGCTCTCGGTTAAGGTTCCCGGCATGGCTGACGGACTCACGCACAACGGCAAGACCTACAAGCTGGTCATGTTCGACCTCGACGACACCCTCGCCCCGTCCAAGACGGCGATGGCCGACGAGATGGTCGACCTGTTCCGCGAGATGCTCGCCGCCTCCCTCGGCTGCGTCATCTCCGGCGGCCAGATGGGTCAGTTCCAGACCCAGGTGCTCGACCGGCTCGGCGCGTTCGAGCACCGCGGCAACCTGCACCTGATGCCGACCAACGGCACCCGCTACCTGCGCTGGGCGGACCCGGAGTGGGAGACCGTCTACGCCGAAGAGCTGTCCGACGACCAGAAGGCCCGCGCACTCGCCGTGGTCGAGGAAGGCGCCAAGGAACTCGGCCTGTGGGAGAGCAAGACCTGGGGCCCGATCCTGGAGGATCGCGGCAGCCAGATCACCTTCAGCGCGCTGGGCCAGTCGGCGCCCGTCGATGCCAAGACGGCGTGGGATCCGGACGGCCGTAAGAAGGAGTCGCTGCGCGCCTACGCCGCCGAGCGTCTGCCCGACCTGGAGGTTCGCAGCGGCGGCTCCACCTCCGTCGATATCACCGCCAAGGGCATCGACAAGGCGTACGGCGCCCGCCGCCTGATGGAGATCCTCGGCCTGACCACCGACGACATCCTGTTCTTCGGCGACCGTCTCGACGAGGGCGGCAACGACCGCCCCGTGATGGATCTGGGCATCGACTCGATCCCGGTGCACGGCTGGGAAGACACCTACGCCAAGCTCGCGCCCATCGTCCGCGGCGCCTGACACACCTCCAGCACACCGGCAGGCGACCCACAGCGACCGGACAGGAACGGCGCTTAGGGTCACTGGCATGCACCCACGATTTCGCCGCGACCGACCCGCTGCCGCTCCCTCCGATCCGCCGCTCGACGGTGCGCTGACCCGCCGGGGAGTCCTGGCCGGCACCGGCGCTCTCGGGTTGGCCGGGGTCCTCGCCGCCTGCGGCGTCGACCAGAAGTCCGCGCCGGCCGCCTCGTCGGCGACGGGAGTTTCGGGTGCGGACTCCGCCACGACGTCGGCTGCGGGCGGCAGCGGCGACCTGCTGAACGAGTTGCTGGCGCAGGCACCGCAGTGCCCCACCACCGCGGAGGCCACGGAGGGGCCGTACTGGTTCGACGTGGACCGCATCCGCGCCGACATCCGCGAGGACCGCGAGGGCGTCCCGCTGGAACTGGCACTGCGCGTGGTGGATCTGGAGAACTGCCGGGTCGACGGCGACCCGGCGCCGGTGCGCGATGCCGTGGTGGAGATCTGGCACTGCGATGCCGAAGGCAACTACTCGGGTTTCGAGTCGGGAACCGCCGGCGGGCCGCCGGGTGGCGGGCCGCCGGGTGGCGGGGGACCGGGCGGGCCCGGCGGAACAGACAGGGACGGAACGGTCTCGGACGGCGCCTACAGTTCCGGAGATCGCGAGTCCACGCCGTCGGATGCCAAGACCTATCTGCGCGGCGCGCAGCCCACCGATGCAGACGGCATCGTGCGGTTCACCAGCATCTATCCGGGCTGGTACCGGGGGCGGACGGTGCACATCCACCTGCGGGTCCATCTGAACAAGACCACCGCCCGCACCAGCCAGCTGTACTTCGACGACGGGCTCAGCGACGAGGTCTTCGCGGCGCACAGCCCGTACGACGGCCATCCGAACCGCGCCACCCGCAACGCGAACGACGGCATCTACGACGCCACCGGACTGCTCAAGGCTGGCCAGTCCGGAGGCACCGTCTATGCCGCGGTGAACCTCGGCATCACTGCAAAGTGACTACTGGGGCGTGACGGCGGCTTCGCTGGTCGCGTCCGACGCGATCATCGCGGTGCGGATCGACTCGATCTCGGCGGTCGACAGCCGCAGGCCCTTGCGCAGGTAGCCGTCGAAGCCGCCGTAGATGCGGTCGACGTGTGCGAACGCGCCGCGCAGCCACGCGACGTCGGCGCCGGTGTTGTTGGCGGTGAAGTCGGCCTCGATGGTCTTCATATCGGCGCCGGCGATCTTCAGCAGCACGGCCGAGCCCCACCCGGTACGGTCGCGGCCGGCGCTGCACTGGATGAGCACCGAGTCGCCGCGCTCGACGGTCGTGGCCACCTGGAGCAGCATGGTCCGGTACGCCTCGCGGGCACCCGGATTGTCGACGAAGGTCCGGTACATGCCGGGGAAATCGGCCGAGCCGGCGAGCGGGGCCAGGGCCATGACGTCGGCCACGACCACCTTGGCGCCGGGCACCGGGCGGTTGGGCTTGAGCTGGCGCTCGAACGACGTGCGCAGATCGACGATGGTGGTCACGTCGCGACGCTGCAGCTCCGCGAGGCCCGCGTTGTTCAGGTTCTGCAGGTCGCCGCTGCGGATCACGCGGTCGGTCAGGGCCTGGCCGTCGGTGTTGGTGTAGCTGCCGAAGGTGCGGGCGTTGTACACGCCGCCCAGGTTCACCCGCTCGGGCGCGGGCACCGCCTGCTGCTTCTGCGGCTGGTTCTGCTGCTGCTCCTGCGGGACGGCGTTCGCGGGCGCGGCGTCGACCAGGAAGGGCGCCAGGCCCAGCGCTGCGGTGACGGCCAGGGTGGCGGCACGGCGGGTGGTGACCGTCGGGAGGGGCTTCATCCAGAGTTGCTCATTTCCGTGAAAAGGTGGGTTATCGATATTGGTCGATGAGTATAGGCAAGCCCGGCCTTGTTTCCGTCGTCGACCGTGACTAATCCAGGAGGATCCCGTGCCCGATCTGGTGGCGCTCAATGTGCAGTTGGTGGCATCGACGACGTTCACCGCCCCGCAGGTGGCGTGGTCCAGTGACGCCGACGGCGGCGAGGCGCTGATCGAGTTCGCCGGCCGCGCCTGCTACGAGAGCTGGGACAAGCCGAATCCGCGGACCGCGACCAACGCCGGCTATCTGCGTCATGTGCTGGAGGTGGGGCACACGTCGCTGTTCGAGCATGCGA
Source organism: Gordonia alkaliphila (assembly GCF_039542465.1). Taxonomy (NCBI): domain Bacteria; kingdom Bacillati; phylum Actinomycetota; class Actinomycetes; order Mycobacteriales; family Gordoniaceae; genus Gordonia; species Gordonia alkaliphila. Next base: position 272,745 of record NZ_BAABIE010000002.1, on the reverse strand, counting down.
GCGCGTCCTTCTACATCACCGGCATCTCGCGCTCGTGCACCCACGAGCTGATTCGGCACCGCCATTTCTCGTACTCCCAGCTGTCCCAGCGGTTCGTGCCAGAGCACGACGCCAACGTGGTGCCGCCGCCGGCGATTCGCGGTGACGCCGAACTCGAGGCGCTTTTCCAGGAGGCCACCGACGCGAGCCGCGCCGCCTACAGCGAACTGCTCGGCCGACTGGAAGAGAAGTTCGCGGGCGTGCCCAACGCCATCCTGCGCCGCAAGCAGGCACGCCAGGCCGCACGGTCGGTGCTCCCGAACGCCACCGAGACCCGCATCGTGGTGACCGGCAATTACCGGGCGTGGCGGCACTTCATCGGCATGCGCGCCACCGAGCACGCCGACACCGAGATTCGGGAGCTGGCGGTGGAATGTCTGCGCCAGCTGATCGAGTTGGCGCCCACTGCTTTCGGCGACTTCGAGATCGACGTTCTAGCCGACGGCACAGAGGTCGCCACCTCGCCGTTCCCGTACGAGGGCTGATCGCTGCCGAACCCGCCTGGTGCGGTACCGTGAGCCCCATGAATTCGCCTGCCACCGGGGGAGGGGCTGCACCCTTCGGAACCAACTCCGTCGCCATGGTCACGCCGTTCCGCGCCGACGGGAAGATCGACCTCGATAAGGCCGCTGAACTGGCCGATCAGCTGGTCACCGGCGGCCTCGACGGCCTGGTCGTCTCCGGCACCACCGGGGAGTCGCCGACCACCACCCCGACCGAGAAGAACGATCTGCTGCGGGTAGTCCTGGACGCCGTCGGCGATCGGGCCCGCATCGTGCAGGGCGCCGGCAGCTATGACACCGCCGAGACGGTGCTGCGCGCTCGCGAAGCCGCCGAGATCGGTGCGCACGGCTTGCTGATCGTGACCCCGTACTACTCACGGCCGCCGCAGCGTGGTCTGCTCGCGCACTTCCGGACCGTCGCCGACGCGACCGATCTGCCCGTGCTGCTCTACGACATTCCGCCGCGGTCGGTGGTGCCGCTGGAGTTCGAGACCATTCTCGCGCTCGCCGAGCACCCCAACATCCGGGGTATCAAGGATGCGAAGGGCGACCTGCACCAGGCCCGCAAGGTGATGGCGCAGACCGACCTGCAGTACCTGAGCGGCGAGGACGCCCTGAACCTGCCGTGGCTGGCCGTCGGTGCGATCGGCTTCGTGAGCGTCATCGGCCACCTGGTGCCGGGCCGGATGGCCGCCCTGCGCGACGCCGTCGCCGCAGGCGATCTGGCGACCGCCCGCAAGCTCAACGACTCGATGGCGCCACTGGTCGAGGCGATGGGCCTCACCGGCGGGGTCACCATGGTCAAGACCGCGCTGCGGATGACCGGGTTCGACGTCGGCGATCCGCGCCTGCCGCAGGTCGCGGCCGATCCAGGTCAGATCGAACAGATCCTGACTCTCCTGCGCCAAGCAGAGGTGGTTTCCTGATGACCGGTCCGGGTCGCTCCCAGCGTCGTCGTTCGTCCCGCAAGGCCGGTCCGCCGGCCGACGCCCCCGCCAAGAAGACGAAGGGCGCGCAGCTGCACCCGGCCGCCGAGGCCGCGACCGGCTCCGGCGTCACCGCCGACCATCTCGAGCGACTGCCTTCGCCGCCGCCGCTCGCCGAGGGCGGACTGCGCATCGTCGCGCTCGGCGGCATCGGCGAGATCGGTCGCAACATGACGGTCTTCGAATACGCCGGTCGCCTCCTGGTGGTGGACTGCGGCGTGCTGTTCCCCGAGGACCAGCAGCCCGGCGTCGACCTGATCCTGCCCGACTTCCGGTACATCGAGGACCGCGTCGACGAGATCGACGCGATCGTGCTCACCCACGGTCACGAGGACCACATCGGCGCGGTGCCGTTCCTCCTCAAGCTACGGTCGGACATCCCGGTGGTCGGCTCGCGCTTCACGCTGGCGCTGGTCGCCGCAAAGTGCCGTGAGCACCGCCTGCGGCCCACGCTGATCGAGGTGCGCGAGGGCGACCGCGCGAGCTATGGCGAGTTCGACTGCGAGTTCTTCGCCGTCAACCACTCGATTCCCGACGCACTGGCCGTCGCGATCCGCACGCCCGCCGGCCTCGTGTTGCACACCGGTGACATCAAGCTCGACCAGTTGCCGCTGGACAACCGCCTCACCGACCTCGGCGGCTTCAGCCGTCTCGGCGACGAAGGCGTCGACCTGTTCCTGGTCGACTCCACCAACGCCGAGGTGCCCGGCTTCGTGACTCCCGAGCGGGAGATCGGCGTGGTGCTCGACGGGGTGATCGGCAAGGCCCGCCAGCGCGTGATCGTGGCGTCGTTCGCCTCGCATGTGCACCGCATCCAGCAGATCGTCGACGTGGCACACCGCTACGGACGCCGCGTCACCTTCGTGGGCCGCTCCATGGTCCGCAACATGGCGATCGCGCAGGACCTGGGCTACCTGCACATCCCCGAGGGCGTCGAGGTGGACATCGACACCGCGGCCACGCTGCCCGACGACAAGGTGGTGCTGGTCAGCACGGGCAGCCAGGGCGAGCCGCTGTCGGCGCTGTCTCGGATGGCGCGCGGCGATCACCGGCAGATCAACATTCGGGCCGACGACCTCGTGGTGCTCGCGTCGTCGTTGATCCCCGGCAACGAGAACTCCGTCTTCGCGGTGGTCAACGGGCTCGCCAAGCGCGGCGCCACGGTGATCACCCAGGCCAGCGCCAAGGTGCACGTCTCCGGCCACGCGTCGGCGGGCGAGCTACTGTACCTGTACAACGCGGTGCGCCCGTCCAATGCCATGCCGGTGCACGGCGAATGGCGGCACCTGCGCGCCAACGCCGCGCTCGCCGAGGCGACCGGTGTGCCCGCCGACCGGATCGTTCTCGCCGAGGACGGCGTGACCGTCGACCTCGTGGACGGCCGCGCACGGATCTCCGGCAAGGTGCCGGTGGGCTTCGTCTACGTCGACGGCCTGTCCGTCGGTGACGTCAGCGAGTCGACGCTGTCGGACCGACTGGTGCTGGGGGAGGGCGGCTTCATCGCCATCACCGTGGCCGTCGACGACCGCACCGGGCGCGCGGTGAGCCGCCCGCAGATCTCCGGCCGCGGTTTCTCCGACGACCCGGACGCGCTGTCGGAGGCCGCCGACCTGGTCGACAAGGCGCTGACCGAGCTGGCCGGGGAGGGCGTCACCGACTCCCACCGCATCGCCCAGGGCATCCGCCGCGTGGTGGGCCGCTGGGTGGCGCAGAAGTACCGTCGCCGTCCGATGATCGTGCCGACGGTCATCGAGGTGCCCGCCGACGACGAGCTGGGCTGACCCCCGATGGGCGTGAACTGGGCGCAGGTGGAACGTCGGGCCATGGTCGAGGCCATGCGCCGCGAAGGGCCGGACGCACCGACGCTGTGTACCGGCTGGGCGACCCGCGATCTCGCGGTGCACCTGTTGCTGCGCGAACGCCGCCCGGATGCCGCCGCCGGCATGTTCCTCCCGCCCCTCGGGGCGTGGACCGGCCGGGTCACGCGGAGCTATGCGGCCCGCGACTACGACGACCTGCTCGACGACGTCGAGTCCGGTCCGCCGTGGTTCTCGCTGTTCGCCCTCCCCGACAAGTACCTCAACCTCGCGGAGATGTTCGTCCACCACGAGGACGTGCTGCGCGGCGGCGCCGATCCGACCGGCCCGTGGACGCCCCGCGAGCTGGCGCCCGGCCTGAGCGCCGCGTTGGAGCGGCCGCTGAAGATGATGGGCCGCATGACGATGGGCAAATCGCCGGCCCGCGTGACACTGCGCACACCGGACGGGCGGGACCTGCTGACCGTCGGTTCCGGCGAGCCGGTCACCGTGGTCGGCACCGTCGGCGAACTGCTGCTGTTCGCGTTCGGTCGTGCGCCGGTCGACGTGGCCTTCCTCGGCGAACCGGCCGCCGTGGCGCTGCTGTCGATGGCGCGCCGCTCCCTGTGATCGCAGCCTGCTTCGCCGCGGTCGTGTCGAAGTTGTGATCCGACGCGCGCTGTTGCGGGTGTTACTGGAGTGACGCTGAGGCACTAGGCTGACAGCCATGGCTTCTCAGGCAAGCGCGCGTAGTCGCACGTCCACTTCCGGTCGTGCGCCGTCGGCCAAGTCCGGTTCGGGCTCCGGCTCCCGTACCTCCGGCCGTGCCGGCACTTCCGAGCGCGCTCGCGGCGGCGAACGTCGACCGCGTACCGCGAACGGACAGCGTGCGGCGACCGGCAACCGCTCCGCTGCGGGTAAGCGGAATGCACGTCCACCGGCGCGGACCAACAAGTCGCAGGAGATGCGGCATCGTCCGTCGGCGGCGGGCACGGTGGGTCGCGGCATCGGTCGCGGCGTGGTCAACACCTGGAACCTGGCTGCGCGCGGTCTCGGCAGTGTCGCCCGCATCGGACTGGCGCCGCAGGTCGACCCGGACGACGAGGACAACGTTGTCGGCCATCAGCGATCCGCGCGGCGCGACGGTGCCGGGCTGGCACTGACACTGCTCGCCGCACTCGTCATCGCCGGCGTGTGGTTCGGGGTTCCGGAGGCCGTCGGCGCCTTCGTCGACGCCCTGGTCCGCTTCGGCATCGGCTCGCTGGCCTACCTGCTGCCGGTGGTGCTGCTGGTCATCGCCGTCACGGTGATGCGCCACGGACCCAATCCGGCCCGACGCCTGCGCAATGTGGGCGGCGGCGTGCTGCTCGGCATGTCGGCCCTGGGCCTGACCCATCTGGTGCTGGGCGCACCGACCGAGTCACCGGCGCGCTCGGAGGCCGCGGGCTTCCTCGGTTTCGCCCTCGGGTCGCCGCTCACCCAGGCGATCACCGTCTGGCTGTCGGTCCCGATCATGGTGCTCTGCGGGTTCGCCGGACTCGTCGTGCTCAGCGGCTACTCGGTGCGCGAGCTGATCGACGGCACCTGCTCGTACCTCGGAATCGGTGCCTACCGCCACGGCGCGGCCGACGACTACGACGACGAGTACGACTACGACGAGTACGACGACTACGACGAGGAATTCGAGGCCGCCGAGTTCGACGACGCCGACGCCGACGCCGACGCCGACGAGCCGAGCGTGCTCGACGACTTCCCGGCCGATCCCCGCGACACCGATCCTCGCGACGACGATCGCGCGGGCTGGGGCGATCCGTACGAGAACTACCCGCCCGACGAGCGGCGTCGACCGGCGTCGCGCGCCCGCCGCGAGCCCACCCGTAGTGAATCCGCACGCCGTGAACCCTCGCGTCGCGAGCCGGTGACGCGGGCCACCGCACGCACGGACCGTCGCCCGGCTCGCCCCACCGCCGGCGCGACCCGCGACGAGCACATGACCGACCTGTACACCGAGCCGCTGCTGGACACTCCGATCGAGCAGCAGGTCACCGAACCGATCGCGCCCCTGCCTCCGGTACCGCGGCCGCAGCCGAAGCCTGCCGCCCGCAAGCCCGCAGCGCCGCGCCCGACACCGAAGCCGGCCGCTGCACCGCGCCCGGCGGCCTCGGACTCCGGCTACGTGCTCCCGTCCACCGATCTGCTGGTGCACGGCGACCCGCCGAAGCTCGGGAGCTCGGCCAACGACGACATGATCGACCGCCTCAACGGCGTGCTCGAGCAGTTCAAGGTCGACGCCGCGGTGACCGGATACACCCGCGGCCCCACCGTGACGCGCTACGAGGTGGAGCTCGGACCCGCCGTGAAGGTGGAGAAGATCACCCAGCTGCAGCGCAACATCGCGTACGCGGTGGCCACCGACAACGTGCGACTGCTGGCGCCCATTCCCGGCAAGTCGGCGGTGGGCATCGAGGTGCCCAACGCCGACCGCGAGATGGTGCGCCTGGCCGACGTGCTCACCGACGCGGAGGTCGAAGCCGACACCCATCCGATGGTGATCGGACTCGGCAAGGACATCGAGGGCGACTTCGTCAGCGCCAACCTGGCGAAGATGCCGCACCTGCTGGTGGCCGGTTCCACCGGTTCGGGCAAGTCGAGCTTCGTGAACTCGATGCTGGTGTCGCTGCTGACGCGCGCCACCCCCGAACAGGTCCGATTGATCCTGATCGACCCGAAGATGGTGGAGCTCACCCCGTACGAGGGGGTGCCGCACCTGATCACGCCGATCATCACCGAGCCGAAGAAGGCCGCGGCGGCCCTCGCGTGGCTGGTGGAGGAGATGGAGCAGCGCTACCAGGACATGAAGGCCTCGCGCGTGCGGCACATCAACGACTTCAACACCAAGGTGCGCACCGGTGAGATCACCACGCCGCTGGGCTCCGAGCGCGAGTACAAGCCCTATCCGTACATCCTGGCCGTGGTCGACGAGCTCGCCGACCTGATGATGACCGCGCCCCGCGACGTCGAGGATGCGATCGTGCGGATCACGCAGAAGGCCCGTGCCGCCGGTATCCACCTGGTGCTGGCCACGCAGCGTCCGTCGGTGGACGTGGTGACCGGTCTGATCAAGACCAACGTGCCGTCCCGGCTCGCCTTCGCCACCAGCTCGCTGACCGACTCGCGGGTGATCCTGGATCAGCCGGGCGCGGAGAAGCTGATCGGCATGGGCGACGGACTGTTCCTGCCGATGGGGGCGAACAAGCCGATCCGCATGCAGGGCGCGTTCATCACCGACGAGGAGATCAACGACGTCGTCGAGGCCGCCAGGGAACAGTCCGAGCCGGAGTTTGTCGAAGGCGTCACCGCGGCCAAGGCCGGGGACAAGAAGGACATCGACGCCGACATCGGCAACGACCTCGACGACCTGCTGCAGGCGATCGAACTGGTGGTGTCCAGCCAGTTCGGCTCCACCTCGATGCTGCAGCGCAAGCTGCGGGTGGGCTTCGCCAAGGCCGGTCGACTGATGGACCTGATGGAGACGCGCGGCGTCGTGGGCCCCAGTGAAGGCTCCAAGGCGCGCGAGGTGTTGGTCAAGCCCGAGGACCTGGCCGGCGTGATCGCGTCGATCACCGGCGGGGGCGACCCGGACGAGGAGACGCCGCCCTTCTGATTGGGCGCGGTCGGTCGTCGAAGAGTACGATCGATCTAACGATCAGGAGGGGAGTATCCCCCCGACGGCGATCTCGTCAATACGATTGCGCTGTCCCGATGTGCCGATCACACCGGGACCGCCCAGTCCGGGACGCCGGTCCGCACCGCGGATGGGAGAGACCTCCAGCATCGCTTCCTTAGTGACGCGCGCTGGAGGTTCTGCCGTGGATGTTTCCTTACTCACCTGGGTGATCACCTGTGTGGTGATCCTCGGGCTCTTCGTCTTCGACTTCTTCTCGCACGTGCGTGTGCCGCACGAACCCACGTTGCGCGAGTCCGGCTTCTGGTCGGCGGTGTACATCGGATTGGCCCTGGCCTTCGGCGGTTTCGTCTGGTGGAAGTGGGGCGGCACCTTCGGCGGGGAGTACTACGCCGGTTTCGTCACCGAGAAGGCGTTGTCGGTGGACAACCTCTTCGTCTTCGTGGTGATCATGACCAAGTTCATGGTGCCGCGCATCTACCAGCAGAAGGTACTGCTCCTGGGCATCGTGATGGCCCTGGTGATGCGCGGTGGCTTCATCGCGGTCGGCGCGGCGGCCATCGCCGCCTACAGCTGGGTCTTCTACCTGTTCGGCGCCTTCCTGCTGCTGACGGCCGTGAAGCTGCTGTCCGAGAGCGGCGAGCCGGTGGAGCACGAGCGGGAACGGGAAGGCCGCATCGAACGCTTCGCGAAGCGTTTCCTGCGGACCACCGACACCTACGACGGCGACAAGCTGTTCACCCGTATCGACGGCAAGAAGATGGCCACGCCGCTGCTGATGGTGCTGATCGTCATCGGTTTCACCGACGTGCTGTTCGCGCTGGACTCGATTCCGGCGATCTACGGACTCACCCAGGAGCCGTACCTGGTGTTCACCGCCAACGCCTTCGCGCTGATGGGTCTGCGCCAGCTGTACTTCCTGCTCGGCGGTCTGCTGGACAAGCTGATCTACCTGTCGTACGGGCTGTCGCTGATCCTGGCCTTCATCGGTGTGAAGCTGGTGCTGCACGCGCTGCACGAGAACACCCTGAGCTTCATCAACGGCGGCGAACACGTCGCGGTGCCGGAGATCTCCACCCCGGTGAGCCTGGCGGTGATCGGTGGCACCCTGGTGGTGACCACCGTCGCCAGCCTCGTGGTCAGTCGCCGAAGGGCCCGAAAACTTGCTTCCACTCGGTGATCCGCACGGCGTCGATGGCGCCTACTGACGCGAACGGGTCCTGCGCCATCAACTGCGCAGCGGCCCGTTCGTCGTCGGCGGCCACGATCAGCACCGCGCCGGAGCCGTCGCTGTAGGGCCCGACCAGCAGGATGTCGCCGGCCTCGTAGGAGGTCTGCAGCCACTGGCGGTGGACGGGGCGGTGTTCGTCGCGGAGGGCGGCCTTGGCGGCGCCGTAGGTGTATTCGACTGCGAATTTCGGCATGCGCCGACTTTAGCCGGGCCGCTGCTCACCGGTGTCAGAGGATGACGAGCATCCGGGTGTTGCCCAGGGTGTTCGGCTTGACGTAGCTCAGGTCCAGGAACTCGGCCACGCCGGTGTCGTAGGAGCGGCACATCTCCTCGAAGACCGCGTGGGTCACCGGGGTGCCCTCGATCTCGGTGAACCCGTGCCGACCGAAGAACTCCGTCTCGAAGGTCAACACGAAGACCCGGGCCAGTTCGAGTTCCCGCGCCACCTCCAGCAGGCGGGCGACCAGGTGGTGGCCGACGCCGCGGCCGGCGACGGCGGGATCGACCGCCACGGTGCGGACCTCGCCCAGGTCGTCCCAGAAGACATGCAGTGCGCCGCAGCCGACCACGGTGCCGTCGACCTCGGCCACCCAGAACTCCTGGACCGACTCGTACAGGGTCACCAGGTTCTTGCCGAGGAGGATTTCTCCCGCGTAGATGTCGACGAGTTCCTTGATACGGATCACGTCCGAGGTCCGGGCTCGTCGCACGATCGGCGGGGTCGTCTCGGTGGGACGGCGGGCCGGTTGCGCAGTGGACATGAAAGAACACAATAGACCGGTCCGGGCATCCCGCGGCGACGGGCGCGAACCGGGGCCGATAGTCTGACGGTGTGACCGACCCACTTCCACAGGCGCAATCGCCGCTGCCCGCGGTTCCCGTGCTCAACGTGGCCAATGGGTTGACGGTGTTCCGGATCGTCCTGGTGCCGGTGTTCCTGGTGGTCCTGTTCGTGGCCGACGGCACCGAGACCCCCTGGCGCATCGCGGCCTTCGTGATCTTCGCCGTCGCGGCGATCACCGATCAGCTCGACGGGCGCATCGCGCGGTCGTGGGGACTGGTGACCGACTTCGGCAAGCTCGCCGACCCGATCGCCGACAAGGCACTGATCGGTGCGGCCCTGCTGGGCCTGTCCGTGCTGGGCAGCGTGCCGTGGTGGGTGACCGTGGTGATCCTGGTCCGCGAACTCGGCGTGACGTTGCTGCGCTTGTGGGTGGTGCGGCACGGAGTGATCGCGGCCAGCCAGGGCGGCAAGATCAAGACGCTGCTGCAGTCGGTGGGCTGTGGTCTGCTGGTGCTGCCGCTGACCGGAGTGGCCTTCGACGTGGCGCTGTGGATCCTGTACGCGGCGGTGGCGGTCACCGTGCTGACCGGGCTGGACTACGTCTGGCGGGCGACGGTGCTGCGCCGGACGGCGACGGTTTCGGACTGACCGACGCGCGCGATTCCCGTCGACGCCGTATCGAAAATTCCGATAGGGTCGACAGACAAGAAGACTGCAAGACACAGCGAGAAGGAGCGGTCGTTGGCTTTACTGCTGCGGGAGGCGCTCGGTGACGAATTGCGCCGACTTCGAATGGATCAGGGACGCACTCTGCGCGAGGTATCGACCTCGGCGCGGGTGTCGCTCGGGTATCTGTCCGAGGTGGAACGCGGGCAGAAGGAAGCCTCCAGCGAGCTCCTCGCCGCCATCTGCGTGGCACTCGAAGTCCCCGTCGGCACCGTGCTGACCGAGGTCGGCCGCACGATGACCCCGCCGGTCATCGAAGTGGTGCCGACCGACCCGCTCGCCGGCGGTGCCGGCGGCGCGCTCGCCGCCGCCTGACCCGCGGCGCGGAACCCGACCATCGCCCGACCGACAATCGTTCGACCAGCAAGGGAATCTGACGAAAATGGCCAACCCATTCGTGAAGCTGTGGCGCTACCTGACCGCCTGGGGCAATGACACGATCGATCAGCGCGCCGACCCGCGGATCCAGATCGAGCAGGCCATCGGCGACGCGCAGCGTCAGCACGAGGCGCTGTCCAAACAAGCTGCCGCCGTCATCGGCAATCAGCGCCAGGTCGAGATGCGGCTCAACCGCCAGCTGGAGAAGATCGAGCAGCTGCAGGGCAACGTCCGTCAGGCGTTGACACTGGCCGATCAGGCCGCGTCCGCCGGCGACACGCGCAAGACCACCGAGTACACCAACGCCGCCGAGGCGTTCGCCGCCCAGCTGGTCACCGCCGAGCAGAGCGTGGAAGACCTCAAGGTGCTGCACGACCAGTCGCTCAACGCGGCGGCCTCGGCCAAGCAGGCCGTCGAACGCAACGCGGTGATCCTCAAGGGCAAGCTGGACGAACGCACCAAGCTGCTCGGCCAGCTGGAGCAGGCCAAGATGCAGGAGCAGGTGAGCGCCTCTCTGAACCAGATGAGCGAGCTGACCGCACCGGGGAACACCCCCAGCCTGGATCAGGTGCGCGAGAAGATCGAGCGCCGCTACGCCAACGCCCTCGGTTCGGCTGAGCTCGCCCAGGACTCGGTGAGCGGTCGGATGATCGAGGTGGAGCAGGCCAGCGTGCAGATGGCCGGTCACGCCCGCCTGGAGCAGATCCGCGCGAGCATGGGCCTGCCCGCCGGACACTCGCAGCCGCAGGCCGATCCCGAGCAGCAGGGTCAGGCCGGCAACTGAGTCGTATCGCCTTCGTGGCCGGCTCGGACGCCGGCCACGCACTGGCGAGCCTCGGACTGGCCGCCGACTTCGCCGCGGCCGGTCACGAGTGCATCGTCTATACCGGCTTGCGCTGGGAGACCGCGGCTGCGCGCCGCGGTCTTCTCGTGCGCGACCTGCCGGGGCTGGCCGCCCGGCCGGACGAGGACGACTCCGACGCCGGCGCCAAACTCAGCGTCCGCGCCGCACGGATGGCACTCGAGCTCGCGCCGCTCCTCGCGCTCGAGCGCATCGACCTGGTGGTGAGCGACTCGATCACGCTGGCCGGTGGCTGGGCCGCGGAGCTGACGGGCCTGCCGTGGATCGAGTTGTCCTCGCATGTGCTGTACGACCAATCCCGCGGGCTGCCGCCGATCGGCGCCGGCATGGCCGTGGGCGTCGGGTGGCGCGGCCGACTGCGCGACGGTGTGCTGCGCGCCCTGGGTGCCCGCTCGCACGCGCGGGGTCGTGCGCAACGCGCACAGGCCCGTCGCGGCATCGGGCTGCCGCCGGTGCCTGCGCCGTCGGCCCGGTTCGTGGCGACCCTGCCCGGGTTGGAGGAGCCGCGTCCGGACTGGCCCGCACGCACCCACCTGATCGGGCCCTGCCTCTTCGAACCGACCGACGACGAGTTCACCGTGCCGCCGGGGGACGGCCCCCTGGTGGTGGTCTGCCCCTCCACCGCCGAATCGGGTTCGGACGAGCTCACCCCGGTGGCCTTCGCCGCGCTCGCCGAACTGCAGCGCGCCGGCGCCTGGGGGCGCGGTGCGCCGCGCGTGGTCTTCTCGGGGTTGACGCAGCCCGCCGAGGCGGACGCACTGCCCGACGGTCTGGTGTCCGGGCTGGGCAGGCAGGACCTGCTGCTGGCCGACGCCGACCTGGTGATCTGCGGCGGCGGGCACGGACTGCTGGCCAAGGCGCTGTCGGCGCGGGTGCCGGTGGTGGTGGTGCCCGGCGGCGGCGACCAGTGGGAGCTGGCCAACCGTGTCGGACGCGCGGGAGCCGGGGAAGTGATCCGGCCGGTGACCAGGGAAGCGATGACCGCGGCGATCATCCGGGTGCTCGAGGATCTGTCGTACGCGGCCGCCGCGACGGCGCTGGCCGCCACGGCCCGGCAGACGACCGATCCGGTGGCGCAGGCGCAGCGAATTCTCGACGAGCGGAAGCGGGTGCACGCATGCGACTGACCGAGTTCACCGAGTTCATGTACACCGAGTTCGGTCGGCGGGCGGCCGACGCGATGCTGGTGGACTACGCGATCCTGGAGCTCGGCGGCCGCACCGGTGCGGTGGCCATCGACGAGGGCGTGGATCCCCGGATCGTGTGGCGGGCGCTCTGCCGAGAGTTCGACGTGCCGCCGGAGCGCTGGTAACTCGAGGGACGTGAGGGGAGTCGTTCAGTCCAGTCTTGGACACGCGCGAGGCCTACGCGCGACTTACCTACATCGATACCGGTACCCGGGTCGAACCTGCCGGTCACCCGAGTAACTCGGGCAATGGCACGTCAAGCGCTGCGCTGAGTGCGATCAATGTGCTTAGTCGCGGATTCGCTGGCGTCTTCTTGGACCGGTCGCTGAGGCCGCTCTCCAGGAGCTGGAGGTGGTTGGTGCTGATTCCGGCCCGTTCAGCCAGTGCGTCCTGACTGAGCTCCCGAGCGTGTCGTAGGCGGGCGATCTGCGTTCCCAGCTGCTGTGAAAGCAGCTGTTCTGCAGGTGATTCAGACACGATTTCACCCTCGCCGACCACCCGTGTCAGGGCCACCATGTATACATGGGGAACCGTGTTTGAGTGGGAGGGGAAGCGTTGGCTGAGCATGCGATCGACGAGCCTGTGATCAATTCGCCGTACGAGGTGCCTGCCCGTCACTTCGCCCTGAATGCTGACGGTCATCCGACTGGGGCGTTGAATCACGGACGCCGGCCGAGCGCATCGTTCGTCGCGATCGCTCCGGAACGAAAAGGCCGGCGCACCAAGGGATCTCAGACGTCGTTGGATTTCGGGCTCACTGAGCGGATCCAAGAGAACAGGCTGATCAACGACATCCGGAAGGACGTCAGCTACTGGCGTACGACAGGCCGGTACGAAGGTGTGACGCCGATTACCCGCAAGCTCCTGGAGCACTGGGCCGACGTGGAGAGAGACAACCGCGTCCTCTTCTGCCAGCGCGAAGCTGCCGAGACGGCGATCTTTCTGACGGAGGTCGCGGGCCGACGGAACTATCGGCACGATTGGCAGGCAAGGATCGAGGAGACCAACGCCGAGTTCAATCGAGGTCTTCCGCGAATCGCTATGAAGATGGCGACCGGCGCCGGCAAGACGGTCGTGATGGCGATGCTGATCGCTTGGCAGACTCTGAACAAGGTCCAAGCTCCGCGCGATGCGCGCTTCACGAACCGCTTCCTTATCGTGACTCCTGGCGTCACAATTCGCGATCGCCTCAAGGTGCTGCAGCCGAGTGATCCGGACAACTACTACCGGCTTCGTGACCTGATCCCAGCCGGACACGAGAGCGCACTCGACAAGGCGCAGATCGTGATCACGAACTGGCACGCGTTCCAACCGAAGATCAAAGGCGAGTTCGCTGCCGTCTCGAAGAACACCCGCAAGGTCCTGCGGCCGGGAGACCCCGAAGCAGTTTTCAAGGAAACGCAGTCGGAGGTTGTGGCGAGGGTGCTCCGCGACTTCGGCTCGAGCAAGAGTGAGATCGTTGTGATCAACGACGAAGCGCACCATTGCTACCAAGACAAACCCGTCACGTCGGCCGAGCTCACGGCAGACGAGGCTGCGGAGGACGCTGACGCCCGTGTGTGGTTCGAGGGAATCGATTTCGTCCGGAAGAAGATCGGCGTCAAGAAGGTCTTCGATCTGTCGGCGACGCCGTACTTCTTGTCAGGCTCAGGTCACAGCCAGGGCACACTGTTTGGCTGGACGGTCAGTGACTTCTCGTTGATGGACGCGATTGAATCCGGCATCGTGAAGGTGCCCAGAACGCCGGTCGACGACAACGCAGCGGGATCGCAAGTGAGCTACCTGCATTTGTGGGAGCACGTGAAGGATGGATTGCCCAAGCGCGCTAGCACGAAGGTGACTTTGGACGAGAAGCCGCTGCCTGAGGTGCTTGAAGGGGCGCTACATAGCTTGTACCGGAGCTACGAGCGCTCGTATGGGCATTGGCAGCGGGAGTTGGAGCCTCTCGGAGAGACTCCGCCAGTGCTCATTGTGGTCTGCCCGAATACAGCAGTGAGCAAGCTTGTCTACGACTGGATTGGGGGCTGGGAAGCGACGCGCGGTGAGCAGGTCGCTGTACAGGAAGGACGACTGGAGCTCTTCCGTAACTATGCGGACGATCGACTCCTGGCCCGGCCGCGGACGATCCTTGTCGACTCTAAACAGCTGGAATCGGGTGAGGCACTGTCAGCTGATTTCAAGAAGGTTGCTGCAGCGGAGATCAGTGGGTTCAAGGCACAGTATCGGCTGGATAACCCGGGTGCTGATGCGGAGAAAATCACCGACGAGGAGATCCTGCGCGAGGTGATGAACACCGTAGGTAAGAGAGGCAAGCTCGGTGCGGATATTCGCTGCGTGGTTAGTGTCGCCATGCTCACGGAAGGCTGGGACGCCAACACCGTCACGCACATTCTGGGTGTGCGAGCCTTCGGCTCCCAGCTCCTGTGTGAGCAGGTAGTCGGCCGTGGGCTACGACGGAGGTCCTACGTTGCGAACGACGACGGGTTGTTCGAGGCGGAGTACGCCAACGTCTACGGCATTCCGTTCTCCTTCATTCCCTCGGACCGGCCATCCGTGGATCCGAAGCCGCCTCAGCCAACACTGCACGTGCAGGCACTGCCGGGCAGGGAATCCCTTGAGATTCAATTCCCGCGCGTCGAGGGCTACCGGATGGAATTGCCTGATGCGGACCTGCAGTTCGACACCGCAGACGTGCCTGAGTTCCCGATCGGTGCGTCGGAGGTCCCGACGTGGACCGAGTCCCAAGGTGTCGTCGGGATCGTGGAGAAGGACGAGATGCGTGACCTGTCGCAGATTCGTCGGCAGCAGGTGGTCTACAAGGTCGCCGAGCACTTGATGGAGCGGTACTACCAAACCGGCGGCGACCTCCGGCCATGGTTGTTTCCCCAGCTGCGACGGATCGTCGCTCGCTGGTTGGACGAGTGTGTGGTGGAGTCGGACGGACGCACGGCAGCGGCGCTCGTGGAACTCACCGAGCTGCGGGCGCGCGCGTGCGAGCAAATCGTCAATGCAATCCAGACGTACGGCGGCCAGCAGCGCGCCCGTACGCGGGCGATTCTTCGCGCCGATGATCCGGTAGGAACCACCGCAGGGGTCTCGTTTCTCACTCGGAAGGCGGCGATCGAGACCACCAAGTCGCAGGTGAGTCACTGTGTGCTTGACGGGCCGGCCGGCGGCAATACCTGGGAGCAGATCCTAGCGGACCTATGTGAACTCAATTCGCGTGTGGAGTCATTCGTCAAGAACGATCATCTCGGCTTCGAGATTCCGTATGTGCACAACGGACGGAGTCACTTGTACATTCCGGACTTCCTCCTGCGTCTGCGTCGAGCAGAAGGGGAGGACTTCGACAGGTTCCTGATCGTTGAGGTGTCGGGCGGGCAGAAGGACCGTGCTCAGACGGAAGCGAAGGCTTCGACCGCACGAAATACATGGTGCCCAGCTGTCAATAACCACGGAGCCTTTGGCGTGTGGGGATACGTCGAGGTGACCGAGATGGTCAGTGCTCCCGAAAAGCTCAATCAGGCGATCAGTTCGGTGTACGCCGACGATCCAATCATCGGTGACCCCGATGTGCTCGACTACCCGGAGGAACGCCGTGGCGCGTAGCAAGAAGCCCTCGGGCCCGATCGACGTCGTTGCCTACGAGCACGCGAACGAGCGGGTCAACAATCCGACCGCGGACGCGGCTGAGACGTTCTATGACGCCGAGGGTGACACTCTGCCGCCGGTTCGCTACCCGCGGGACCCCGACCTGGATCCGCAATTGGTCTGGCGCGGCAAGGATCAGCTCGATGCTGAGGACCTCGTCGTCGACGCACCGCCGATCTACATTCAGGAGAAGATCGACCCGCGCGTGCTGATCGAGAATCTGCGCGACACCGCCGATATCCCCGACGATGAGCCCGAGCTGGCACTCTTCGACGATTTCGACGGTGGCCTCGATGAGTTGGAGCAGGTCGAGTTCTATCAGCACACACAGCAGTGGTCGAACCGGATGATCCTCGGCGACTCTCTTCAGGTGATGACGTCGCTTGCCGAACGCGAAGACCTCCGTGGCCAGGTGCAGATGGTCTATATCGACCCGCCGTACGGGATCAAGTTCAACTCCAACTGGCAGGTATCTGTCAAGAATCCGAAGATTCTTGATGGAAAGCTTGAACATGCGGTCCGTGAAGCGGAGCAGATCAAGGCGTTCCGCGACACCTGGCAGGACGGCATTCACTCGTACCTGACATACCTTCGGGACCGACTTATTTCCGCGCGCGACCTATTGACCGATTCGGGATCATGTTTTGTCCAGATCGGCGACGCAAATGTGCACGTCGTTCGATGCCTGATGGACGAAGTCTTTGGGCCCGAAAACTTCGTAGCGCAGATCACGGTTCAGAAGGCGGCAAACTCGGGTGATGCGGCGCTGGGGAGAGTCGCAGACTTTGTTATCTGGTACGCGAGAGAAGTCGATCGCCTTAAGTATCACGAGCTCCTCGAGCTGAAGCCTGATGACGACCTTCTCACGTATCGGCGAATCCGATTCGCTGACGGTAGCGATCGACCGTCAACTGTCGCCGAGCGGCAGCCCGGTGCGGAGCTTCCTGCTGGTGCGCGGTTGTATCGGCCAGATCCGATGACCAGCGATCGAAGGCCCGGAGCAGGCGACACGGTGCAGTACGAGATCGACGGTCGGATTGTCACTCCGGGACGAGCGACATTCAAGACGAATCGTCGCGGATTAGACAATCTAGCCCGTGCTCAGCGTCTCTGGATTACATCGGGCGGTCTCCTTCAATTCGTCCGCTATCCCGATGACTATCGGGCATCGCCGATTCAGAATGTTTGGACGGGGACGCGAGGAGGGGCTGGAAAGGATCGGATCTACGTTGTCCAGACGGCGACACGTGTCATCGAGCGCTGCATGCTCATGACGACCGATCCGGGGGACCTCGTCCTCGACCCGACCTGTGGATCGGGGACGACGGCATTCGTTGCCGAGCAATGGGGGCGACGGTGGATCACCATCGATACCTCTCGGGTGGCGTTGGCGTTGGCGCGGCAGCGGCTGATGACGGCTCGCCTTCCGTACTATCTTCTCGCCGATAGCCCAGAAGGGAGGGCGAAGGAAGCGGAGGTCACCGGAGTGCCGGCTGATCCACACGTGTCGACTACAGGGGACATCCGGCACGGCTTCGTCTACGAGCGCGTCCAGCACATCACCCTCAAGTCGATCGCGAACAATCCTGACATCGTCGAAGGAATGTCGCGCGACGAGATCGATGCGGCGATCAAGCGTCACGCCGACTTCGAGTACCTCTACGACAAGCCCTACGAGGACAAGAAGAAGGTCCGTGTCTCCGGCCGGTTCACCGTCGAAAGTCTGTCGCCGTACCGGTCGGTGATATTCGACCAGACTGATGATCCGGCCTCGCGTGAGTCAATCAGCCAAGCGCACGGTGCGGAGGATCCGGACAGCGGGAACTTCGAGCGGATGATTCTGGACAACCTCGCCCAGGCCGGCATCCAGAACGGCCGTAAGGACGAGCGTCTCACGTTTGCGGTCCTGAACGACCACGCTGGCTCTTACGTCCAGGCGATCGCCGATACCGCTGAGGACGAAGACGGTGAATCGATGAGCGTTGCTCTGGCTCTCGGACCGCAGTACGGGACTGTTGACGGGGCCTTCATCAAGCAGGCGGCGAAGGAAGCACTCGCCAACCCCGATGTCGATCTTCTCTGCGTTCTCGCCTTCGCCTTCGATGCCAAGGCCACCGAAGCCGCGACGGTCGAGAACGTTAGTGTCGATGCCTCGGACGAGGGCTTCGCCGAAGTAGCGGGGGAGCGCAAACTCGGGCGGCTTCCGGTGCTGCTGGTCCGGATGAACGCAGACTTGTTGATGGGCGACGATCTCAAGAAGACTGGCGCCGGCAACCTCTTCACCGTGTTCGGCGAACCGGACATCGAGATCGTTGAGCAAGACGGACAGATCTTCGTGGATCTTCGCGGCGTCGACGTCTACGACCCGACGAAGGGTGAGGTGCGCAGCCGCGACACCGGACAGATCGCGCTCTGGATGATCGATACGGACTACGACGGAGAGTCCTTCTTCGTGCGTCACTGCTACTTCACCGGTGGCGGAGATCCGCTCAAGAAGCTGAAGACGACGCTGAAGGCCGATATCGATGCTGACGCGTGGGCCAGTCTCTATCGCACCGAGTCGCGCCCGTTTGATCGGCCGAGATCCGGTCGGATCGCCGTCAAGGTGATCAACGACTACGGCGACGAGGTCACCAAGGTCTTCGACATCGAGAGTGGCCAGTGATTGACAGATGGGGCGAGCAGAGCGCCAAGGGGCCAACACCGCCGTCCTGAGCTCTCGGTCGCTTGCTTGATTCGGCGTGTCGACTTGCGCTCGAACACCTGTTCGTTGATCCTGGAGGGGAACCGAACGGCGCCCCGAAGCGTCTAACTACTACCGCGGGTCACTGCGGACAGCACGATTGTCCGAGGCGCGACCTACCCTGGGGACATGACCGGCAAGCAGAAGAATCGAGACAAGACCATGGCAGTTTCGGCGGATCGCCAGAAAGCACTTGACCTGGCACTCGCACAGATCGAGAAGAACTACGGCAAAGGCTCGGTCATGCGGCTGGGCGAAGAGAACCGTCCCCCGATGGAAGTGATTCCGACCGGTTCGGTGGCCCTGGACATCGCGCTCGGTGTGGGCGGTCTGCCCCGCGGCCGCGTGGTGGAGGTCTACGGTCCGGAGTCCTCGGGTAAGACCACCGTGGCCCTGCACGCGGTCGCCAATGCGCAGGCCGCCGGCGGTCTGGCGGCGTTCATCGACGCCGAGCACGCCCTCGACCCGGAGTACGCCGCGAAGCTGGGCGTGGACGTCGACGCGTTGCTGGTCTCGCAGCCGGACACCGGTGAGCAGGCGCTGGAGATCGCCGACATGCTGATCCGCTCCGGCGCCCTGGACATCCTGGTGATCGACTCGGTGGCCGCCCTGGTCCCCAAGGCCGAAATCGAAGGCGAGATGGGCGACAGCCACGTCGGCCTGCAGGCCCGCCTCATGAGCCAGGCGCTGCGCAAGATGACGTCGGGTCTGAACAACTCGAACACCACCGCGATCTTCATCAACCAGCTGCGCGAGAAGATCGGCGTGATGTTCGGTTCGCCGGAGACCACGACGGGCGGTAAGGCCCTCAAGTTCTACGCGTCGGTCCGCCTGGACGTGCGCCGTATCGAGACGCTCAAGGACGGCACCGACGCGGTCGGCAACCGCACCCGCGTCAAGGTGGTCAAGAACAAGGTCGCGCCGCCGTTCAAGCAGGCCGAGTTCGACATCCTCTACGGCCACGGCATCAGCCGCGAAGGTTCGCTGATCGACCTCGGCGTGGCCGAGGGCTTCATCCGCAAGTCGGGTTCGTGGTTCACCTACGAGGGCGACCAGCTGGGCCAGGGCAAGGAGAACGCGCGCAAGTTCCTGCTCGAGAACCCGGACATCGCCGCCGAGATCGAGCTGAAGATCAAGAGCAAGCTGGGCATCGGACCGAACCTTGCCGACCTGGACGAGCCGGTGCCGGCGCCGGTCGACTTCTAGCCTCGTGCCGGAGACCACGGGCCCGTCCGCCTGGGACGTCGCACTGCGACTCCTCGGTGTGCGGGCCCGCAGTCGTGCCGAGATCGCCGAGCGGCTGGCCCGCCGCGAGTTCGAGCCCGACGTCATCGCCGAGGTCCTGGACCGACTGAGCGAGTCCGGTCTGATCGACGACGACGACTTCGCCCAGGAATGGGTGACCTCGCGCCACAAGTACTCCGGACGGGGACGGGTGGCGCTGCGCCGGGAACTGCGCACCAAGGGCGTCGCCGAGGAGACGATCGAGACCGCGCTGGCGGAGATCGATCCGGACGACGAACGCGCGCAGGCGACGGCGCTGGCGCAGAAGAAGCTCGCGTCGTCGTCGCTGGATCTGTCCGACCGGAACGACCGGGCCAAGGCCTACCGCCGTCTGGCCGGGCTACTCGGGCGCCGCGGCTACCCGCCGGAGATGGTCTCGTCGGTGGTCGCCGAGACTCTCCGGGCGGGCGCTGCGGACTCGTGAGCAGTTCAGACGCCTGAGCCGGCTAGAACCTCCGGTCGGGGTGATCCACCCGCGCGGCATGGCCGGTCCCGCTGTAGCCGGGCACGTTCTCCATCGCCCGGAGATCGGCGACGTCCGGGTCCGGCGCGTCGGTCTGCCGTCGGCCGCTGCGGAGTCGCTTCTCCAGCAGATTGGCCAGGCCGGTGAGGCAGAAGTTGATGATGATCATCACCGCGGCCACCACCAGCAACGACGGCAGGTAGTTGCCGAAGTACGAACCGGCCTTCATGCCCGACCGGACCACTTCGATGTAGCCGATCGCATAGCCCAGCGCGCTGTCCTTCAGTGCGATGACCATCTGGGCCACCAGGGCCGGCAGCATGGCGGTGACCGCCTGCGGCAGCAGGATCAGCCACATCGTCTGCGCCTTCCGCAGACCGATCGACTTGGCCGCCTCGGTCTGTCCGTTGGGCAGCGACTGGATGCCGGCGCGTAGGATCTCGGCGATGACCGATCCGTTGTAGATGGTCAGGCTGATCACGACGGCCGCGAAGGCCAGCTGCGACGACGGGAACAAGGCGTAGGCGGCGAACATGAAGTACAGGAAGTAGATCAGGATCAGCACCGGGATGGCACGGAAACCCTCCACGAGCATCGCCGACGGAATCCGCACCCACCGGTGGTCGGAGAGTCGCCCGATACCGAGCAGCGTGCCGACGACGATGGCCAGCACGATGGACAGGGCGGCGGCCTTGATGGTGCCCCAGAGTCCGGGGAGCAGCCAGGTGGTCCAGGTGGAGCCTTGGACGAACGGCTTCCACTTCTCCGCCGTGAGCTGGCCGTTGTCCTGGAGCACCAGGACGATCCACGTCACCAGTGCGATCACGGCGATGCCGAAGATCGCCGCGATGATGCGGTTGCGGATCCGGGCCTTGGGGCCCGGAGCGTCGTACAGGACCGTTGCATTCGCGCTCATCGCTGCACCGCCCAACGCTTGGCCGCCCAGCCGAAGAGAGCGCCTTCGGCGAGCGTGATGATCATGAATCCGACCGCGAAGATCGCGAAGATGACGAGGATCTGGTCGGAGAAGTTCTCCAACTCCTCCTTCATCAGCAGCGCCGCTTCACCCACACCGATCATCGAGGCGATGGTGGTGTTCTTGGTGAGCGCGATCAGCACCGACCCCATCGGGGCGATCACCGCGCGCAAGGCCTGCGGCAGCACCACCATCGAGAAGGTCTGCGTGAAGTTGAGGCCGATGGAGCGTGCGGCCTCGGCCTGACCCAGCGGGACGGTGTTGAATCCGGCGCGCAGGGTCTCGGCGACGAATGTCGCGGTGTAGGCGATGAAGCCGAGCACAGCGAGCCGGAAGTTGTTGTTGGCGATGAAGTCGGCGTTGTCCTGCGCCAGCGTCAGCCCGAGGTTCTGGTAGAGGCCCACCGAACACAGCAGGATGATCAGCGTCAGCGGCGTATTACGCACCACGTTCACGTAGGTGGTGGCGAACCACCGCATCACCGGGACGGGGGACACCTTCATGCCGGCCAGCAGGACGCCCCAGATGAGGGCGCCGATCGCCGACCAGAAGGTGAGTTGAATGGTGAGCCAGAAGGCGGGCCACAGCTGTGGCCCCATCTCCTGCCAGAGGTCACTCATCTACTCGGCTCCTTCCGGGCACGGCGTCTTCGGTGCCTCGAGGAAGCTCAGGTCGCCGGGCTTCGGGGTGAACACGTATTTCGATCCGGGGGCGTCCGCGCGGGCGATCATGTCGTCGACCGTCTCGTCGCCGAGCTGGTCGCGCAGGCTCTGCTCCCAGGGGGAGTACTGCTGGCCGGCCGGAACCTGGAGCATGGCGGTGAGCGCGTCGTTCACCTGCGCGACGGCGTTCGGGAACTCCTTGGCCATGCCGATGCCGTAGTACTCGGTGGAGAACGGGGTGCCTGCGGTCTTCCACGCGTCCTTGACGCAGACATCGCTCGGGTAGGTCATCGGCACGAGTCGGAACTCGCCGGGCCAGCGCTTGGCGTAGCCGGCCAGGATCACCTCGTCGGTGGTCATCGCATCCACCTTGTCGCGGCGCAGCGCCTCCACGCACGAGGAGTAGGAGTCGTACTCCTGCAACTGGACGTCGGGAAGCAGATTCTTCACGTTCTGGGCCGGGGTGGAACCGGCGACCGAGCAGAGTTTCTTGCCGTTCAGATCCGAGAGCGAGTTGATGTTCTTGGCATCGTCGCGCACCAACAGGCCCTGGTAGGTGACGAAGTAGGGACCGGCGAAGTCGACGTCCTTCATGCGGTTCGTGGTGATCGAGTACGTCGCGGCGATGGTGTCGACCTCACCGTTGCGGATGAAGGTCTCGCGCTGGGCCGACGGCGTCTCCTTCCACGTGATCGTCGGGTGCGGCACGCCCATCTCGTCGGCGAGCCGGTTGACGACGTACGTCGACACGGTGGCGTCGAATCCGGTGATGGCACCACCCGGGTTCTGCAGGCCCAGCCCGGGTTGATCGAACTTGGTGCCCAGGACGACGCTGCCGGAACGGATGCTGTTGAGCAGGTCGCGCGGACCCGAGTTGCCGCAGGCGGTGAGGACGGCGGCGACCACGGCGAGGACGACGGCGGCTGCGGCGAGCCGTCGCGGCCGGGCGACCGGTGCGGTGCGAGGTGTGCTCATGTCAGTGGCCCAGGATCTTCGACAGGAAGTCGCGGGCGCGCTCGGACTTGGGAGAGGTGAAGAAGCTCTCGGGGTCGCAGTCCTCGACGAGTTCGCCGTCGGCCATGAACATGATCCGGTCGGCGGCCTTGCGGGCGAAGCCCATCTCGTGGGTCACCACCACCATCGTCATGCCCTCGCGGGCCAGCGAGACCATCACCTCCAGCACCTCGGACACCATTTCCGGGTCCAGGGCGGAAGTGGGCTCGTCGAACAGCATCACCTTGGGTGCCATGGCCAGGGAGCGGGCGATGGCCACGCGCTGCTGCTGGCCGCCGGACAGCTGCGCGGGGTACTTGTCCTTCTGCGAGGCGACGCCGACGCGTTCGAGGAGTTCGATCGCGCGTTTCTCGGCGTCGGCCTTGTTCATCTTGCGGACCTTGATCGGCCCCATCGTCACGTTCTGCAGGATCGTCTTGTGGGCGAACAGGTTGAACGACTGGAACACCATGCCGACGTCCGAGCGCAGGCGGGCCAGGTCGCGGCCCTCGGCGGGAAGCAGTTCGCCCTCGATACGGATCTCGCCGCTGTCGATCGGCTCGAGACGGTTGATGGTGCGACAGAGCGTCGACTTGCCGGAACCCGAGGGCCCGAGGACCACCACCACCTGGCCTTTCGGGATCTCGACATTGATGTCCTTGAGTACATGCAGGTCGCCGTAATGCTTCTGCACGTCGCGCATGGCGATCATGGGGGTCTCCCGTGACGTTGTCATAAGGAAAACCTAAGTGGCGGACGGCACTTTCGTTGGCATTTGCCTCACGGCGCGGGTCGCTGATTTGCCTCGGCCCGTACTCTGGAAGGGTGAGCAGTGCCCTTGACGACCGCGCGCGGTCCTACGCCGTACGCACCTACGGCTGCCAGATGAACGTGCACGACTCCGAGCGGATCTCCGGACTCCTGGAGGACGCCGGATACGTGCGCGCCGAACCGGACACCGAAGCCGACCTGGTGGTCTTCAACACCTGCGCCATCCGGGAGAACGCAGACAACAAGCTGTACGGCAACCTGTCGGCGCTCGCGCCGGTGAAGAAGCAGCGGCCCCGCATGCAGATCGCGGTCGGCGGCTGCCTGGCGCAGAAGGACAAGGACACCGTGCTGGCGAAGGCGCCGTGGGTGGATGTGGTCTTCGGCACACACAACATCGGTTCGCTGCCGGTGCTGCTCGAGCGCGCCCGGCACAACGAGGCGGCCCAGGTGGAGATCCTGGAGTCGCTGGAGGCCTTCCCCTCCACGCTGCCGGCCAAACGCGAATCGGCCTACGCGGGCTGGGTGTCGGTGTCGGTCGGCTGCAACAACACGTGCACGTTCTGCATCGTCCCGTCGCTGCGCGGCAAGGAGGTCGATCGCCGTCCCGGCGATGTGCTGGCCGAGGTGCAGGCCCTGGTGGATCAGGGGGTGCTGGAGGTGACGCTGCTCGGGCAGAACGTCAACGCCTACGGCATGTCCTTCGCCGATCCGGAGATTCCCCGCGACCGCGGCGCCTTCGCGGACCTGCTGCGCGCCTGCGGAAAGATCGACGGCCTCGAACGGGTGCGGTTCACCTCACCGCATCCGGCCGAGTTCACCGATGATGTGATCGAGGCGATGGCGCAGACGCCCAACATCTGTCCGCAACTGCACATGCCGTTGCAGTCCGGATCGGACCGGATCCTGCGGGCCATGCGGCGCAGCTATCGGCGCAGCAAGTTCCTCGGCATCCTCGACCGGGTGCGCGCGGCGATGCCCGATGCGGCCATCACCACCGACATCATCGTGGGCTTCCCGGGCGAGACCGAGGAGGACTTCCAGCAGACGCTGGAGGTGGTCGAGGCCGCCCGGTTCACCAGCGCCTTCACCTTCCAGTACTCGCCGCGACCGGGCACCCCGGCGGCGACCATGCCCGACCAGGTGCCGCCGGACGTGGTGGCCGACCGCTACCAGCGGCTGATCGCCCTGCAGGAGCGCATCTGCCTGGAGGCCAACGAGGCGCTGATCGGCACCGACGTGGAGCTGCTGGTGGTCGCCGACGGCCGGAAGAACTCCGCGACCGGACGGATGAGCGGCCGTGCCCGCGACGGTCGCCTGGTGCATTTCGAGCCGACCGGGGCAGTCTCGGGTGGGATTCGTCCGGGCGATGTGGTGCATACCCGCATCACGGCGGCGGCGCCCTTCCACCTGATGGCCGACGGCGGCATCACCGCGCATCGACGGACGCTCGCCGGTGACAGTTTTGAACAAGGATCCACCCCGACCACCGCGCCGGTCGGCGTGGGGCTGGGTTTGCCGACCCTGGGGCGCAAGGACGTCCCGGAGCCGGTGAACGCTTGCGGTGCGGGAGCGACGATGACAGGAGCGAACAGCTGATGAGCGATCAACCGAGCCGGGACCGCGAGGCCCTGCGGGCCTATGAGAAGGATCTGTCGAAGGCCGAGCGCAAGGTCGCCGGGGAGATCGATCCCGGTGCCCGCGGCATGGTCGTGGCGGTCTGCGTGCTGCTCGCCATGGTGTCGCTCCTGCTCATGCACGCCGGCTCGGCCAGCGGGCTGGAGGTGCTGACCAACGGGCCCGACGCCACCACCGAGCGCATCGCGTTGCCGTCGCAGGTCTTCGTGTGGCTGCTGGCGGTCTTCGGTATCGCGATCTCGATGCTGGCGCTGGCGACCCGCCGGTGGGTTCTCGCGTGGATCGCCCTGTGCGGCTGCGCGGTGGCCTCGGTGGCAGGCATGTTCGCGATCTGGACCCGCAACACCACCGGCGTCGGCGGACTGGAGCCGCCCAGCGGCGCCGGCGCCGGTCTGCTCCTCGGCTGGGCCGTGGTCATCGTGCTGACCTTCCACTGGTCGCGCGTGGTGTGGGCCCGCAGCACCTACCAGTTGGCGCTGGAAGAGGAACGACGCGAACAAGCGGCGATCGCCGAAGCCTTCTACCAGGCGCTGCGCGACAAGCGCGCCTCCGGGCTCCCCGAGCGCACCCAGCGCCCGGCGTCGTCGCCCGAGGGCGACGACGCCGGCGACGAGCCCACTACCGCGTAGGCCCGCCGAGTCAGCGGTCGTCGACCGCTGACTTGGCTGCCTGCGCCCACTCGTCCCACTGCGCCGCCTGCGCACGCAGGTCGGCGGCGTCCTTGTCCTTGCCCGCGGCCGCAGCCTTGTCCGCCTGCTCGGTGAGCTTGGCCGACCGCTCGGCGAACTGCGCCACGCGGGCGAGCGCCTCCGGGTCGGTGCGCTGCCAAGCACTGTCCTCGGCCTCGCGGATCTTCTTCTCCAGCGCGCGCACCCGTCCTTCCAGAGCGCTCATCTGGTCGCGCGGCACCATGCCGATCTCTTCCCAGCGGTCCCGGAACGCGCGGAACGCGCGGCGCGCACCCTCCAGGTCCTCGTGGGGTTTGATCGTCTTCTCCGCCTCGGCGAGCAACGCGGCCTTGGCCTCGCCGTTCTGGCCGAACTCGGCGTCCCGCTCGGAATTCAGGGCGTTGCGCGCGCCGAAGAACACGTCCTGGGCGGCCTTGAACCGGGCCCACAGGGCGTCGTCGGCGTCGCGCGGCGCTCGGCCGGCGGCCTTCCACTGGGCGAGCAGGTCGCGGTACTTGGCGGCCGTCGCACCCCAGTCGGTGGAGTTCGACAGCGCCTCGGCTTCGGCGATCAGCTCTTCCTTGCGGGTCTTGACCACGGCCCGCTCGCGGTCGAGCTCGGCGAAGTGCGCGCCGCGTCGACGATTGAAGGCATCCCGGGCTCGCGAGTAGCGCTTCCAGAGGGCGTCGTCGGCCTTGCGGTCGACGCCCTTGATGGTCTTCCACTCCTCGAGGATGGCGCGCAGTCGGTCGCCGCCGTTCTTCCAGTGCGTGGACTCGGCGCCGATCGCCTCCGCTTCGGTGGCCAGCTCGTCCTTGCGCGTCAGGGCAGCGGTGCGGACGGCGTCGCGTTCGGCCTGCACCTCGCCGGTCTGGTCGCCTGCCCGGTCGACGATGGCCTGCAGTCGGGTGGCCAGGCCGTCCAGGTCGCCCAGGGCCGCCGCGGTGGGCAGCTCTTCGAGGAGGTGGGCCGCAGCGGCCTGCGTCTTACGCGGGTCACCCGAACGCGCGTCGAGGCGCTCTTCGAGGATCTCGGTCTCGGTGGCCAGGTCGGCGAAGCGGCGGGCGAAATGCGCCAGACCTTCGTCGACGGTCCCGGCCTGCCACGAGCCGATCTGTCGTTCACCGTCGGCGGTGGTCAGCCAGACCGCGCCGTCGGCGTCGATCCGTCCGAACTCGCGCGGGTCGCCGAGCTCGACGTGATGCACGGGGACCGGCGGATGGGCACCTGCGGTGGGCCCCGGGCGGGGACCGGGCCGAGGGCCGGGCCGCGGACCGGGCCGGGGGCCCGGGGTCGGTGCGGTGGTCGGCTCGTTCGGGGTGGTGGGGGTGCTCATCGGTCGTCGCCCTTCAATTCTCGCGCCGCGCGTCACGGCTGCCGGTGAGCTCGAGCCGATGGCCCGAACTCGTCACGTCCGCTGTTCATTCAAACAGTTCACCATCGCCGATGGGGCAGGGAGGCGACATTGGGTACCGTCAGTGCCGTGTTGGCTCAGATCGCGGTGATTCCCAGTGCGCCCCTTCTGGTGCCCGAGTTGGCCGGCCCGGACGCCGTCGACACCGAACCGGTGCGGGCGGCGGTGCGCGCCGCCGGCGAGCGTCTGGCCGCGGCCGCCGCGCGGTGGATCGCGGTCGGTGTGGGCGCTCCCGCACCCGGCGGCTTTCGCACGGACGGGGACTTCGGCGCCTTCGGCGTGCCGGTGCCGGTGCGGTTGGCCGCGGACGGATCGGGCGGCGGGGATGCGCCGCTGCCGCTGAGCATGCTGCTCGCGGCGTGGCTCGGCGAGCGGGTGACGCCGCCCCCGCAGTCGATTCGGCCGGTGGCGGTGGATCCGGCCGCGACCGCCGCCGCCTGCGCCGACCTCGGCGCGCGACTGCTGACCGAGGCCGCGGGCGCCGAACCGATGGGCCTGCTGGTGGTGGCCGACGGCCCCACCGCGCTGAGCCCGACGGCTCCCGGCGGCGGTGAGCGTGCCTCGGCATGGGCGTTGCAGCGCACATTGGAGGCGGCGGTCGCCGCAGCCGACGGCGGTGCGCTCGCCGCGCTGTCGGCCGCCGACTGCGCGGCCGAGGGCGTCGGCACGCGCGCGGCGTGGCAGGTACTCGGCGGTGTTCTCGACGGCTTGCCCGGCGCCGCAGCCGAGGTCGACTACGCCGCGGCGCCGTTCGGTGTCGGCTACCTCGTCGCCACGGTGACCACGACCGAAGAGAGCAGCGACCGATGAGCGGCCCGCTCGCCCCGGTCGCCGTCATCGGCCCCACCGCCAGCGGCAAGTCGGACCTCGCGCTCGACCTCGCGACCGCTCTCGACGGCGAGATCATCAACATCGACGCCATGCAGCAGTACCGCGGCATGGACATCGGCACCGCGAAACTGCCCGTCGCCGAGCGGCGCGGCATTCCGCACCACCAGCTCGACGTGCTCGACGTGCGCGAGACCGCCACCGTCGCCGGCTACAAGACCGCCGCCGCCGCCGACGTCGAAGCCCTGCTCGCCGCGGGCCGGACGCCGATCCTGGTCGGCGGCTCGATGATGTACATCCAGGGCCTGCTCGACGACTGGTCGTTCCCGGCCACCGACCCGGCGGTGCGCGCCAAGTACGAGGAGGCGCTGGCGCAGATCGGTTCGATCGCCCTGCACCGCGAACTGGCCGCGGTGGATCCGGCGGCCGCGGCGATCATCGGCGAGAGCGACGGGCGGCGCATCGTGCGCGCCCTGGAAGTGGTGGAACTGACCGGAGAACCCTTCGCCGCCTCGGCGCCGACGATCGGCGAGCCGCGGTGGGGCACCCGGATCCTGGCGCTGGACCGGGAGACCGCGGCCTTGGACGAGCGCATCGCGGCGCGCACCGATGCCATGTTCGACGGCGGCTTCGTCGAGGAGGTGCTGGCCCTGTGCGAGCAGGGCCTGCGGGAGGGTAAGACCGCCGCCCAGGCGATCGGCTACGCGCACATCCTGGCGCACCTCGACGGTGAGTACGACGTCGGGAAGGCGCGCGAGCTCACCTTCATCGGGACGCGACGCTATGTGCGGCGGCAGCGGTCGTGGTTCCGGCGTGACCCGCGCACCACCTGGCTGGATGCGGCCGATGCCCAGCTGCTGGGCCGGGCCCTGACCGCGCTGGAGTGAGTAATCTGGTGCGGGTGAGTACTGCACCGCTGCGTTTCGCCAAGGGGCACGGCACCCAGAACGACTTCGTGATCCTGCCCGACCCGACCGCCGACCTGGACCTGACCGTCGACCTGGTCACCGTGCTGTGCGATCGGCAGCGCGGCCTCGGCGGCGACGGACTGCTGCGGGTGGCCCGCGCGGGCGCGCTGGTGGGGGCGGGAGTCCTCGACGCATTGCCCGACGGCGTGGCCGCCGACGACTGGTTCATGGACTACCGCAACGCCGACGGCTCGATCGCCGAGATGTGCGGCAACGGCGTCCGGGTGTTCGCGCACTACTGCCGCGCCACCGGACTGGTCGACGCCGACGAATTCGTGGTCGGTTCGCGCGCGGGAGCGCGCCCGGTGACCGTGCACTCCTTCGACGCGAGCCTCGCCGACGTGACCGTGGCCATGGGGCCGGTTCGGCTCGACGGTGCGGGCACCGTCACCCTCGCCGGCCGAGACCTGACCGGCGAGGCGGTGGACGTCGGCAACCCCCACCTGGCCTGCGTCGTTGACGGCCTCAGCGCGCGCGAGCTGGCCGCCCTCGACCTCAGTGCGGCCCCCGACGTCGACGACGAGCAGTTCCCCCGCGGCGCCAACGTCGAGATCCTCACCCCGCTGGTCGCGGCCGACGGACGCGACGGCCTCGACTACACCGCGGCCCTCCGGGTCTACGAACGCGGCGTGGGGGAGACCCGCTCGTGCGGCACCGGCCTGGTGGCAGGCGCCGCCGCGGGCCTGCACGGACTCGGCCGCGCCACCGGCGTCGTCGGCATCACCGTGCCCGGCGGCGCTGTCGGAGTGCGACTCACCGACAGCGAGGCGTTCCTGCGCGGACCGTCGCGCCTGGTGGCCCACGGTGAGCTGATCGATGGCTTCGCCGCCGACGACTACCGGGTCGGCCGCGGTTAATCAGATGCAATCCTCGGACGGGTTCAGGCACCATGGGAACCGTATGACTGAACTGCATGAACGTCCCGTAACCCCGTCCACCCCGACGACCGGTGAGCTGGACCTCGACGACCGCGCACGATTGCAGCGCGTCGTCGGCCTGTCCACCGAGCTCGTCGACGTCACCGAAGTCGAGAACCGGCAGCTGCGTCTGGAGCGCGTGGTGCTGGTCGGCGTCTGGACCTCCGGCACCGCCGCCGAAGCCCACGCGAGCATGGCCGAACTGGCCGCGCTCGCCGAGACCGCCGGCTCGGAAGTCCTCGACGCCCTGATTCAACGTCGAGCCAAACCCGACGCCGCCACCTATCTCGGCTCCGGCAAAGCCGCCGAACTCCGCGAGATCGTCGTGGCCACCGGTGCCGACACCGTGGTCTGCGACGGCGAGCTCACGCCCGCGCAGCTGACCGCCCTCGAACGCGTCGTCAAGGTGAAGGTGATCGACCGGACCGCCCTGATCCTGGACATCTTCGCCCAGCACGCGACCTCGCGCGAAGGCAAAGCGCAGGTCTCCCTGGCGCAGATGGAATACATGCTGCCGCGGCTGCGCGGCTGGGGCGAGTCGATGTCCCGGCAGGCCGGCGGTCGTGCCGGCAGTAACGGCGGCGTGGGTCTGCGCGGTCCCGGTGAGACCAAGATCGAGACCGATCGACGTCGCATCCGCGAACGAATGGCCAAGCTGCGCAAGGAGATTCGCGGCATGAAGACCGCGCGCACGGTCAAGCGTGCGCAGCGCGATCGCGGCGGAGTGCCCGCACTGACGGTGGTCGGCTACACCAACGCGGGCAAGTCGAGTCTCGTGAACGCGATGACCGGCTCCGGGGTGCTGGTGCAGGACGCATTGTTCGCGACCCTGGATCCGACCACCCGCCGCGGCAAGCTCGCCGACGGACACGAGGTGGTCTTCACCGACACCGTCGGTTTCGTCCGCCACCTGCCCACCCAGCTGGTCGAAGCGTTCCGGTCGACGCTGGAGGAGGCGGTGCACGCCGATCTGCTGATCCACGTGGTCGATGGCGCCGACGCCTTCCCCGGCAAGCAGATCTCCGCGGTGCGCAAGGTTCTCGGCGAGGTGTTCGCCGAGGAGGACGCGACTCCGCCGCCGGAACTGCTGGTGATCAACAAGATCGACGCGGTCGACGCCACCCGGATGACCGCCCTCCGCGGCGAGTACCGCGACGCGGTCTTCGTCTCCGCACGATCCGGTGAGGGCCTCGACGAACTGTTCGCGCGGATCGCCGAATTCGTGGCGGCCGACGACGTGGAGGCCGTCCTCGAGGTGCCGTTCGACCGCGGCGAGGTGATCGCCCGACTGCACCAGCAGGCGCACGTCCTGAACACCGAGCACACCGAGACCGGCACCCGGCTGCGTGTGCAGATGCCGAAGGCGCTCGCCGCCGAGTACGCCGACCTCGTGGTGGCGGAGTAGCAGCCCGCTCGAGCACCGCACGCGTCAGCCCCGCCGTCGTCGACGAGCGGGGCTGACGCCTTCTGGTGTGCCGGTGCCTATTCGGCGTCGAGGTCGCGGGCCACCAGTGCCGCGATCTGGTCGACGGCGGCCTGGTCGTCGCTCTCGACGATCACGGTGGCGCCCTTCTCCGCGCCGAGGGTCATGATCATCAGGGCGCTGCCGGCGTCCACCGGTTCGCCGCCCTCGGTCGCGAGGGTCACGGGCGTGGACAGGGCGGCGGCCGCTTCGGCGATGATCGTGGCCGGACGGGCGTGCAGGCCGACGGCCGAGCCGACGGTGACGGTGCTGGTTGCCATGAGGGTTACCTTTCGATGGGTGGTACGGGTCGTGTCGGGTGGGATTGGGGCTGAATCTATTACGCGGGGATCGGCTGTGGCGCGGCTTCGGCGTCCGCGCGCCGGAACTGCTTGGCGGCGACCACGGCGAAGGCGGAGACCGCGGTGCCGACGGCGAGCGCGATGAGGAACTTCCACCAGGTGCCGTTCATCGCGAACATCACGAACACGCCGCCGTGCGGGGCACGGAGCTGGACGTCGAGGGCCATCGACAGACCGCCGGTGACCGCGCCGCCCAGCATCATCGCCGGAATCACGCGGAACGGGTCGGCGGCGGCGAACGGGATGGCGCCCTCGGAGATGAACGACGCACCCAGCAGCCAGGCGGCCTTGCCGTTCTCCCGCTCCGGCTCGGTGAACGTGCTCGGACGCAGCACCGTCGACGCCAGCGCCAGGGCGAGCGGGGGCACCATGCCGGCCGCCATCACCGCGGCCATGATCTGCCACTGGGCCTCGCCGGCCTCGGCCAGACCGAGTCCGGCCACGGCGAAGGCGTAGGCCGCCTTGTTCACCGGGCCGCCCAGGTCGAAGCACATCATCAGGCCGACGACCACGCCGAGCACGATCTTGGAGCTGCCCGACATCGAGTTGAGGCCGTCTTCCATCTGCTCGTTGAGCCAGCTCAGCGGTCCGCCGAGGAACATGTACATGATGCCGCCGACGATGAGGGTGACGCACAGCGGGATGATGACGACGGGCATCAGGCCGGCCGCCCAGCGCGGCAGCTTCAGGCGGGTGAACCACAGCGCCACCACACCGGCGAAGAGGCCGCCGATCAGGCCGCCGATGAAGCCGGCGCCGACGGCGAGGGAGACCGCACCGGCCGCGAAACCGGGGGCGATGCCGGGACGGTCGGCGATGGCGAAGGCGATGTAGCCGGCGAGCACCGGCACCATGAAGGCCATCACCAGGATGCCGATCGCGAAGAAGACGGCGCCCAGATACTGCAGCAGGCCGCCGGGCGGCAGATTCCAGAGGGTGTTGTTGAGCGCGTAGAACGCGGCGTCGTTCATGCCGCCGAGACAGCCCGCCGGGTACGTGACGTCGCCGTCGACGAGTCCTTGCGGCACACAGACTCTCGCGTTCGCGATCTCGTAGCCGCCGAACAGGAAACCGAGGGCCATGAGGAGGCCGCCGGCGGCGACGAACGGGATCATGTAACTGACGCCGGTCAGCAGCGCCTGCTTGAGGCGGCCGCCGAGGCCGATGGTCGAACCGCCGTCGTCGGCGGCCTCGGACGCGGCACCACTGCCGGCCGGGACGCGCCGGGCCCGCGGGTCGGCGGCGGCCGCGACGGCTTCGGCGATCATGTCGTCGGGACTGTTGATGGCCCGTTTCACGCCCGATTCGATGACCGGCTTACCGGCGAATCGTTCGCGGCCCTTGACCCCCACGTCGGTGGCGAAGATGACCGCATCGGCCTGCTCGAGGGCGGCGGCGGTGAACGGCGTGGTTCCGGACGAGCCCTGCGGCTCCACGCTGAACTCGACCCCGGCGCGTTCGGCGGCCAACGACAGTGCATCGGCGGCCATGTAGGTGTGCGCGATGCCGGTGGGGCACGCGGTCACCGCGAGAATGCGCACGGGCTGTTGCGCCGACTCGGCGGACTCGGCCGGTGCGGTGGTCGCCGGCTCGGCGGGCACCGGTGCGGCTGCGGAGGGTGCCGCGTCGGGAGCGGGTTTCGGGGGCGGGTTCACCGCCTCGTCGACCAGTTCGACGACCGCGGCCTCGTCCGGCGCCGCACGCAGAGCTGCGACGAAGTCGGGCCGGACCAGCGCCCGGGCCAGCGAACTGAGCAGCTTCATGTGCGCGCTGCCCGCACCGCCCGGTGCGGCGATCAGGAAGACGATGTCGGCCGGGCCGTCGGCGGCGCCGAAGTCGACCTTGTGCGACAGCCGGGCCATCACCAGCGACGCAGTGGTCACCGAGTCGACGCGGGCGTGCGGGATGGCCAAGCCGCCGGGCAGTCCGGTGGGTGAGGACGCCTCCCGGGCGAGGGCGGCGGTGACGAGCTCGTCGGGATCGGTGCACCGGCCGGTGGCACCGAGCGTCTGTGCGAGCGCGGCGATCACCGCCTCCGCGTCGGCACCCGCGTCCGCGTCGAGCAGGACCAGCTCGGACGTGATGATCGGTTCGGCCATGAGGGGTTCCTTCTTCTCGTGCGTGCGGCGTCAGGACAGGGGCCGGACGTGAACGCCGGCCAGGTCGAGATCGGTGGGGTCGGGGGGAGTGGTGCCGGGCAACGCGGCAGCCGCCGAGCCGTAGGCGACCGCGGTGCGCAGCCGGTCCTCCGGCGACGCCCCGCGATGCTCGGCGATGAGGTAGCCGGCCAGCGACGAGTCACCGGCACCGACCGTGCTGCGCACCCGGATCTGCGGCGGTGTCGCGAACCAGGAGCCTTCGGCGGTGGTGAGCACGGCACCGGCCGCGCCGAGCGTGGTGAGGACGGCCCCGCCGGTGCGCGCGGCGAGCGCGGACGCGGCGGACTGGACCGGCGTCAGATCTCCGGCCTCGGCGGCGGCCTCCAGCGAGGCGCCATCGCCCCCGATCAGTTCGGCGAGCTCGAAGGCGTTGGGCTTGAGCAGATCGGGTCGGGCACCGGCGATCGCCAGCAGCGGCGGCCCCGAGGTGTCGACGGACACCCGGTGTCCGCCCGCGTGCAGGCGCGCGGTGACGGCGGCGTACCAGTCGTCCGGCACTCCGGGAGGCAGGGAACCGCACAGCGCCACCCACCGGGCATCGGCGGCGGCTGCTGCGACCAGGTCGGTCAGCCGGGCCAGCTCGCCGGCGGACAGCCCGGGGCCGGGCTCGTTGACCTTGGTGGTGGTGCCGTCCGGTTCGGCGATGGTCAGGTTGGTGCGCACCGGCTGATCGATCGGGACGCTGCGGTGCGGCAGGCCGGTGGCCTCCAGCTGGATGCGCAGCGGGTCCGACGGTCCCGCAGGCAGGACCGCAAGGGTTCTCAGTCCGGCTCCGTGCACCGCGCGGGCCACGTTGATGCCCTTGCCGCCCGGCTGGTTCGTCACCGCTGCGGCGCGTTGCACGTGACCGCGGGCGAGTGGTGCGTCGAGGGAGATGGTCCGATCCACGCTGGGATTGGCCGTCACGGTGACGATCATGCGATCACCACCTCGATGTCGAGGTCTTGCAGTTCCCGCCGCACCGCCGGGTTCAGTCCACCGTCGGTGACGATCACGTCGACGTCGCTCAGCGCCCCGAAACTCACGAGGTGTTCGCGGTGGAACTTGCTGGAGTCGGCCAGCACCACCACCTGTTCGGCGGCGGCGATCATAGCGGACTTGGTGGCGGCTTCGTCGGCATCCGGGGTGGACAGGCCGTGCGTGCGGCTCAGTCCGTTGGTGCCGAGGAAGGCGAGGTTGACCCGCAGCCGGCGGAGTGCGTCGACGGTCTCGGTTCCCACCGCGGCCTGCGTCTTCCCGCGAATGCGACCGCCGACGAGGGTCACCTCGCAGTTCGGCAGGGTGGACAGATGCCCGGCGAGCGGAACCGCATTGGTGACCACCGTCAAGCGGCGTTCGGGCGGCACCGCGAGTGCGGCGCGCAGCGTGGTGGTGCCCGCATCGAAGAGGGCCGAGCCGCCGTCGGGTGGCAGGAACGCCTGGGCGGCCAGCCCGATCGCCGACTTCTCCGGTGCCCGCGACCGTTCGCGCTGGCCCAGATCGGGTTCCTCGACCACTTCGCCCAGATCCGGCCGGACGGCGCCGCCGTGGACGCGGACCAGGACGCCCTGGTCGGCCAGCACCCCGAGGTCACGGCGCACGGTCTCCCCGGTCACGTCGAAGCGCACGGCGAGTTCGGCCACCGCGACGCGGCCGTGGTTGCGCACCTCGGTGGCAATGGCCTGTTGGCGTTCTTCGGCGTACACGGAAGCCCTCCCGTCCTGGATTGGTTATATCTGTGTTTACCTGTGAACGTGTTGACAAGTCAAGGGTTCACTGTAATCTCGATCACATGGCACAGGTGGAGAGCAGTACCGCACAGAACTATGGGGCCGTCGCCGCGGTGGTCGGCACGCCGGTCGTATCCGGACTCGCCTACGGGCCGGTGATCCGAGTGTCCGGCGTGCCGGAGTACGACGTCGACGCGGCCGCGGAGATTCCCGAAACCGAGCGCGCGGCCGAGGCCGCACGCTTCGTCGCCGCAGCCGAGACGGTGGCGGAGCGCTTCACCGCGCGGGCCCGGGCCAACACCGGCAGTACGGCGGAAGTGCTGGCGGCGACCGCCGCCCTGGCCAAGGACCGCGCGTGGATCGCCACCGCCACCGGACTGATCGAGAAGGGCACGCCGGCCGCCGCGGCCACCGTGCGGGCGATCGACACGATCTCCGACATGTTCGCCAAACTCGGCGGGCTGATGGCCGAACGCGTCACCGACCTCGCCGACATCCGCAACCGGGTGGTCGCCGAGGTTCTCGGCCTACCGGAGCCGGGCATCCCACTGCCCGAGCAGCCGTCGGTCCTGCTGGCCGACGATCTGGCCCCGGCCGACACCGCCGGCCTGGATCCGAAGCTGGTGGTGGCCCTGGCCACCCGCTTGGGCGGGCCGTCGAGCCACACGGCGATCATCGCCCGGCAACTCGGCATTCCGTGCGTCGTGGCCGTCGCCGACCTGAATCGGGTCGATACGGGAGCCATGGTCTTCGTCGACGGCGAACGGGGCGTGGTGGGCGTCGACCCGGATGCGGAGCAGATCGCCGCGGCGGTCGAGGCGGCACAGCAGTTGGCGGCCGAAGTGGCGCAGTGGCGCGGACCCGGCCGCACGGCCGACGGGCACGCCGTGGCGATTCTGGGGAACGTGGCCGACGGTGTCTCCGCGCGCAGCGCCGCCGATCTCGGCATTCTGGCCGGGGTCGGACTGTTCCGTACCGAGCTGGCCTTCCTGGAGCGCCCCGACGAGCCCTCGGTGGCGCAGCAGCAGAGCCTCTACCGCGAAGTCATCGACGCCTTCGACGGCGACAAGGTGGTGATCCGCACCCTCGACGCCGGATCGGACAAGCCGCTGCGTTTCGTGAACCATCCCCACGAGGACAATCCGGCTATGGGGGTGCGCGGCAACCGCATCGTGGCGACGCACCCGGAGATCCGTGAGCACCAACTCGATGCGATCGCGGCGGCCGCGGACGGCGCCGGCGCGGTGCCGTGGGTGATGGCCCCGATGGTCGCGACGGTGGCGGAGGCCCGCGAGTTCGCGGCGCAGGTGCGCGAGCGCGGGTTGACTCCGGGGGTGATGATCGAGGTGCCGTCGGCGGCGGTGCAGGCCGAGAAGATCCTGGCCGAAGTGGACTTCGTGTCCATCGGCACCAACGATCTGACGCAGTACACGATGGCCGCCGACCGGATGTCCGCCGAATTGGCGGCGCTGACCGACCCGTGGCAGCCGGCCGTCCTGGCGCTGGTGGAACGGGTCGGGGCGGCAGGCCGAGCAGCCGACAAGCCGGTGGGGGTCTGCGGCGAGGCGGCCGCCGACCCGCTGTTGGCCTGCGTTCTGGTGGGGCTGGGCGTCAGCTCGCTGTCGTGCGCGCCCGCCGCCGCCGCGCCGGTGGGTCGCAAGCTCGCGACCGTGACGCTGGACCAGTGCGCCGCCGCCGCTCAGGCCGCAGTGGCCGCCGACAGTCCCGTCGACGGCCGGGCTGCGGCCCGGGCGGTATTGGGCTGAACCGGCGTCAGAGGCGCCGCATCACGGTGACGACCTTGCCGAGGATCGCGGCGTCGTCGCCCGGGATGGGCTCGAAGTGCTCGTTGTGCGGCAGCAGCCACACGTGTCCGTCGATCCGCTTGAACGTCTTCACGGTGGCCTCGCCGTCGATCATGGCGGCGACGATGTCGCCGTTGTCGGCCACGTTCTGCTGACGCACCACCACCCAGTCGCCGTCGCAGATCGCCGCGTCGATCATCGACTCGCCGACTACGCGCAGCAGGAACAGGGAGCCCTCGCCGACCAGTTCCTTGGGCAGCGGGAAGACGTCCTCGACCGCTTCCTCGGCGAGGATCGGGCCGCCGGCCGCGATCCGGCCGAGCACCGGGACGTAGGCCGGTGCGGGGACGTTCGGATCCGCCTGATCGGCGGCCGGGGGCGGGGTGCGCTGCTCGTCGCGGACATTCACCGCGCGCGGACGGTGCGGATCGCGCTTGAGCAGCCCGCGGCGCTCGAGCGTGCGCAGCTGGTGCGCCACCGACGAGGTGGAGGCGAGGCCGACGGCCTCACCGATCTCGCGAATGCTCGGCGGATAGCCGCGTTCGCGCACCGAGGAGCGGATGTACTCGAGAACTTCGCGCTGACGCTGCGTCAGTGAGGCCTCCAGGGTGGCCGTCGACAACAGCGGGTCCACGTTCGACGTGTGCGGTCCGTCGTTCATCGAACTTCCTTTCGATCGGGGTCGCCCTCCAATTTAGTCGAGTAGGTCACAGAAATCAAACAATTGTTCGACGTGTCGTAGCGGATGTCCGAGGCGTGGTGTTAACTATCGAACAAGAGTTCATCGAACGTACGAACGATGGGAGTTCCACGATGACCGAGCTGCTGACCCGCCGCCCCGCGTCCGCCTCGACGCTGCCGCAGTCCACCACGATGACCTGCGACGTTCCCCTGATTCAGACCACCTGCCGGGCCACCGGCCGACGTCCGCGCGCGGTCGCCGCCGCCACCCCGGTGTGCCCGGCACCGAGCGTTCGAACGCGTCCGGCGCGGCGCGCCGAGCGCACTGCGTCGCCGACCACGAGCGCCGCTCGGGCGGCCCGTGCCCGTTCGAACACCGTGGATCGTTCGACGGCGGTGCGTCGTCGCTGGGCGGCCGGCGTGCTCCTCGGTGCCGCGCTGGCCGCCGTGGTCGTCGTGCTCGGCATGGTCGGTGAGGACTACGAGAAGGCCGTCAGCGGCGTGCCGGCCCAGACCGAGGTGGTCCACGTGCGCAGCGGTGAGTCGCTGTCGTCGTTGGCCGAGCGGATCGCTCCGGATCGCTCCGCGGCGTCGGTGATCGCCACGGTGCGCGACCTGAACGGTCTCGACGCCAGCGGACTGCGCCCCGGTCAGGCGCTCGTGGTGCCCGCCTACCGCTGAGGCCGCGATGGCGCCGAGTACGCTGGGGGCATGCGATGCCCGTTCTGCAAGAACGACGACACCCGAGTGGTTGATTCGCGCGCCTCCGACGACGGAGCGTCGATTCGACGCCGCCGGTCGTGCTCGGAATGCAGTCGCCGGTTCACCACCGTCGAGTCGGCGGTGCTGGCGGTGGTCAAGCGCAACGGCGTCACCGAGCCCTTCAACCGGGAAAAGGTGATGAAGGGTGTGCGCCGGGCGTGCCAGGGCCGATCGGTCACCGAGGATTCGCTGGCGCAGCTGGCGGCCGCGGTGGAGAACACCGTCCGCGCCTCGGGATCGGCCGAGATCCCCAGCCACGAGGTCGGCCTGGCGATCCTCGGGCCGCTGCGGGACCTCGACGAGGTGGCCTACCTGCGGTTCGCGTCGGTTTATCGGTCCTTCGAATCCGCCGACGACTTTCAGCGCGAGATCGACGATCTGCGCAAGGATTCGCGCCGCGAACCGGTCGGCTGACCCACCGCCGCTGCGTGCGGATCAGCCTCACTCGAAGGCCCGCCTCACTCGAAGGACTCGATGGCCTTCATCACCCGCTTCTCCGAGATCGGTCCCGAGGTCCCCAGCTGCTGCGCGAACAAGCTGACCCGCAGTTCCTCCAACTGCCAGTGAACCAGGTCGTTGAGGGCGTCGTGCCGGTGCGCAGGAAGCGCCGCGAGTCGTCGGTTCCAGTGCGCGATGACCCGGTCCACCGTGTCGAGGCCGGCGTTGTCGCGGGCGGCGGAGCCGGGGAGCGCGTTCAGTCGGGCCTGGGCCGCCGACAGGTAGCGCGGTAGATGGAGCAGGTGCGCCAGCGGAGTCTCGCCGACGAAGCCGTCGAAGATCAGGTGCGCGGTCTGCTCGGCAACGTCGTCGGCCGCGGCGCTGCCGCTGTGCGCGTCGACGGCGCGGGCGGTGGGGCCGAGCGCGGCCAGGGCGCGGGCGGCGTGCATGAAGTACTCCGGTGCGGCGGCGCGGATCACCGGTGACAGACGCTCGCGCAGCGCGGCGAACTGTTCCGGGGTGCGAAGCGACGCCACGTCCGGTTCCTTGGCTAGGGTGTCGGCGATGGCGCGACGTGTGCAGTCGGCGAACAGCTGCTGCGGGTCGGCGTACGGATTCTGGCTCAGCGCGAGGCGCTCGGCCGGTGGCAGACCGTTGGCGACCTTCTTGTTCAACGGGGTGATCGCCTGCGCCAACAGGTGGGCGACGCCGGCGGCGATGCCCGCGTCGCGAGCGCTCGCCGACGTCGCCTCACTCACTCGGACGCCGTCGCCGACGGGCGCCAGGGTGGGGTAGGTGACGACGGGTTGGCCGGCCACCACGTCGTCGCGGCGCTCCGCGAGGGTGCCGATGCCGTCCGGCTTCCAGTCTCGGTACACCGGTGCGGCCGCAGCGGGGGCGGGTGCACGGCCGAACTCGGCGCGCAGCGGTTCCAAGCGGTCGGCGCGGCCGATGATCGCGCCGCCGGCGTCGGTGACCGCGAAATGGATGCGCAGGTGGGCCGGCAGGTCGTCGGTGCGAAAGTCGCTGGGGGACAGGCTGATGCGAGCGATCTCGCCGAGTTCTCGCGCGAGGGCGGGCAGCAGGTGCTCGGAGCGCGGTGTGATCTTGCTGAGGACCAGATCGGCGTACTGCTGGGCCGGCGAGAGGGACTTGCGCAATCCCTTGGGCAGGGACCGGATCAGCGCGGTGACCAACTCGCTGCGCAGCCCCGGGACCAACCAGTCGAAGCCGCCCGCGTGGACGTGCTCGAGCAGGGGACGCGGGATCAGCACGGTGACGCCGTCGTCGGGTGCGCCGGGGGCGAAGTGATAGCGCAGTTCCAGTCGGGTCGGGCCCTGCTGCCAGGCGGCGGGGAAATCGGCGGCCGCCGGAACGGCCGCGACCGAACCGGCCTCGTCCAGGTGGAGGAGCTTGGGATCGGTGCGGGAGGCCTTCTTCCACCACGTGTCGAAGTGTCGGGTGGAGACGACGTGCGCCGGGATCCGGGCGTCGTAGAAGTCGTAGAGGTCGCCGTCGCTGAGGCGGACGTTCCGACGGGCGCGGTGCTCGAGGTCCTCGGCGTCGGCCAAGAGCCGGCGGTTGTGCGCGTAGAACTCGTGCCGGGTGCGCCAGCGACCCTCGACGAGCGCTGCCTGTAGGAACAACGCTCGCGACTCGACCGGGTCGATGCGGCCGTAGTTCACCGTGCGCGACGCGATGAGCGGTACCCCGTAGAGGCTGACCTTCTCCTTGGCCGTCACGGCCCCGCGGCGCGACGACCAGGCGGGCTCGCTGTAGGTGCGCGTCACCAGGTCGGGGGCGATCTGCTCCACCCATTCCGGATCGATCGAGGCCACGGTGTGCGCGAACAGTCGGGAGGTCTCCAGCAGTTCGGCGGTCATCACGAAGGAGGGCGCCTTCTTGGCCAGTTCCGAACCCGGGAAGATGGCGAACTTGGTGCCGCGGGTGCCCAGGTATTCGCGGGTATCGCCTTGGCGCGCACCGATGTTGGTGAGCAGGCCGGTGAGCAGGCTGCGATGGATGGCCGACGGATCGATCTCGGTCTTCGGTATCTCCCAGCCCAGGTCGGACACCGTACGACGGAGCTGACGGTGCAGATCCGTCCATTCGCGGATCCGCAGGTAGTGCAGGAAGCTGCGCTCACACTGGCGCCGGAACTGGTTGCCCGACAAGGCTTCCCGCTGCTCGTGCAAGTGGTGCCAGAGCTTGAGGCGGCTGAGGAACTCCGAGCCGGGCACCGCGTACTCGCGGTGCGCGGCCTGCGCGGCCTCGCGCTTGTCGGAGGGGAACTCTCGGACGTCCGGCAGCGACAGCGCCGCGGCGATCGGCAGGATGTGGTCGAGACAGCCGTTCTCGTGACCGGCCACCAGCATGCGGGCCAGGCGCGGGTCGATCGGCAGGCGCGCCAGGTCGCGTCCGGTCTTGGTGAGCCGCGCCTGCGCCGAATCGGTGCCGGTGACCGCACCGAGCTCGGACAGCAGCGTCATGCCGCCGTTGATCGCCCGCTGCTCGGGTGGCTGGACGAACGGGAACTCGGCGACGTCGCCCAGCCGCAGTGACAGCATCGACAGGATCACCGCGGCCAGGTTGGCGCGCAGGATCTCCGGGTCGGTGTATTCGGGGCGGGCGTCGAAGTCGTCCTCGGAGTACAGGCGGATGCAGATGCCGGGCGCCACGCGGCCGCACCGGCCGGCGCGCTGGCGGGCGCTGGCCTGGGAGACCTTCTCGATGGGCAGGCGCGTCACCTTGGTGCGGGTGGAGTAGCGCGAGATGCGGGCGGTGCCGGTGTCGATGACGTACCGGATGCCGGGCACGGTCAGCGAGGTCTCGGCGACGTTGGTCGACAGCACGATGCGCCGTCCGTCGGACGGCGTGAAGATCTTCTGCTGCTCGGCGACCGACAGGCGGGCGTACAGCGGCACGATCTCGGCTCCGCTGCGCCGGGACAGGGCGTCGGCGGTGTCGCGGATATCGCGCTCGGTCGGCAGGAAGACGAGGATGTCGCCGCGGCCGGACGACCACAGTTCGCTGACCGCGGCGTCGATCGCGGCAATCTGGTCGAGGTCGGCATGGTCCTCGTCGTCGGACACCGGCGGTCGGTACCGCACTTCGACGGGGTAGGTGCGGCCGGACACCTCGAGGATCGGGACGTCCTCGTCGGGGCCGGCGAAATGCCGGGCGAAGCGGTCCGGCTCGATGGTGGCCGAGGTGATGATCACCTTGAGGTCCGGGCGGGACGGCAGCAGGCGCTTGAGATAGCCGAGCAGGAAGTCGATGTTGAGGCTGCGTTCGTGGGCCTCGTCGATGATGATCGTGTCGTAGCGGGACAGCTTCGGGTCGGAGGTGATCTCCCGCAGCAGGATACCGTCGGTCATCACGCGGATCTTGGTGTGCTTGCCGGACTTGTCGGAGAACCGGACGCTGTAGCCCACCACGTCGCCCAGTTCGGTCTGCGTCTCGTCGGCGATGCGGCGGGCCACCGAGGTGGCGGCGATGCGTCGCGGCTGCGTGTGCCCGATCGACTCGCGGCCCAGCGCCAGGCAGATCTTCGGCAGCTGCGTGGTCTTGCCCGAACCGGTCTCACCGGCGATCACCACCACCTGATGGTCGGCGATGGCGCGGGAGATCTCGTCGCGGGAGGCGCTGACCGGAAGCTCCGGCGGGAAGGTGAGGACGGGGACAGCCATGATGGCTCCGAGTCTATGGGGCCGCATCGGCGAGCGGCGCATC
The DNA here is from genome assembly GCF_039542465.1 of Gordonia alkaliphila. Lineage (NCBI taxonomy): Bacteria > Bacillati > Actinomycetota > Actinomycetes > Mycobacteriales > Gordoniaceae > Gordonia > Gordonia alkaliphila. The sequence goes on along the minus strand of NZ_BAABIE010000002.1, from coordinate 229,485 downwards.
CGAGCGTGATGACCGGGAACCGGGGCCCGCCGGGAAATCGGACGTCGCCGTGGAATAGTGGTAGCCATGGGTTCTCTTTGGCATGGATTCGCCGACATGGGCATGGTCACCGACAACGGGCCGTTCGTCATCACTCGAGGTGAGGGCGTCCGGATCTACGACGATGCGGGCAACGAGTATCTGGATGCGACCGCCGGCCTCTGGTTCACGAACGTGGGCCACGGGCGCACCGAGATCGGCGAGGCCGTCGGCCGTCAGCTCTCGACGGTGGCGCACTACTCGAACTTCGGCGACTACGCGGGGGACGGTCTGATCGCGCTCGCCGAGCGGGTGGCGGCGATGGCGCCGGTGCCGGGCTCCAAGGTGATGTTCACCTCGGGCGGCAGTGACGCGGTCGATACCGCGGTGAAGCTCGCCCGCCGCTACTGGACGGAGCTGGGCCGGCCCGAGAAGCGGCTCGTCGTCTCCCGCAGCAAGGCGTACCACGGCATGCACATCGGCGGTACCGCGCTGGCCGGCATTCCGCTGAACCGGGAGGGCTACGGCCCCGAGTTCATGCCGGACACCGAGAACATCGAGTGGGACGACGCCAAGGCGCTGCTCGGCGTGATCGAGCGGGTGGGCGCGGAGAACGTGGCCGCGTTCATCGCCGAGCCGATCATCGGCGCCGGCGGCATCTACCTGCCGCCGGACGGCTACCTCCGCGAGGTGCGCGACATTTGCCGCGAGCACGACGTCCTGTTCATCGCCGACGAGGTGGTCACCGGGTACGGCCGTATCGGGCACGGTCACTGGTTCGCGTCGAGCCGCTTCGATCTGGCACCGGACATGATCACCTCGGCCAAGGGTCTCACCAGCGGCTACGTGCCCATGGGCGCGATGATCGCGGCGCCGCACATCGCCGAACCGTTCTTCGCCGGCGGCACCTGGTGGCGACACGGCTACACCTACGGCGGGCACTACGGCGCGGCCGCCGCGGCGATGGCCAACTTCGACATCATCGAGCGCGAGGGTCTGCTCGACGAGGCGACCCGCCTCGAAGGCGACCTGGCGGCGGCGTTCGCACCGCTCGCCGAACTGGATGCGGTGGCCGAGGTGCGTACCGGCGTGGGCGCGGTGACCGGCGTGCAGCTGGCCGATCCGTCCGACGCTCAGGCCGCCGTGTTGCGTCTGCGGAAGAACGGCGTCGCCGGTCGCGCTGCGGGCATGGGCGCACTGCAGATCTCGCCGGCCTTCGTGATGACCACCGCCGAGGTCAACGAGATGGCCGAGCGCTTCGCCGCCGCGCTGTCCTGACCGACACAGCAACGTGAAAGGCCCCCGCTACGGCGGGGGCCTTTCACGTGTACTGACTTCTCAGAGCAGGCGGCTCAGCTCAGGGTCTCGGCGATGGAGACGGCCTGGGCGACGCCCTGCACGATGGACGCGACTTTGAGGGCCTCGAACACCGCTTCGCGCTCGAGTCCGGCCTCGCGGACCACGTTCTCGTGGGCGGCGACGCAGTGCTCGCAGCCGTTCATGGCCGACACGGCCATCGACCACAGCTCGAACAGGGCCTTGTCCACACCGGGGTTGCCGATGATGTTCATCCGCAGGCCCGGGCGCAGATCGTCGTACTTGCCGAGGTAACCGCGTCCCCGGTAGAAGACGTTGTTCATGCCCATGATCGATGCGGCGCCGAGGGCGGCGTTGTAGGCCTCGGCCGACAGGTTGTCGGCCGCCTCGTCGGCGATCTCGCGCAACACGGTGGCGTTGCGGGTCGCGGCGGCGCACGCGAGCAGGGAGCCCCACAGCTGCTCCTCGTTCAGCACGGTGGTGCGGCTGATCGAGCTGAGGTTCAGCTTCAGGTCCTTGGCGTACTCGGGAAGAGCTTCCTTGAGGTTGTCAATGCTCATCGTGGTACTCCGAATCAGGCCGAGGCGCTCATGAGCTCGCCGGCGTCGATGGTCGGGTCACCCTTCTTCCAGTTGCAGGCGCACAGCTCGTCGGACTGGAGGGCGTCGAGGACGCGCAGGACCTCGTCGACGTTGCGGCCGACCGAACCGGCGGTGACCGAGACGAACTGGACCTCGTTGTTCGGGTCGACGATGAAGGTCGCGCGATCGGCGACACCGTCGGCGTTCAGGACGCCGGTGGCCTCGACGAGCTCACGCTTCAGGTCGCTCAGCATGGGGAAGGGGAGGGTCTTCAGATCCTCGTGCTGTGCGCGCCACTGGAAGTGCACGAACTCGTTGTCGACCGAGGCGCCGAGCACCTGGGTGTCGCGGTCGGCGAACTCGTCGTTCAGCTTGCCGAAGGCAGCGATCTCGGTGGGGCACACGAAGGTGAAGTCCTTCGGCCAGAAGAAGACCACGCGCCACTTGCCCTTGTAGTCGTCGCTCGAGACGGTGGTGAAGTAGTCGTCCGGCTGCTGGGCGTCGACCTTGGAGAGGTCGCCACCGATCACAGCGGTGAGGTTGTACTCGGGGAACTGATCGCCGATGGTAAGCAGCGCCATGTCATGACTCCTTGATCGTTGGGGGTGCGGTGTCTTCTATTTTGCCTCATTCGCTCTAAAAGCGAAACGTGATGATAGGCACTATATTGATAGGCATGATGAATCAGAGTTATCAGCCGTCGGTGGGCGGACTGCGCGCCTTCGTCGCGGTGGCCAAGAAGCTGCACTTCGGTTCTGCCGCAACCGAACTGGGCGTGAGTCAGCCCTCGCTGTCGCAAGCCCTGGCCGGCCTCGAAGCGGGTCTCGGCGTGCAACTGGTGGAGCGCACAACGCGCCGCGTGATGCTCACCGCAGAGGGGCGGCGACTACTGCCGTCGGCGATCGCCGCGTGCGACGGAATCGACAACCTCCTCGCCGTCGCGGCCGGTGAGGCCGACCCGTTGCGCGGCCCGATGCGACTCGGTCTGATCCCGACGATCGCGCCCTATCTGCTGCCGCGCCTGCTGCACGGCCTGCCGGAAGTGCATCCGGAATTGGACCTGCGGGTGGTGGAGGATCAGACCGCTCGGCTGCTCGATCAGCTCCGCGAAGGCACCCTCGATGCGGCGGTGCTGGCCCTGCCGACCAACGCCCCGGGCATGGGCGAGATCCCGATGTATCACGAGGACTTCGTGCTCGCCCTGCCCAGCGGGCACCGCCTGGCCGGCCGCAAGCGGCTGCCGCCGGCGATGCTGGAAGACCTGCCGCTGCTGCTGCTCGACGAAGGGCACTGCCTGCGCGATCAGGCGCTCGAGGTCTGCCAGCTCGCGGGGGTGAACCCGGATGTGCGGCAGACCCGGGCGGCATCGTTGACCACCGCGGTGCAGTGCGTGGAGGGCGGCCTCGGCGTCACGCTGATCCCCCGGACGGCGGTCGCGGTGGAGACGGCCTCCGGCGGGTTGTCCATCGCCGAGTTCACTCGGCCGCGGCCGGGCCGTCGCATCGGATTGGTCTATCGCACCTCGTCCGGGCGTGGGGAGGCCTACGCGGAACTCGCCACCGAGATCGCCGCGCTGGCCGCAGGCACCGGCGAGGTGACCCTGGTCTAGGGTCAGTGGACCTCTAGGCGGTCGTGGCGTCCTGGGCGGTGAGCGTCTCCCACTCGTCGATCAGGCTGGAGTCCACGCCGCGGATCAGGTCGGCGAGTTCGTCGGTGAGGTCTTCGATGTCGTCGGTCACCGCCGACATCGGCAGGCCGCTGCGCAGCGCGCGGTAACAGTCGGTGAGGTAGCGCAGGACCACGCCCTCGCTGCGCTGCAGACCGAACTCGCTGACCAGCTCGGTGAAGGTCATCGATCGCTCGCGCATGTACCGCAGCACCGACTTCGGCGACGGCGGGGTGTTCGCGAGCCACGGGTGCCCGGCCTTGTAGGTCTGGTAGGCGAAGTCGATCTCCTCGGCGAGCGGCTGCGGCCAGGTGATCTCCTCCAGTCGCTCCATCCGCTCCTCGTACTCGAGGCCGTCGGCCTTCATTTCGGCCATCGCGACGTCCCGGGCCCGCTTGCGCTGGGCCATCAGTACCTGCCGCGGGTCGTCGAGCGTCGATTCGAGGATGGAGACCACGTCGAGGGTGAAGGTGTCCGACTCGGGATCGAGCAGATCGAAGGCCGCCACCGCGAACGCCGACAACGGGTTGGTGAGGGCGAAGTTCTCCGGCAGGTCCACCGAGATCTCCACCCTCTTGCCGTCGGCGGCGGGCGCGTCCAGGCGGGTCACGATGCCGGTCTCCACGAGGTCGCGGTACAGGGCGATGGTGTGCTTGATGTGACGCAATTGCCGCTTGCGCGGCTCGTGATTCTCTTCGAGCAGGTGGCGCAGCGCGGCGAAGCAGTCGCCGGGCCGTTCCAGGACCTCCATCAGCATGGCGGTGGTGATCCGGAAGTGCGAACGCAGCTGTTCGTCGGGTGCGTCGACCAGCGTGAAGAAGGTCTGCTCGCCCCAGCCGACGAAGCCCTCGGGGGGCTTGCGGCGCACCAGCTTTCGCAGCTTCTTCGGATCGTCGCCGGCCTTGGCGACGAGGCGGGCGTTCTCCACGTCGTGCTCGGGGGCCTGGGCCACCACGTAGCCGATGGTGTCGAAGCCGGCGCGACCGGCGCGACCGGCGATCTGGTGGAACTCGCGGGCCCGCAGGCGGCGCACCCGGTGGCCGTCGTACTTGGTGAGCCCGGCGAACAGCACGGTCCGGATGGGCACGTTGATGCCCACCCCGAGGGTGTCGGTACCGGCCACCACCTTCAGCAGGCCGGCCTGGGCCAGCCGTTCGACGAGGCGGCGATAACGCGGCAGCATGCCGGCGTGGTGGACGCCGATGCCCGCGCGCAGCAGTTTAGAGAGGGTGTCGCCGAATCCGGTGCGGAACTCGAAGTCGCCGATCGCCTCGACGATGGCCGCCTTCTCCTCCTTGGTGCAGATCTTGGCCGAGGTGAGCGCCTGGGCCCGTTCGACGGCGTGCGCCTGGGTGAAGTGCACCACGTAGACCGGGGCCTGGCCCTTGGTGATCAGCTCTTCGATGGTTTCGTGGATCGGAGTGGTCGCGTACCGGTACTCCAGCGGCACCGGCCGCTGCGCGCCGGTCACTTCGACGGTGGACCGGCCGGTGCGACGGGTCAGGTCCTCGGCGAAGAAGTCGACGTCGCCCAGGGTGGCCGACATCAGCAGGAACTGGGTGTGCGGCAGTTCGATGAGCGGGACCTGCCAGGCCCAGCCGCGATCGGATTCGCCGTAGTAGTGGAACTCGTCGGCCACCAGCACGCCGACGTCGGAGTTCGGACCGTCGCGCAGGGCGATGTTGGCGACGATCTCCGCCGTCGCGCACACGATGGGGGCGTCGGTGTTGACGCTGGCGTCGCCGGTCATCAGGCCCACGTTCTCCGCGCCGAACTGCTCGCACAGATCGAAGAACTTCTCGCTCACGAGCGCCTTGATGGGGGCGGTGTAGTACGCGCGCTGACCGCGACAGCGGGCGAAATAGACCGCGCCGGAGGCGACGAGAGACTTGCCCGAACCGGTCGGCGTCGCCAAGATCACGTTGGCGCCGGAGATCAGCTCGAGCAAGGCCTCTTCCTGATGCGGGTAGAGATCGATGCCCCGCGCCGCCCACCAAGCAAGGAAATGCTCGAAGGCGGCGGTCTCGTCGGACAGGGGAGTAAGCGGACTCTGCTCGCTCAGGGGGTGTCCTCTTCGTCGGGATTGCTCGGGCGGTCGAACTCGGCCGCGTGCTCGGCCAGGAAGCGCTCGAACTCGGCCCCGAGTTCGTCGCCGGAGGGCAGATCCTCCTCGTCGGCGGCCAGCAGCTCGCGGTCGGCCTTGGCCTTCAGGTAGGCGTCGTACTGCTGCTCCAGTGCTGTCACCACGGTGCTGATCTCGGCGTTGCCGGTGACTTCCTCGTCGATCTGCTCGGCCACCTTGGCCGCGGCGTTCTCGAGTGCGGCGATCGGCAGGTCGAGTCCGGAGACCTGACCCAAAGCGGCCAACAGTGCGGCCGAGGCGGCCGGGTAATTGGTCTGCGCGAGGTAGTGCGGCACATGTGCGGACAGGCCCACGGTGCGGTAACCGGCCTCGGCAAGGCGCAGTTCCAGCAGCATGGACGCGCTCGCGGGCAGCTTCATCTCGTTGCCCCAGCGCGGCATGTCGCCGAGAGCGGCGGTGTCGCTGCCGTGCCCGATCACGCCCGACGGGCGGGTGTGCGGCACGGCCATCGGGATCGCGTTCATGCCGACCACCTGGCTCACGCCGAAACGCTCGGCGAGGGCCGCGATGGCGGTGGTGAACTGGTCCCAGCGCAGGTCCGGCTCAGAGCCGTCCAGCAGCAGAAAACCGGTGCCCTCGTTGTCGACCAGGGCGTGCATGGTGAGGCGCGGCATCTCGATGCCGTCGAACTTCTCGCCGGTGAAGGAGATCAGCGGTCGACGCGAGCGGTAGTCGATCAGTTCGTCGGCGTTGAACGTCGCGACGAGTTCGCAGTCGAGCGCCTCGCGCAGGTGGGTGGCGGCCAGCGCGACAGCGTGTCCGGCATCGGCGAAGCCGTCCAACGCGTGGATCAACACGGGGCCCTCGCCCTGCGGATCGGCCACGGCAGGCGCGGGGAACTCGAGCTCGTACAGCGAGCGGTTCTCCTGCTCGTCCATCGGGGTGCTCCCTTCGTCGGCGGTCTCGCGCCGCGCGTGAGACCAGATGAGCATTGTCCCAGGTTCGGGAACTCTATGCATGTAACGCCGAACCACGGTGGGTCATTCCCGCGCGGTCGGTCCCGAAGATGACACAGTGGGGTGGTGAGAATTGTTACCTCTGTGGCGGCAGTTGTCGCTGTGGTTCTCCTGGCGACGGGCTGCTCGGTCTCCGGATCCGCTGAACCCGCACCGGACTACACCCCGCTGATGGTGCCCGCGGACAGCTTCCCGGCGGGGCCTGCGACGCCGGTGCCCGCCCCGCAGGTGGCCGGCGCGGTCTCCGACATCACGCTGCGACCGTCCACCGGCGATGTGAATCCGCCCGAGTGCACACCCGCCGCGGTCGACACCGCGACCGCGGTAGTGCTCGTCGGTCCGGGGCCGGCCCAGAGCAGCACGCTTACCGAGATGGTGGTGCGATCGCCGGAATCGTTGCAGGCCTTGGCTTCTGCGGTGCGCGGCTGCCCCGAGTTCCGCGGCGGCCCGACGGGGCAGCAGGAGATCCGCAGCGAGCTCACCGACGAACTGAGGGCCGACGGCGACGTCACCACGCTGGCTCTGGTGCGCACGCTGCGCTCCCCGGGCTCGGACACGGTGACCACCGTGGCGCAGTGGGTGGCCCAGCGCGGCGACGTCCGCCTGGTGGTTCAGTTGCGGATGCTCGGCACGCCGTCGGATACCGACAACGCAGCGACCGCCGACTTCTTCGCGACCGCGGTGGCCCACGCTTTCGGCGGGAAGCCCTGACCCAGCGTGTGACGACCGGACTGGTCGGGGCACGCTAGACCCCGCCCCGTGCGCTCCACACCGGGGCCCGGCGATCTCCTGTGGGCAACCACTGTTGTCCACACCGCCGCGGTTCGGCCCTGCCGTGGCCCGCTCGCCGAGCCGAGTCTGGATGCATGACATCGCTACCGCACTTCCTGTCCGACGGCTCGGCCCTGCAGGTCGATCCGGATCCACTGCTCTCCGCGGTCCCCGGGCTGCTCGGCTTCCGGCCCGAGCGCTCCCTGGTCCTGCTGGCCTTCGCCGATTCCCGGACGTTGATGGTGACCCTGCGCCTGGATCTGGAGCTGCTGCCCGACGGCAAGCCCGCCCCGGTCCTGCGCGACAGCATCGCGAACCTGGGCACGATCGTCGCCGGCTACGGTGCCGTCGGCGTGGTCGCGGTGGTGGTCGATGCGCGGGCCGATGACTATCCGGCGGTCTTTCGCGCGGTCGAACGCAGTTTCACCGCGGTGGGCGGTTTGTCGGCCGGCTTCGTGATCGGTGAAATGGCCACGGGCGCACGGTGGTTCACCAGTTGGGAGCCGCGCTGTCGGGCGGGCCGTTCGCGTCCGCCCGCACCGTTCGCCGGGGAGGTGGCGCCGCACGGCCGGCTCAGCGATCCGTTGATGTCGCCCGTCGCGCTGCAGCGCGCGGTGTTCGGTGGACGCCGCATCCTGGAGCGCCGCGACGACCTCGCCGCGGTGCTCGAGCCGCGCGCACACTGCGATTCGACCACCTGTCGGCCGGTGCTGCCGATGGTCGCGCCCGCGCCGCCGGGCGCAGCCGATGCGGCGGGCGCGCGGCTGGTGCTGCGGCAGGTGCGGCGCGGCGCCGACGGCGACCTGTCGTGCGCGGAGGTGAATGCCCTCGCGGAGGCGCTCTGCTCGGTGCATACGCGCGACGTCCTCCTCGCGCTCTCGCTCACCGACCTGCGCGATCGGGCCGAACAACTGTGGATGCGCTTGGCGCGCAGCCTGATCGGTCGACCGGGGGCCGCGGCGGCCACCCTGCTCGGCCACCTGTACTACATGTCCGGGGAAGGGGCGTTCGCCAGCGTCGCCGTCGAACGCGCACTGGATCTGGATCCCGAGTACCACCTCGCGCAGCTGGTGCACACCGCGCTGCTGCACGGCATGCGGCCGACCGGGCTGGGGGAGGTGCTGGAGTATTCGTTCAGCCTCGGCGAGGACCTGGGCGTCGGGCTTCCACCGCAGACACGCACCCCGGCCGGCTGAGTTGTGCAAGGGTGGCACCGGTGAAGGTACATCTGCAGCTCGACGGTTCCCTGCCGCGCGCGGCCGAGCACGCGCGGGAACTCGCCGCGCTCGGCGCCGACGGTGCGTTCACCTTCGAGGGGCCGCACGATGTCTTCCTGCCGCTGTCCGTCGCCGCCGGCACCACGTCGCTGGAGTTGATGACGAACGTCGCGATCGCCGGGCCGCGCAGCCCCGTGCACCTGGCCCACTCCGCGTACGACCTGCAGGCCTACAGCGAGGGCCGCTTCCGGCTCGGGCTCGGCACCCAGATCAAGGTGCACATCGAGAAACGCTACGGCGCCGCGTGGCATCCGCCCGCGCGGTTCCTCGGCGAGACCGTCCGCGCGGTGCAGGCGGTCCTCGCGGCCTGGGAGAGGGCGCAGCCGCTGGACTTCCGCGGCACGTTCCACACGCACACGCTGATGCCGCCGAACTTCGACCCCGGGCCCAATCCGTTCGGCCCGCCGCCCGTGCTGATGGGCGCGCTCGGACCGATCATGACGCGGACCGCGGCCGAAGTGGCCGACGGACTGCTCGTCATGCCGTTCAACACGGTTCGTCACCTCACCGACCGCACCCTGCCGGCGATCGACGAGGGCTTGCGTCGCTCCGGGCGGACGCGCGCGAACTTCCCCATCATCGGCCAGGCGATGGTCGCCGTCGGACGCGACGACGCCGAACTGCGCGCCGCGATCGACGGTGTCGCGGTCCTCATCGCCTTCTACGGCTCTACGCCGGCCTACCGCCCGGTGCTCGACGCCGAGGGCTGGGGCGAGCTGCACCCGGTACTGAATCGGCTGTCCAAGACCGGCGACTACGCCGCGATGCGCGCGCTGATCACCGACGACATGGTCGCGCGGATCGGCGTCGTCGGCAGCCCCGCCGACTGCGCCGCCGAGATCAGTCGCCGATTCGGCGACTTCGCCGACGAAGTGTGCTGCTACTTCCCGGCCTATCAGCCGGATCCCGACGCGGTCGCCGCGCTGCTGGCCGCCCTCCACCGGCCGCCGTCATAGGCGACCGGGGAGGGCGGAACCGTCTCAGCGGATCAGAACAGGCCGCTCAGGCTGCCGAGGCCGCCGCCCAAGCTGCCGCTGTCCGCGCCGCCGGTGTTGCCGCCGCCCGAACGCGTGAGAACAAAGGTGCTGAGTTCCGCCTGCGGGTTGCCGAGCACGTCCGTAACGCAGGAAGTCATGATCGTGTAGGCGCTTCCGGTGCCCGGCGTAGCGAGCGCAAGGTTTCCGGTCTGTCCTGCGGGCACCAGCGTGGGCTGCTCGCCGGAGCTGGTCGTGTCTGCCTTTTCAATCTTGGCTTTAGCCGCAACGACGTCATCGGGCGCCGGCTGTTCGTGATCGCCGTTGCGGTTCCAGTCGAGGATGAGATCCATTTCTTTCTCGAGGTCGCCGGCCATTGCCGAGGCGCTGTAATACCCGGTCGTCGTCGAGGTGTTCTTGACGGTGACGGTGATGCGGTCGCCGGACACCGAGCCCGACGCGGTGTGGTTGTTAGCCTTGATCGCGGCGTCGGCGAGGCCGGCGCCGCCGATCAGTCCGGCGACGGCGAGCGCGGCCCCGACACCGGTGGCCATACGAGTGGCATGCTTCATGAACTTCTGTCCCTTCGACAATCTGACTACGCCCGGTCGGACGTGTTCTTGGCGAAGCTATAGAAGGAATGCTGCTCATCGACGTTCTGACAACGTTCCAGGTCGACAGTTCATCGTTCTGGATGACGGAAGTTCATCTGATCGAAGGGAGAGATCTGGACATGCCTGCGCCGAACTGTGCGGCCCGATGGCGGAAAAGATTTCTGAAGATCCGGGAAATAAACATCCTCGAATGCTTGTTCTATTAGGTGGATCGGCGTAACGTGGAGTTAGCACACCAGATCGATCAGTGTGGCTGACTCGCTTGGGGAGGTGAGTAGGCATGACGAAGCTCGCCGCTTCCGCCTGGCCGAAGGCGGACTTGGCTTCCGTCGGCATGCCCGCGGCCACCGTTTCTCTCGCGGAACTGTCCACCGGTGACCTCGCCGAGGCCGTCCACGCGATCAAGAACGGCCACTGCTACCTGGACTGGCGGCTGTTCCAGTTCGCCCTGTCGATGTTCGACCACGTCCAAGCGGTCAGTAAGAACGTCGCGGTGACCCAGCGCTCCATCCTCGACCTGGAGGCGCAGACTGCGCTCGAACTGCAGATGAGTCTGGACAGCACCGATCACTTCGCGCGCAGCCTGCTCGACGACGCCGTCTGCGCCCGCGACCGGCTCCCGGCGGTGTTCTCGACGATGCGGCTCGGCCTGATCGACAGGGCCCGGTTCCACCGGATCGTCAGCGAAACCCAACTCGTCCGCGATGACGAGACCATGGCGCTCATCGACCAGACCCTGGCGCTGCAGATCATGGGCCTGCGCGGCGGAGTGTCGTCGATGTCGATCACCAAGACCGGCCACATGGCCCGCAAACTCGTCGCCGAGTACGACCCGGACGCCGAGAAACTCGACCGCGACCGCGCGAAGGCATCGCGGAACGTAGGTTTCCAGGCGTTGGACAGCGGGATGGCGCAGATCTCCATCACCGCCACCGCGGAAGATGTGCGTCTCGTCCGGCAGATGCTCGACGCCGTCATCGCCGGGCTGTGCCCGGCCGATCCACGGACCAAAGCGCAAGCCCGCTCCGACGCGGCGATTGCTCTGCTGCAGCGCATCCCGTTCACCTGCCACTGCGAGAGCGACGGCTGCACCGCGCAGATCAGCGACGTCCAGCTCGACACCCGCGCCGCACGGATCGTCGTGCACGTCCTCTGCGACGCCACCACCCTCGACGGCGGCGACCAGTGCGGCTACCTCGACGGGTACGGCCCTGTCTCCGGTGACCATGTACGGCAGATCGTCGAGCGCGACGACTCGGTGATCCACCAGCACGACCTCGGCGATCTCCTCGAACCCGATTCCGCAGCCGATCCGATCGGCGACGACGACCTCGACGAAGCGGCGGTCCACCGAAAAGGACCCCGCCCCGACAGCCCGGACGAGTGCCGGGCCGATGGCGCACGCCCCGATCCGAAAATCGACAAAAGCGGCACGGTCGCAAGCGAATCCGACGACGAAACCAGTCCGCCGCTGCGCTTCCTGATCGCGAACACCGCGCTGCCGAGCGATCCGTACCGCCCGAGCCTGCTCACCGACCTCGTCGCACGCTTCCTGTGGGGTACCTGCTCCATCCCCGGTTGCGAACGGGCCGCTTTCGCGTGCGATCTGGACCACGTGGCCGAGTTCGACAACATCTGCCCCAGCCAGGGCGGGCCCACGTGCGTTTGCAATCTGCTACCAAAGTGTCGCTTCCATCATCTGATGAAAACCCATCTGACCGGCTTCCTCGACGAGCTCTGGATCGACGAGAACGGCCGGTATCACTCCAGCGTGACGACCCCCGGAGGCATCACCGTCGAACTGCTCGCGCCGAACCAGTGGCTGTTCCCGCAACTCGCCGACCTGCGGTGCCGCCACCAACTCGCCCAGCAGGCCGCGACCGGGACTGCGACGAGCAGCCTGGCGGACGGTCCGCAGCGTTCCCGCACGCGCGCCGCGGCCAAGCACGCCCGTCGTCGAGCGCAGCGCACGGCCAATTACGAAGAGCGGGCGGCGGAGCGGACCCGGCAGGTCGCCGCCGAGGAGGCGGCGACCTGGGCCGAGTACGACGCGGCCCGTGAGTTGGGCGAGCCGCCGTTCTAGCCGGGTACGAGCGCTAGACGCGTTCGACGAAGATCGCGTGCGCCATCTCCGAGGACAGCGTGAGGCCCTCGTGGCCGGGGCTGCTGATCTGCACCGACCGTGGGCTGACCACCACGCGGACACGGGCGTTCGGCACCACGCCGGCCTCCCGTAGTTCGGTGATGAGCTCGGCATCGGCTTGGACGTGCTCGGCCATCCGGCGCACGATCACCACCGATTCGCCCGCGGGCATTTCGACGAGCCGCTCGGACTTGTCGGCAGGCAGCGTCACCTTCACGCCGAGCTCCTCGAGACCGGGGATCGGGTTGCCGTACGGGGAGACCGTGGGGTTGTCGAGCACTTCGAGCAGTCGGCGCTCGACGTTCTCGCTCATCACGTGCTCCCAGCGGCAGGCCTCGTCGTGCACCTCGTCCCAGGGCAGGCCGATCACGTCGACCAGGAGGCGCTCGGCCAGGCGATGCTTGCGCATCACAGAGACCGCCAGCGCGCGGCCGGCGGGGGTCAGTTGGAGCTGGCGGTCGCCGCCGACGCGAACCAGGCCGTCGCGCTCCATCCGCGCCACCGTTTGCGAGACGGTGGGTCCGCTCTGCTCGAGTCGCTCCGCGATGCGGGCGCGCAGTGGGATGATCCCCTCCTCTTCGAGGTCATAAATCGTGCGCAGATACATCTCGGTGGTGTCGACGAGTTCGTTCACGTGAGCTTCAGTCCTTTCGCCAACGACCAGGTTACCCGGATAACGTGACAGGTGAGGCACTAGCGTGCTGGGTGTGATGGGCGAAGGGATCGTGCAGTGCAGACAGCGGTGATTTGGAGCGACGAGTTCCTCGACTACAAGTGGGCGTTCACACACCCGATGAGCCCGATCCGGCTCGCCTTGACGATGGATCTGGCCCGCGGACTCGGCGTGCTCGACGGCGTGGATCCGTTGCCGCCGCTGCCGGTGGACGACGACATCCTGCGCACCGTGCACACCCAGGGCTACATCGACGCGGTGCGCGCGGTCGGTTCCGGCACGGCGTCGCTGAGCGGACCGATTCTGGAGCGGCTGTTCGGGCTGGGCAGCGAGGACAATCCGGTCTTCGACCGCATGCACGAGGCCGGTTCGATGCTGGTGGGCGGCACGCTGGCGGCCGCGCAGGCGGTGCATTCGGGCGCGGTGCAACGCGCTGTGAACATCGGCGGCGGCATGCACCATGCGATGCCCGGACACGCGGCCGGTTTCTGCATCTACAACGACGCGTCGATCGCCATCGAGTGGCTGTTGGCGCAGGGCTACGACCGCATCGCCTACGTCGACATCGATGCGCACCACGGCGACGGCGTGCAGGTGCAGTTCGAGCACGATCCGCGGGTGATGACCATCTCCGTGCACCAGCATCCGGCCACCCTGTGGCCGGGTACCGGCTGGGCCACCGAGGTGGGGGCGGACGCCGCGGCCGGCTCGATGGTCAACGTCGCACTGATGCCGGGCACCCAGGATCGCTTGTGGCTGAGGGCATTTCACGCGACCGTGCCGTCGATGATCGCCGCCTTCAAACCGCAGATCATTCTCGCGCAGGTCGGGGTGGACAGTCATCGCGCCGATCCGCTGACCGATCTGGCGCTGACCGTCGACGGTCAGACGATGGCCATGCGGGCACTGCGCGATCTGGCCGACAAGTACTGCGAAGGCAGGCTGATCGCGGTCGGCGGTGGCGGCTACGGCGTGATCAACGTGGTGCCGCGCGCGTGGACGCACCTGATCGCGACCGTGCTCGACCGCGACGTGGACTTCACCACACCGGTGGGTGCCGAGTGGCTGGAAGGCGCGGTGGAGATGACCGAGCACGTGCATCCCGACTATGCGCGGCCGCCGGTTGCCATGATGGGCGATAACGGCGACGTGGACTACGTGCCCTGGGACGGTGACGCGGGGGCGGCCCCGCCCGACGGCATCACCGAGGCGGCCCAGCAGCAGACCGATCGCGCCATTCTGGCGACCCGACGCGCCGTCTTCCCCCTGCACGGACTCGACCCGGAGGATCCTCGTGACTGACCAGCCGACACCGGACGCTGCCGCGGCCGACGCTGCTGCACCCGAAGCTGTTGTGACCGAACCGGTTTCGACCGGTTCGGCGGCCGTCGACTATCCGCGGCACTGGGCGGCGGACGCCCTCGCCTCCGACGGCGGCGTGGTGCACCTGCGTCCGATCACCCCGGCCGATGCCGACGCGCTGGTGCGTTTCCACGAGGGGCTGTCCGAACGCACCCGCTACCTGCGCTACTTCGGGCCCACCCCGAAGCTGCCGCCCCGCGAAGTGGTGCGGATGACCACCGTCGACTATCGGGACCGCGTCGCGCTGCTCGCGTGGCTGGGCGACGAAGTGATCGCCATGGGCCTGTACGAGGGCCTCGCGCAGAGCGGCAAGCCGCATTCGGCCGAGGTCGCGTTCGTCGTCGCCGACGGGCACCAGGGTCGCGGTCTGGGCCCGGTGCTGTTGGAGCACCTGGCCGGTGCCGCCGCGGAGAACGGCTTCACCAAGTTCGAGGCCGAGGTGCTCTCGGAGAACCCGAACATGGTCGCCGTGTTCCGCGACGCCGGCTATCAGATCAGCCGCGCCTTCGACGGCAGCACGGTCCACGTGGAGTTCGAGATCGACCCCACCGACGCGCTGACGTCGGTGCGCAACGCGCGGGAACGCGCCTCCGAGGCGCGCAGCATCGCGAATCTTCTGCGCCCCCAGTCGGTGGCCGTGATCGGCGCCTCGACCGATCCGAAGAAGGTGGGCCACGTGCTGTTGGCCAACCTCATCGCCGCGGGCTTCACCGGCCCGGTCTACCCGGTCAACGGCCCGGGCCAGGCGCGCTCGGTGCGCGCCATCCGCGCCTACGAGCGCGTCATCGACATCCCCGACCCGGTGGACCTGGCAGTGGTGGCCGTGCCGGCCGCCGGGATGGGCGAAGTGCTCGACGACTGTATGGCCAAGGGCGTCAAGACGCTCGTGGTGGTGTCGGCGGGCTTCGGCGAACTCGGCGACGACGGCCTGGTCGCCGAGCGCGCGCTGGTGGAACAGGTGCGAGCCCACGGCATGCGACTGGTGGGACCGAACGCCCTCGGCGTGGTGAACAACGCTCCGGAGATCGCGCTCAACGCGACGCTGGCGCCGCGGATCCCGGGACCCGGGCGGGTCGGCTTCTTCTGTCAGTCCGGTGCCCTCGGCATCGCGATCCTCGATCACGCGGCCGGCCGTCGACTCGGGCTGTCGACCTTCGTCTCGGCGGGCAACCGTGCCGACGTGTCCGGCAACGATGTGCTGCAGTACTGGGACACCGACGACGCCACCGACGTGGTCCTGCTCTACCTCGAGAGCTTCGGCAACCCGCGCAAGTTCGGACGCATCGCGCGGCGCGTGACCCGTAACAAGCCGGTCGTCGCCATCAAATCCGGGCGCGGCGCGATGACGCGGGTGGGGGAGCAGAAGGAACGTTTCGGCGCCCTCGACGACCGCATCGCGAAGATGGTGCTGGCCCAGGCCGGTGTGCTGCAGGTGGACACGCTGGCCGAACTGTTCGACGTCGCCGCCGTGCTGGCCTATCAGCCGCTGCCGGCCGGACCGCGGACCGCGATCATCGGCAACTCGTCGGTG
Source organism: Gordonia alkaliphila (assembly GCF_039542465.1). Classification (NCBI taxonomy): domain Bacteria; kingdom Bacillati; phylum Actinomycetota; class Actinomycetes; order Mycobacteriales; family Gordoniaceae; genus Gordonia; species Gordonia alkaliphila. The sequence continues at coordinate 213,459 of NZ_BAABIE010000002.1, read as the reverse complement.
ATCGCCTCGCTGGCCGCGCATTCGGCGCGTAGCTCGGGTCTGGACGTGGTGTCGCTCGTCGACCTCGGGCCGGCGACTCCGCAGCAGGAGTTGACCGACGCCGTGTCGCACGCGCTGGCCGATCCCGGTGTGGACTCGCTGATCGTGGTCTTCGTGCCCCCGGTGGCCGTCGACACCGCCGAGTACTCACGGTCGTTGATGGCGGCCGCGGAAGACTCGCCCGAGTCGGCCACCAAGCCGATCGTGACGACTTTCCTTGCGGTGGAAGGCATTCCGATCGGTCTGTCGGTGCCGGGGCCGGGCGGTGTGCCCACCCGCGGATCCATCCCGTCGTACCCCGAGCCCGAACGCGCCGCGCACGCGCTCGCGATGAGTTGGCGGTACGCCCAGTGGCGGTCGCGACCGGATGCCGCTCCGGTGGAACTGCCCGGCATCGCCGCCGAGCACGCGCGCAGCTACGTGCGCGAGCTGATGAGCGACGGAGGACGGGAACTGACCGCCACCGAGACGGCGGAGGTGCTGCACTGGTACGGCATCGACATCGTGGAGTTCCGCGAAGTGTCCACCCTCCACGAGGCATCGGCGGCCGCGCGGGAACTGGGCTTCCCGGTGGCGGTGAAGGCCGGTGCCAGCGAATGGATCGGTCGTCTCGACCGTGAAGGCGCACGCCTGGACCTGTCCGACGCCACCGCGGTGATCACCGCGTTCGCCGAGCTGCAGGCCCTGACCGGAGAGTCCACCCTGCAGGTGCAGCGGATGGCGCCCAAGGGCCCGGGCGTCTGCATCCAGGTCACCGAGAGTCGCTCGTTCGGACCCGTGGTGTCGTTCGGTCTGTCCGGTCGGCTGTTCGAGACGCTCGACGACCGGAGCTACCGGGCGGTGCCGCTCACCGTCGACGATGCGCGCGACCTGGTGGCCGAACCGCGTTCGGCGGAACTGCTCGCCGGGGCCGCCGGTGAGCAGCCTGCCGACATCGACGCGCTGGTGGATCTGCTGATGCGGGTCTCGGCGCTGGTCGACGCGATCCCGGAGATCCGGGAGGTGGGCCTGGACCCGATCCTGTCGTCGGCCGACGGCACCGCGGTGCTGGCCGCCCGACTCGCCATCGGTCCGGTGCCGACTCTCGCCGACACCGGACCGCGACGCCTGGGTTCTTGAGTCAGCTGGCGTAGGCGCGCAGCTTGTCGGCGCGCTCGCCTTCGCGCAGCTTGCCCATCACCTCGCGCTCGATCTGCCGAACGCGTTCGCGGGAGAGCCCGAACGAACGGCCGATCTGGTCGAGCGTGCGCGGCTGCCCGTCGTCGAGGCCGAAGCGCATGGTGATCACCTGACGTTCCCGGTCGTCGAGCGTGCCGAGCACCAGACGGATGTCCGAGTGCAGCAGGCTGGAGATCACCGCGTTCTCCGCGGAGGTGGCCTCGGCGTCCTCGATGAAGTCGCCCAGCGGGGCCTCTTCGTCGCTGCCGACCGGCATGTCCAGGCTCACCGGATCGCGGCTGTGGTCCATCAGGTCGGCGATCTTCTCGGCGGGGATACCGGTCTCGGCGGCCAGTTCCTCGTCGGTCGCCTCCCGTCCGAGCTGCTGGTGCAGTTCCCGACGGATCCGCGAGATCTTGTTGACCTGCTCCACCAGATGGACGGGGAGCCGGATGGTGCGGCTCTGGTCGGCCATGCCGCGGGTGATGGCCTGACGGATCCACCAGGTGGCGTACGTGGAGAACTTGAAGCCCTTGGCGTAATCGAACTTCTCCATCGCGCGGATCAGACCGAGGTTGCCCTCCTGGATCAGATCCAGCAGCGGCATGCCGCGGCCGGTGTAGCGCTTGGCCAGCGAGACCACCAGGCGAAGGTTCGCTTCGAGGAGGTGGGCGCGGGCGCGTTCGCCCTCACGCACCAGGATCGCGAGGTCGCGCTTGCGCGCCGGTCCCATGCGCTTGCGGGTGTTCAGGAGGTGGTTGGCGTACAGCCCCACTTCGATCTGCTTGGCCAGTTCCACTTCTTGCTCGGCGTTGAGCAGCGCGGTCCGGCCGATACCGTTCAGGTAGACGCGCACCAGATCCGCGGACGGCGACTGGGCGTCCAGATCTTCGGGCGTGGGGACGGGGCGGATTGCGGTGGACATGCGGCCTCCTACTGTCGGCGACGATCAACCAATGCGTTCATCTGGTCTAACGCCACGCGGGTCCAGAAGGTTCCCGGCCGACATGAGAGTTCGCTAAGGAATCTCCGATCACTCGGGTTTGCGCTGGTCGGGCTCGACGTCGATCACCCGCCACGCCGGCTCGGAAGCCTCGGCGGCCAGTTCGCCCGGTCCCACAGTGCGGCCGGCGCCGAACTTGTAGTACTGCACCTCACCGTGTTTGCGAGCCGGTCGGTCGTTGGCGATCAGGACGGCCATCCACGGCAGCGGCACGGAGAACAGGATGATGCCCACCGCCCACCAGGCGCTGCCGGTGACGCCGTAGACGATGCCCGCGATCACCAGGGCGGGCAGTCGGAAGCTCATCATGAACAGGTACTTCCGCACGCGTGCACGGTGCTGTTCGTCGAGGCTGGTGTCGGCGCGGGTGATGAGGAAGGCATCCGCTCGATTGTCGTGCTGCCCGCTCGTCCCACCCATATCCGTCGCCATGCATCCACTGTCCCACTTCTGGGCGGTCAGCGCACATGCCCAGTACGCGGTGCACATCGGCCGCCGGGTGCGTCACAATGGAGACCATGACCACCAAGACGATCGAGCGCCCCGATCTCGACGAGCGCACAGACCACGACGAGCGGACCGAGAAGGACGACGACACTCCCAAGGTCTTTCACTACGTGAAGAAGGACAAGATCGCCGAGAGCGCGGTGATGGGCACGCACGTCGTGGCGCTCTGCGGCGAGGTCTTCCCGGTGACCAAGTCGGCCAAGCCCGGCTCGCCGGTGTGCGAGCGATGCAAGAAGGTGTACGCGCGCATCAAGAAGTAGGTCCGTCCGCGAGTCCCGGGCCGGGCTCACGCATCCGGCGGCGGTCCATTCCCCTCGGGAGGACCGCTCGACCGGTGCCAGCCCGGCCGGATCGCGCGACGCCGCAGGGTATCGGTGATCTCGGTGGTCTGCGTCGAGACCCACTGACGCACCATCGGCCCGTTCACGTCGGCCGGCCACAGCTCCTGGATGGCGGCGTTCAACTCGGCGCCGACCACGATGGAGAAGCCGAGGAAGAACCCGAACAGCAGGAACGCGATCGGCGTGGCCAGGGCGCCGTAGGTGTACCCGACGTTCGCCAGAGCGGTCAGGTAGGCGCGCAGGACGTACGCCGACAGCCAGAAGAAGACGCCGGCCAGGAACGCGCCGGGCACCAGGCGCAGCCACGGCAGCGGATAGGGCAGCGCGAAGCGGTACAGCAGCACCAGAGCGCCGATGAGCAGCAGACCGACGAACGGGAAGTAGCCCCACTCGATGAGGAGGCTGACCGCGTTGCTCCAGTCGTCCGGCACGATCTCGCGCAGATAGGTGGGGCCCAGCGCCACCAGCGGCAGCACGATGACCGCGGTGATCAAAAAGAAGATGTAGATGATCAGCGCGAAGATGCGCTGCCACACCGGGTTGCGCACCTGGTGCTGGTCGTGCGCGGTGACGATGGCCGCCACGAAGCAACTCATCGCCGACGAACCGGCCCACAGCGACATGATGAAGCTCACCGAGATCACGGCACCGCGTCCCCGGCCGAGGACATTGTCCAGGGTGGGTTTGATCAGATCGTCGACCACTTGCTCGGTGAAGATGCTGTCGGCGAACGAGATGATGCGATCGCTGATGATCTCCACGGTGTTGGGCCCGAACCAACCGCCGATGTAGCCCAGGCTGCCGAGTACACCGAGTAGGAGCGGAACCAGCGACAGGGACTGCCAGAAGGCGGCCTGCGCCGACCAGCCGATGATGCCGTCGTCCCACGACTTCACGGTGGTGCGCCACACCAGCCGCCAGGATTTGGCGAGCACTCCGGGCCGGTCGTCGGACGGGGGTCCGGCGTCCGGCTGGGCGTAGCGCGGCTCATCGTTGCTGATGAGTAACAGCATTGCCCATGTCCGCGGGGAATCGGACACCGGGCCGTGTCTCCGGCGTGGCGGGACGGTCGGCGGCACGGTCTAGAATCGACCCCGATATGACTGAACCGGGGCTGATTTCCACTGTGTCCGACGCGCCGTCCGAGCCTGCTCAGGCTCGACCGGCTGGGGGATCGCTGCGCGCATGGCAGCGCCGCGCACTCACCAAGTACCTGACCGCGCGTCCGGCGGACTTTCTGGCCGTCGCAACGCCCGGCGCAGGTAAGACCACGTTCGCGCTGCGGGTGGCGGCCGAGCTGTTGGCGGACAAGACCGTCGAGCGCATCACGGTGGTGGCGCCCACCGAGCACCTCAAGCACCAGTGGGCGCAGGCGGCGGCGCGGGTGGGCATCGCCCTCGACTCGAACTTCTCCAACTCCACCGGCTCCACCAGCTCCGATTTCAACGGTGTGGTGCTGACCTATGCGCAGGTCGCCGCGCATCCGTACCGGCATCGCGAGCGCACCGTGGCGCGTCGCACGCTGGTGATCCTGGACGAGATCCACCACGGCGGCGACGCGAAGTCGTGGGGCGACGGCATCCGGGAGGCGTTCTCCGACGCCGAACGTCGCCTCGCCCTCACCGGTACTCCGTTCCGGTCCGACGACTCGCCGATCCCGTTCGTCACCTACGACCCCGAGCCCGGCGGCGGCGCCCGCTCGCGCGCCGATCACTCCTACGGTTACTCCGACGCCCTGCGCGACGGCGTGGTCCGCCCGGTGGTCTTCCTGGCCTACTCGGGGCAGGCGAGCTGGCGCACCAGTGCGGGCGAGGAGTTCACCGCGCGCCTGGGCGAGCCGCTGTCGGCGGAGCAGACCGCCCGCGCCTGGCGCACCGCCCTGGACCCGCACGGCGACTGGATTCCGGCGGTACTGACGGCCGCGCACCGGCGCCTGCAGAAGCTCCGCGCCTCCGGCGTGCCCGATGCCGGGGGACTGGTGATCGCCACCGATCAGGAGCGCGCCCGCGATTACGCCGAACTGTTGGAGTCGATCACTGGGCGCAAGCCGACCCTGGTGCTCTCCGACGAGGCCGGCTCGTCGGCCCGCATCGCGTCGTTCGCGGCCTCCGACGACGAATGGATGGTCGCGGTACGCATGGTGTCCGAAGGCGTGGACGTGCCGCGGCTGGCGGTGGGCGTCTACGCCACCAACGCCGCGACCCCGCTGTACTTCGCGCAGGCCATCGGCCGCTTCGTGCGTTCGCGGCGTCCCGGGGAGACCGCCAGCGTCTTCCTACCGTCGGTGCCGGTGCTCTTGCAGCTGGCCAGCGAACTGGAGGCCCAGCGCGACCACGTGCTCGGCAAGCCGCACCGCGAAGAGTCGGGCCTGGACGACGCCGCGCTGGCCGATGCGAATCGCACCAAGGACGAGGACGGCGAGGACGAACCGGCGTTCCAGTCGCTGCACGCGAGCGCCGAACTGGACCAGGTGATCTACGACGGCGCCTCGTTCGGTACCGCCACCATGCCGGGCTCGGAGGAGGAGTCGGACTACCTCGGCCTGCCCGGACTGCTCGACGCCGAGCAGGTCCGCACGCTGCTCCAGCAGCGCCAGGCCGCCCAGGTCACCAAGCGGTCGGCGCCGGCCGCCCGTTCGGCGCACGAGCAGGCCGCCCAGGACGCGCCGAACGCGGCCGAGCGCAGCACCGGGGAGAACCTGCACGCGCTCCGCAAGGAACTCAACACCTTGGTGGCCCTGCATCACCACCGCACCGGCCGCGCGCACGGGCAGGTGCACAACGAACTCCGGCAGCGCCTCGGCGGACCGCCCACGGCGATGGCCACCGCCGAGCAGCTGCGCGAGCGCATCAGCGCCCTGCGCACCTGGAAGTAGCAGCAGAACGCCGAGTGCCCGGTCTCCCCGCGGGGAGACCGGGCACTCGCGTGTCGGTCTGTCTTCGTCCGGCGTCGGTCACGCGGTGACGACGGCGCCCATCTCCACCAGGCGGGCCTCATGGCCGTTGTAGTGGTGCTGGCAGAAGAGCAGCTCGCCACCGGCCGGGAGGGTGGCGCGGACCTTGGCGGCGGCGCCGCAGCGGTCGCAGCGGTCGGCCTTGGTCAACGGGGCGGCGACGATCGTGGAGGTGGCGTGGTCGGTCATGGAGTTCCCCTTCCATTCATTCACTGTCTCTGCCGAACGACCGGGGTCCCGGACGTCTCGACTCTCACTCTGTCAGACGTTTGGGAGCCTCACATTGTTCCCGGGTCGGTTCGGGAGTGTCGTCCGGCGGCTTCCACCATCCGCAGCGCGAGGTCGGCGTAGGCATCGGACAGGGCTTCGGGGCTGAGGCTGCCGCCTTCGTCGTACCAGCGGGCGATGTCGATGTTCATCGACAGCAGAGCCAGGGTCACCGCCCGAGGATCGCTGGTCGCGAAGTCGCCGGAGGCCATCCCGGCGTCGACCACCGCGCGCATCCGGCGGGCGATCTCGCGGCGCAATTGGCGGATCTCGGTGTAGTGCTCCGGGCTGAGCGAGGCGAGCTCGTAGTTCACAACGCGGGCGGTGGTGTGATTCTCCGCATGGTGGCGGGAGAAGCCGCGGATCAGGCGGTGCAGACGGGGTGCCGGGGCGAGTTCGGGGTCGTCGTACTCGTCGACCACCGCCAGCGTGGTGCGGTGCCCGCCCAGCGACAGTTGGTAGAGTAGATCCTCTTTGGACGGGTAGTGGACGTACACCGCAGCCGGGCTCATGCCGGCCGCCGCGGCGAGATCGCGGGTGGTGGTGCCGTGGAAACCGCGGTCGGCGAAGGCCTCGACGGCCGCGTCCAACAGCCGGGCCCGCGTCTGCTGCGCCTTTGAAGTGTTCTCGGTCACTGCCCGCCCTGTCTGTCCTACCCTGTCGCCTATGCGTCGTTCTCGTGTCAACGGTTGACGTTCACCGCCATCACCGGCAGAGTAGAGCACTAGAGCCTAAGCGAGCGCTTAGTCGAGGATTTCAGTGCAGAACACTGCAGAACGGAGCCCCGTGCCGATGAGTGACAAACGATTTGCCGGTAAGACCGCGATCGTGACCGGAGCCAGCCGTGGCATCGGTCTCGCGATCGCCCAGCGACTGGTCGACGAAGGTGCGCGGGTGGTCATCACCGCGCGCAAGGAGCCGGCGCTGCAAGCGGCCGTCACTCAGCTCGGCGGACCCGAGCACGCGGTGTACGTGGTCGGCGGCGCCGATAACACCGCGCACCAGGACGCGGCTGTGGCGGCGGCCCTGGAGAACTTCGGTTCGGTGGACTACCTGGTGAACAACACCGGTATCAACCCGGTGTACGGCCCGTTGATGGAGATGGACGTCGAGGCTGCGCGCAAGATCCTGGACGTCAACGTCCTCTCCGCGTTGTCCTGGGCGCAGAAGGTGCACGCCGCGTGGATGGGCGAGCACGGCGGCGCCATCGTCAACCTCGGCTCCATCGCCGGGCTGCGTCCGGCGCCCGGCATCGCCTTCTACGGCGTCTCCAAGGCGGCCGTCCTGCACCTCACCGAAGAGCTCGCGGTGGAGCTGGGCCCGAACATCCGGGTCAACGCCGTGGCCCCGGCCGTGGTGAAGACGCAGTTCGCGACCGCGCTGTACGAGGGGCGCGAGGAGAAGGTCGCCGCGGCCTACCCGCTCAAGCGCCTCGGCGAACCGGACGACATCGGTTCCGTGGTGGCCTTCCTGCTGTCCGGGGATGCGGGCTGGATGACCGGTCAGACCCTCGTCGTCGACGGCGGCGTCCTCCTCGGAGGTGGCGCGTGAGCGGCTTCGATCCCCACGGCGCCTGCGTCGTCGTGACCGGCGCGGGCAACGGCATCGGCGCGGCCCTGGCGACCGCCCTCGCTGCGCGCGGCGCGCACGTCGTGGTCGCCGATCTCGACGCCGAGAGTGCCGCGCGCACCGTCGACGTCATCGAGACCGCAGGCGGCACCGCCGTCGTCGCACCCGGCGATGCGGCCTCGGAGGATGGCGTGGCCGCACTGATCGGCACCGCGCGCGAAGCCTTCGGTCCGGTGCAGGCGTGGTTCGCCAACGCCGGCGTCGACCGCGGCCGCGGCCTGGACGCCACCGAAGCCGAGTGGGCGCTGTCCCTCGACGTGAACGTGATGGCGCATGTGCGCGCCGCGCGGGCGCTGCTGCCGGAATGGCTGGACGCCGGCGGCGGCCGCTTCGTCGTCACGGCGTCGGCGGCCGGCCTGCTCACCATGCTCGAGGCGCCCGCCTACTCGGTGACCAAGCACGGTGCGGTGGCCTTCGCCGAGTGGCTGTCGGCCACCTACCGGCACCGCGGCGTCGTGGTGCAGGCACTGTGCCCGCAGGGCGTGCAGACCCGCATGCTGACCGAATCCGGGCCGCTGGAGGAGATCCTCAGCCGGGACACGGCGTTGACGGCCGAACAGGTGGCCGCCGATGTGCTGTCCGCGCTCGACGGCGACGAGTTCCTGATCCTGCCGCACGCCGACGTCGCCGACTACTACCGGGCACGCGCGAACGACACCGACCGCTGGCTGTCCGGCATGAACCGACTGCAGCAGAAGCTGGACGCGGGGAAGGCCGCCGGCGGTGAGTGAGCACCTGCCCGGCCTGGATCTGACGGCACTGACGCCCTGGTTCGTCGACCACGTCGGGGCCGTCGGCGACGGCTTGACCGCCGAACACATCGCCGGCGGCAAGTCGAACCTGACCTACCGTCTGCGCGCGGGCACCGGCGAATGGATCCTGCGACGGCCGCCGGTGGGCAAGCTGCTCGCCACCGCGCACGACATGGGCCGCGAGTACCGGATGATGTCGGCGCTGGCCGGCACCGCGGTGCCGGTGCCGCAGATGTACGGCTACTGCGACGACGCCGATGTGCTCGGTGCACCCTTCTACGTGATGGAGTCCGTGGCCGGCACCCCGTACCGGCGGGCCAAGGAACTGCAGCCGCTGGGCGCCGAGCGCACGCGGGCGATCTCCGAGCGCCTGATCGACACGCTGGCCGCAGTCCACGCGGTGGATCCAGCGGCCGTGGGTCTCGCCGACTTCGGCCGCGCCGAGGGCTTCCTCGGCCGGCAGGTGAGCCGGTGGCGCTCGCAGTTCGACGCCGCGCACACGCGGGACCTGCCGGACATGATCGCGCTGCACGAGGCGCTGGCCGCCCGGGTGCCCGCCGACGGCGCACCCGGCATCGTGCACGGAGACTACCGGCTCGACAACGTGCTGTTCGACGCCGACGACCGGCCCGCCGCCGTCATCGACTGGGAACTGTCGACGATCGGCGACTCGCTGACCGACGTGGCGCTGATGTGCGTGTACGACCGGATGGGCAAGCTGTCGCCGGGTGCGGTCTCCGACGTGGCCGCCGCGCCCGGATACCTCGACGAGCACGAAGTGCTGTCGCGCTACGCCGCCGGTTCCGACCGCGACCTGAGCGACTTCGGCTTCTACGTGGGGCTGGCCTGCTTCAAGCTCGCCGGCATCGTCGAGGGCATTCACTACCGCTACGTGAACGGCCAGACGGTGGGCGCCGGCTTCGCCGGAGTCGGCGACTCCGTCCATCCGCTGCTCGCCGCCGGACTCGCCGCGCTGCGCGGTCAGTAGTACAGGGCACTAGAGCCCAGACGAGACATTGCTTCGACAACCGAGGAGGAACAGACGTGGAATTCGCCTACGACGAAACGACTGAGCAGTACCGGCAGAACCTGCTGGAGTTCATGGACGAGCACGTGTACCCGGCCGAGCCGGTGTTCGCGGCCCAGCTCGCCGCACTGGAGAACCGCTGGGACTGGGACAGCGTCCCAGTGCTGGCGGAGCTGCGCGCCGAAGCACGACGCCGCGGCCTGTGGAACCTGTTTCTGCCCGGCGAGCACGGCGCGGGCCTGACCAACGCGCAGTACGCGCCGCTGGCCGAGATCACCGGCCGCAGCCCGCAGCTGGCGCCGGCCGCGCTCAACTGCGCCGCCCCGGACACCGGGAACATGGAGGTGCTCGCGCAGTACGCCAGCCCCGAGCAGCAGGAGCGGTGGCTCACGCCGCTGCTCAACGGCGAGATCCGGTCGGCGTTCGCGATGACCGAACCCGACGTGGCCAGTTCGGACGCCACCAACATCGAGTTGTCGATCGTGCGCGACGGCGACGACTACGTGATCAACGGCCGCAAGTGGTGGATCACCGGCGCGATGAGCCCGAACTGCACGATCTTCATCGTGATGGGCAAGACCGATCCGACCGCCGATCGGCACCGCCAGCAGTCGATGATCCTGGTGGAGCGCGACACCCCGGGTCTGGAGGTGGTGCGCGGCATGGAGGTGTACGGGTACGACGACCACAGCCACGGCGGCCACGCCGAGCTGAAGTTCACCGATGTGCGGGTGCCCGCCGCCAACCTGATCGGCGCCGAGGGCGACGGCTTCGCCATCGCCCAGGGCCGACTGGGACCGGGACGCATCCACCACTGCATGCGCTGCATCGGGATCGCCGAACGAGCGCTGGAGATGATGTGCGACCGCACCAGCAATCGCGTCGCGTTCGGCAAGCCGCTGTCCGAGCAGGGCGTGATCCGGGACTGGATCGCCGAGTCCCGCGTGAAGATCGAGATGCTGCGACTGCTGACCCTCAAGGCCGCCTGGCTGATGGACACCGTCGGTAATCGGAAGGCGCACACCGAGATCCAGGCGATCAAGATCGCCACCCCCACCGCAGTGGAGTGGATCGTCGACAAGGCGATCCAGGCGCACGGCGCGGGCGGACTGTCTCAGGACTTCCCGCTGGCCGAGATGGTCGCCGGGGTGCGGAGCCTGCGTTTCGCGGACGGCCCGGACGAGGTGCACAAGAACGCGCTGGCCCGGTACGAGCTGCGTAAGCAGGCCGCCCGCCACGGCTGAGCTGCCCACAGAACACTGCCGCCCCTCCCGAACACATCGGGAGGGGCGGCAGTGTTCTGTGGAACTCAGTCCAGGTAGTCGCGCAGGACCTGAGAGCGGCTCGGGTGGCGGAGCTTGCTCATGGTCTTGGACTCGATCTGGCGGATCCGCTCGCGGGTCACGCCGTAGACCTGGCCGATCTCGTCCAGGGTGCGGGGCTGACCGTCGGTGAGCCCGAAGCGCAGGCGCACGACGCCGGCCTCGCGCTCGGAGAGGGTGTCCAGGACGTCCTGGAGCTGATCCTGCAGCAGCGTGAAGCTGACCGCATCGACCGCGACCACGGCCTCGGAGTCTTCGATGAAATCGCCGAGCTGGCTGTCGCCCTCGTCGCCGATGGTCTGGTCCAGGGAGATCGGTTCACGCGCGTACTGCTGGATCTCCAGCACCTTCTCCGGCGTGATGTCCATTTCCTTGGCGAGCTCCTCCGGGGTGGGCTCGCGGCCCAGATCCTGCAGGAGCTCACGCTGGATACGACCCAGCTTGTTGATCACTTCCACCATGTGCACCGGGATACGGATGGTGCGGGCCTGGTCGGCCATGGCGCGGGTGATGGCCTGGCGGATCCACCACGTGGCGTACGTGGAGAACTTGTAGCCCTTGGTGTAGTCGAACTTCTCGACCGCACGGATCAGACCCAGGTTGCCTTCCTGAATGAGGTCGAGGAAGGCCATCCCGCGGCCGGTGTAGCGCTTGGCCAGGGAGACCACGAGGCGCAGGTTGGCCTCGAGGAGATGGTTCTTGGCGCGGTTGCCGTCGCGGGAGATCCAGTTGAAGTCGCGGCGCTGGGCCACCGACAGCTTCTCGCCGTCGGCCATCACGCGGCGGATCTTCTCGGTGGCGTACAGGCCGGCTTCGATGCGCTTGGCCAGTTCCACCTCTTCCTCGGCGTTGAGGAGAGCGACCTTGCCGATCTGCTTCAGGTAGGCGCGCACCGAGTCCGCCGACGCGGTCAGCTCGGCGTCCTTGCGGGCCTGGCGGAGCGCCTCGGACTCGTCCTCGTCCCAGACGAAGTCGCTCGAGGACTTCTCGTCCTTGTCGGACTTGGCCGCCTCTGCGGGCGTCTCCTCCTCGTCGGCTTCGAGATCGGCGTTGACGTCGATCTCGGCTTCGTCGAGGTTCTCGGGAGCGTCCTCGTCGGCGCCGGTGAACTGCGTCTCGTCGTCGAGTTCGTTCGTGGCCGCCGACTTGGTCGCGGTCTTCTTGGCCGCGGTCTTCTTCGCGGCGGTCTTCTTCGCGGCGGTCTTCTTCGCTGCCGTCTTCTTGGCGGTGGTCTTCTTCGCAGCGGTCTTCTTGGCCGCCGTCTTCTTGGCCGCCGTCTTCTTGGCGGCGGTCTTCTTTGCTGCGGCCTTCTTGGCGGGCGCCTTCTTGGCCGCTGCCTTACGAACCGGTGCCGGTTCGGCGTCGGTCTCGGCGTCCGGGGTCCTGGTGGTTGCCACGTACGACCTTTCACACAATTATCAACGGCACGGCATGCATTGGACGGCAACGCTGTCGCATCGCATCGCTGCGACGGCGCAAGCGCGGCCGCGTTGGGGCATTGTGCCTGGTCAGGGGAGTGGGCCGGAGGGAGCCGGACCAACGCGTTCCATTGTAACTAAACGCGGCCGAACCGGGGCGCTCCGGTGGCGACTCGCGACGAGATGGGCGGGCTCGGACCTGATCAGCGGTCGTCGACGACGGCCATCGCCGCGCCGACGATGCCCGCGGTGTTGCGCAACGCTGCGGGCACCACCGGAACGGCGTTGGTCAGGTGGGGGATCCAGCGATCGGCCTTGCGGCTGATGCCGCCGCCGACGATGAACAGGTCGGGGGAGAAGATCCGCTCGTAGTGCACGAGCACCGTCGACAGGTGCCCGGCCCAGGTCTTCAAGGACCAGTCGCGGTCCTTGCGGACCTTGGCGGAGGCCTGCTGCTCGGCGACGATCCCGTCCACCTCCATGTGGCCCAGTTCGGAGTTCGGGATCAGGGTGCCGTCGTACAGCACGGCCGAGCCGATCCCGGTGCCGAGCGTCAGCAGGATCACCAGGCCGGTGTCGAGGTGCGCACCGCCGCCGTAGGCCTGCTCGGCCAACCCCGCGGCGTCGGCGTCGTTGAGGACTCGGACGCGTCGTCCGTGCAGCGATCGCCGGAACAGGGCCTCCACGTCTGTGCCGATCCACGAACGGTCGACGTTGGCCGCGGTGGTCATGACGCCGTCTTTCACCACGCCGGGCAGGGTGAGACCCACCGGTCCGGTCCAGCCGAAGTGTTCGACGATGGTGTTCACCGTGCGCGCGACGCGCTCGGGCGTGGCCGGTTGCGGGGTGTCGATGCGGTGGCGTTCGCCGACGAACTCGCCGGTCCGCAGATCCACGATCGCGCCCTTGATGCCGGTCCCGCCGATGTCGATACCGAAGCTCAATCCGGAGCCGGGACTCGGCACCCGGTCGGCGCCGAGATAGGTCACGTCAGACATGGCGTTCACCTTACGGCGCGAACCCGGCCGTCGTTGCGCGCCACTAGACTCGGGTGCTGTGAAGCCCGCCGATTCGTCCACATCCGTGTCCCCGCAAGAACTGTGCGAGATCGCCTGCGCGGTGGCGCGCGAGGCCGCCGATCAGGTGCGTGTGCGCCGCGCCGACCTGTTCCCGGCCACCGGTCGCCGCGCCGACGACGCCGCGGTGAGCACCAAGTCGACGCCCACCGACCCGGTGACCGTCGCCGATACCGAGAGCGAACGACTCATCCGCGGACTGCTGGCCGTGGTACGTCCACACGACGCGATCCTCGGCGAAGAGGAGGGCGGGGCCGACGCGCTCGCCGACGGTGTGCGGTGGGTGGTGGATCCGATCGACGGGACGGTCAACTTCCTCTACGGGGTACCCGCCTATGCGGTGTCGGTGGCCGCACAGGTCGACGGGGTGTCGCAGGCCGGCGCCGTGGTCGACGTGGCCCGCGGCGTCACCTACTGGGCGTGGCTGGGCGGCGGCGCCTGGTGCGCGGGACCCAACGAGGAGCCCCGCCGCCTCACCGCGAATCCGGTCGACGACGTCGCGCTGGCGCTGGTCGCCACCGGATTCGGGTACTCGCCGATCAGGCGTCGCGCGCAGGGCGAGCTGTTGGCCGCGCTGCTACCGCAGATCCGCGACGTGCGCCGTATGGGCGCGGCGGCGTTGGACCTGTGCATGGTGGCCGCCGGCGCGGTGGATGCCCACTTCGAGCACGGTTTGGCGCCCTGGGACTGGGCCGCGGGCGGACTGATCGCCGCCGAGGCGGGCGCACGGGTGGTGCTGCCGCCGGCGCAGTCCAGTTCCGCCGACGGCCATGCGACGGTCGCGGTGGCACCCGGTATCGCTGACGACTTCCTGGCGCTGCTCACCGACATCGACGGATTGAGACAGCTTCCGGAGTGAGCCGATGGGGCGGTGAACTCAGCAGGACTGCGCGTGCACGGCCTCGATCAGGGACCGGTCGACGCCGGACTTCGCGTTGCGCGGGTCCACCGAGCGCAGCGACTCGAGAGCGGCCTGCATGTCCTGCGTCGGTTGGGTGGCGGTGTAGTACTCGCCGAGGGCCACGTCCACGTCGGTGCCGGCCCGGCCGTCGTTGACCAACTGTGCGCACGGCAGGGCCAGCCACACCGCCGCTGCGGCCGTCTGGCCACCGGTGCCGAACCGGATCTGCGCCACACAGCTCAGATCGCGTTCGGGGTAGAGCGTGTCGTCGCCGTAGGCGGGGGTGCCGGGCGCGTAGCCCTGTGCCGCCAGGCCGTCGGCCACCGAGCGCGCCTCGCCGTGGGCGGCGGCCGAGTTCAGCACCGTGACCGTGAACGTCGACAGCGCGGCCGGTGCGACACTCAGCATGTCCGAGCGATTGACCACCTTGAGTTCGGGGCCTTCTGCGCTGGTCGGCAGGTTGCAGGCCGTCGGGCGGCTCTCCTCTTCGTCGCCGATGAACGCGAAACTCCAGGCCCCGATGCCGACGAGCGCGAGCACCGTCGCGATCACGATCGCGGGCGTGTAGTTGCGTCGCGGAAACGGGCGTCCCTGGGCATCGGTCGAGTACCCGGTGGCGAACTTGGAGACCATGCCACCACTGTAGGGGCAGGCGGCAGGCAACCGCGGGAAGCGACGCACGTGCCGTCCCCCCGCGGTCGGGGTTGACTCGCTGCGATCGATCGCCTAGTATTCGGCGCGCCTAGGGCGAATAACGTGTGTGTCGCACGGGCCGTGGGGAAGATGGCAAAGCACGACAGGACCAGGGTGAGGTAGAACATGGCGACCGATTACGACGCACCTCGGCGGAGCAACGAGGAAGACCTGGCGACGGACTCGCTGGAGGAGCTGAAGGCACGACGCAACGAGGCGAGCACGGCCGACGTCGACGTCGACGAGACGGAGACCGCGGAGTCGTTCGAACTGCCCGGTGCCGACCTGTCCGGCGAAGAGCTGTCGGTGCGCGTGGTGCCCAAGCAGGACGACGAGTTCACCTGCGCGAGCTGCTTCCTCGTGTACCACCGCAACCGGCTGGGTGCCGAGCGCGACGGCCAGTTGATCTGCGTGGACTGCGCCTGAGCGATAGAACAGAGCAGAGGAAATGAGGCCGACCCCGTACGGGGTCGGCCTCATTCGTTCGTCCTGTTTTCGACTGTCCTGTTCGGGCGGTCGTGAGCGCGGGAGAACTCAGGCGGTCGACGGAACTCAGGCGGTCGAGGACGGCGCGGCACCGGCGTCGACGATGCCCATCGCCGCGAGCACCTTGTCCGGGTGGCGGGTGGAGACCAGCCAGTACGGGGTGGGGTCGTCCGGGTCGTCGATCACCACGAGCACCATCGGCTTGATCCACGAGCGGTAGACGAGGAACGCCGCGGGGTCGAGCTGTCGGCCCATGGCGGCGCTGCGGGCCGTCGCCGGAACGACGGCTCCGCGGGCCACTACCTCGGCGGGCAGCATCGCCTTGTGTGCGTGCAGGGCGCCGTCGGCGTCGACCCGGATCTTCATGCGGTTCATCGTGAACAGCAGCCAGCCGACGAGCACGCCGAGGATCGGGTAGAAGACGTAACTCCAGGTCTGCATGTAGGCGGCGAGCTGCGCCTGATAGCCCAGCAGCGCCACCAGACCGGCCGCGAGGATCCACCACCACACCGGCACGGTCAGCCGTTCGGAGTACCGGTCGGCCGAGGAGCTGGGGGTGGAATCGGAAGCAGTCACGGGGCCCATCTTACTGGCTGTCGCGGTGGTGGCCGCGCCCCGGCCCGCCCCGAGTAGTGTTCGGTGCGTGACCTCAGAACTCCACTACGAACCGCTGCCTGTGGTGCGGCTCGACCCCGATCTGCCGCTTCCGGCCCGCGCTCACCCCGGTGATGCGGGTGTCGACCTGTACTCCACCACCGACCTGGAGCTGGGTCCCGGGCGGCGGCAGGTGGTGGGCACCGGTATCGCCATCGCGCTGCCGCACGGCACCGTCGGCCTGGTGCACCCGCGGTCGGGTCTGGCCGCCCGCGCGGGCCTGTCGATCGTCAACGCGCCCGGCACCATCGACGCCGGCTACCGCGGGGAGATCAAGGTGTGCCTGATCAACCTCGATCCCGAGTCGTCGATTCAGATCGCCCGCGGCGACCGCATCGCACAACTGCTGGTGCAGAAGGTGGAGTTGCCGGAGATCATCGAGGTGACCACCCTGGACGAGACCGCGCGCGGGACGGGCGGCTACGGCTCCAGCGGCGGGCACGCAATTCTGCATTCGGCGACCGATACTCCGGAGGGTTGAGCAATGGCGACCAGCGACACCAGCAAGCACACCATCGGCGACGGCGCCGGACCCTACGACCTGGGGGAGTTGGCCACCCCGGCCGCCGACCTGGCCAATTCGCACCTGGATCTCGGATCGGTCCTGGTGCCCGTGGTGGAGGGCGGTCAAGTGACCGTCGAGATGTCCGCGGCGAACGAACCTGAAGCGGTCTACCTGGTGACCCCGGTGGGCCGGATCGGCGTGCACGCCTTCGCGGCACCGCGCAGCGGCGGTCTGTGGCGCGAGGTGGCACGGGAACTGATGGAGTCGCTGAGCGGCGAGGGCGCCCAGGCGAGCGCGGAGGACGGCCACTGGGGTCGCGAAGTGGTGGCCGCGGTGCCCGGCGGTCAACACCGGTTCATTGGGGTCGACGGTCCCCGCTGGATGGTGCGGTGCGTGGCGAGCGGGCCCGACGAGGCCGCGCCGCAGTTGGCGCAGCTGGCCCGCGCCGTGCTGGCCGAGACCGTGGTGCGTCGCGGCAACGAGCCGTTCCCGCCGCGGGACCTGCTGCCGCTGGTGCTCCCGCAGGTCCTTGCCGAGCAGGTGGCCGCAGCCCAGCAGAACATGGCCGCCGAGGCCGGACAGGTGCCGGCCGAGGGCGCACCGTCGTCCCCGCTGAGCGCGGCGCCAACGGCCGAACCGACCGAACCAGCGTCGGCCGCGGAGACGGTGCCCGGCGGCGCGGTGGAACAGGCTGCGGCGGCAACGGTCTTCACCGACGAGGCGGCGGCCGAGCCGGACCTCGTCACCGACGACGAAGCGGAGCAGGACGCGCAGGTGAGTCCGCCGTCGGAGGGCTCGGCCATGCAGCGTCTGCGCAGCAGCCGGAAGCGTCGTCGCCGCTAGCGCCTAGAGATCGCGCCAGGCGTCCACACAGGCCGCGCCGAGGAGATGGGGCTGCGGGCCCCACTCGGACAGCGGGATCTCGGTGAGCGCCGCGTGCGGGGCCGCCCGCGCCCAGTCGCGGGCCACCTCGATCGGGTGCAGCGGGTCGTCGAGGGCACCCGCGATCGCCAACGGGACCGGAAGCTCGGCGATCTCGGCCAGAGTCGGCGCGCGGTAAGCGGCCGCAGTGCGCAACTGCCCCACCAGATCGCGGTCGGCCAGGGCGCGCCACGACCGGCTCAGTTCGGCGGCCAGCCACGGCGGGCTGGTGGCCGCCATCGCGGCGATCGTGGGTTCTAGGCCGTCGCGTTCCACGGCGTCGGCGGTCACGCGTGCGCTGAGCGCGGCGAGGCTGTCGCCGACCGGGCCGGACCACGGCGGCAGCGCCGCGAGCACGCCGCTGCAGTGCGCCCCGCCGCGGTCGAGGACCCAGCGCAGGGCGACCACCGCGCCGATCGAGACGCCGCCGACGACGACCGTGGTGCCCGCGGCGGCCGCGGCGTCGGCGGCCGCGTCGAGGGCGTCGAGGTAGTCGTCGATCAGTCGGGCCGAGGGGGCCAATGCCTGCAGGTCAGCCACCGCTTCGGCCACGGCCGGGCCGAAACTGCGGCGCAGGTAGTCGTCGTCCGAACCGGTACCGGCCATCAGGATCACCGTCGGCATAACCCCGCCTTCCGTTGCGTTGTACAGTGTGGTCGCACTAGTTCCGTTGCTTCGGAGGATGGCATGGGTACGTCAGGGCTCGTCAAGCGCCTGGGTCGGATGCTCACCGAGGACCTCGAGGTCCTCGACACCGACCGTATTGAACGCGAGTCGCGGGCCGAGGGCGCGCAGCGCGCCGCGGACTGTCTGCGCGGCGATGAGGCGACGATGATCGGCGAGTTGCGCACGGTGCAGACCTGTTCGCGCAGCACCAAGACGGGCGTGGAGGCCGAGTTCTTCGATGGCAGCGACACCGTGCTGCTGAAGTGGTTGGGCCGCAGTCGGATTCCCGGGATCGAGCCGGGTCGCAAGATCACCGTGCGCGGCCGGGTAGCCACCGTCGACGGCATGAAGGTGATCTACAACCCGTACTACGAGCTGCATTCCCTCCAAGACTGAGCGCAGCAGTTCTACAACAGCAGCGCGATACCGGCGGTCAGCAGGCCACCGACCTTCACCAGTTCGCAGGCCACATAGGCCAGGTGCGCACGGCTCCGCTGCGCCGGGACGTTCTCCGGGTCGGCGAGGACCGCCGCGGTCCGCCGGGACAGGGCCGGCCGGACGGCCAGCACCTGCAGTGCCAGTGCGCCGACCGCGACGATCAACCCGTAGATCACTGAGCGGGACCAGTCGTCGGCCACCGCAGCCGTCACCACCAGGGTGACGGCGAGGACGCTCTCCACCGCATTCAGCGCACGGAACACCAGGCGACCGATGCCCAGGCCCAGGGGAATGGTGATCCCCGGCGCCTGGAACTTGAGCGGCGCTTCGAGGAACGAGATGGCCAGCACCATGCCGAGCCACACGAACACCAGGGCCACCCCGGTGGAGAGCGTCGCACTCATCCGCGGCCGCCGACGCGCACCAGTTCGGGACCGAAGGTCTCGTAGTGGATGCGCTCCTCGGGCAGATCCTTGGCGAGCAGCGAACCGCGGACCGAACTCAGGAAGCCGGCCGGGCCGCACAGCAGAGCCACCGTCTCCGGGGCGATCGAGATGTCGTCGAGCGACATGAAACCGATCCGAGCGCCGTCGCCGGCGTCGTGGCCGTTCTCGTACCACTGCTCCAGGCGGGCCTGCGGCAGCTTGTCGACGAGGTCGGCAAGCTCACCGCGGTGCGGCTGACGCGACCGCGACCGGTCGGCGTGCAGGACGTGCACGGGTCGGGTGTCGCCGGTCTGCACCAGGTGGTGCAACAGGCCGATCACCGGGGTGCAGCCGATGCCAGCGGAGGCCAGCAGCAGCGGGGCGTCGCCCTCGGGCAGCGCGAGATCGCCGAACGGGGTGCTGACGTGCAGGGTGTCGCCCTCGAAGACGCGCTCGTGCAGGTACGAGGACACCTCGCCGTCGAGCTTGACCGAGAAGCGCCACTGCGGATCGTTCGGTGCGCCGGTGAGGCTGTACTGGCGGATCTGGTGGGCGCCGTCGTCCAGCGGCACCTGCACCGAGATGTACTGGCCCGGGGTGAACGACGGCAGCGCGCCGTCGCGGGCGGCGACGGTGAACGAGACCGCGTCCGGGGCCACCTGCTCGCGCTCGCCGATCACCACGTCGCGCCAGACGTCGCCGGGGGTCACGCCGGCGTCGGCGTACAGCTCGTTCTCGCGGCCGATCAGCGTATTGGCCATCTCCCAGTACAGCTCGTCCCAGGCTGCGGCGACCTCGGGGGTGACCGCCTCGCCGAGGACCTCGACGATCGCGGCGAACAGGTGCTCGTGCACGATCGGGTACTGGTCGGCGACCACGCCGAGCGAGGCGTGCTTGTGCGCGACCCGCTCGATGATGAACTTCTGCTGCGCCGCGTCGGGCATCAGCTGCAGGCGGGCGAACGCGGCGATGGAACCGGCGAGCACCTTGGGCTGGGTGCCGATCTTCTGATTGGCGCGGTTGAACAGGTTGTCGAGCAGCTCCGGGTGCGCGGCGAACATGCGCTGGTAGAAGTTCGGCGTGATGTCGTCGAGGGCACCTTCGACTGCGGGCAGGGTCGCGGCGAGGACGGCGCGCGTCTGGTCGGAGATCATCGTGGATTCCTGTTCTCTGCGGTGGAGGGACGAAGACGGTCATCACTGGCCGCCCGGGCCCGCGCGTCGTCCGCGCGGGAGCTGAGGGGGAGTGCAGGATCGCTGAGGAAGCGCACTCGGGTGGGACCGGCGACGATCAGGTCGGCGACGGTCAGGGTGTCGAGGCTTTCGTAGAAGGCTCGTTGGGCGCGTGCCAGTGCGCCGCGCAGCGTGCAGCCGGCGCGCAGCGGGCAGGGCGTCGGGCCGTCGCAGTCGACGACGTCGGCGTCGCCTTCGAGCTGCCGGGTGACCCAGCCGACGCCCGCGGTGCGGCCGAGTTCGGTGATCATCAGCCCGCCGGCGCGGCCGCGGCGCGCATGCACCACGCCGATCTCGGCGAGGCGGCTGACCACCTTGGCGACGTGGGCGTAGGGGACTTCGAGTTCGCTCGCGAGGCCGCGGCTGGTGTGCAGGACGTCGGCCTCGTCGGCGGCGAGGCGCATGAGAACGCGGAGGCCGATGTCGGTGAAGCGAGTCAGTTGCACGCACCGATCAGAACATAATCCGCATGCCCGCTACCAATTTAAGTGGCGAAGCTCTCACCGGGACGAAAGTCCTTGTCAGGGCGGGTATTTCCGGCCGGGGCCGGACCCTTCTGTGCCGGTCAGGGCGCTGCGCAGATGACCTGTGCGAGTTCGCTTTCGGCTTCCTCCGGAGCGATGAAGACGAGCTCGTCGCCGCCCTCGAGAGCGTCGTCGGGCTGCGGCACGATCACGCGACGCCCACGGATGATGGTCACCAGGGCGACATCGCGGGGGAGTTGGAGACGACGGACGGCCTTGCCGGCGAGCGGGGTGTCGTCGGGCAGGGTGAGCTCCACCAGGTTGGCCTGGCCCTGACGGAAGGTCATCAACCGCACCAGATCGCCGACGCTGACCGCCTCCTCCACGAGGGCCGCCATCAGCCGCGGGGTGGAGACGGCCACGTCGACACCCCAGTCGTCGTTGAACAGCCATTCGTTGCGGGGATCGTTGACGCGGGCCACGACGCGGTTGACCGCGAACTCGGTGGTGGCCAGCAGGCTCACCACCAGATTGGCCTTGTCGTCGCCGGTCGCGGCGATCATCACGTCGAAGGTCTGCAACTGCGCCCGCTCCAGGTCGCGCAGCTCGCAGGCATCGGCCTGCACCCAGGTGGCCTCGGGCAGGAACTCCGGTTTGAGGTTGCGGGCGTTCTTCTCGATCAGGGTGACGGCGTGGCCGTTGATCACGAGTTCCCGGGCGATGGCCCGGCCCACGGCGCCGGCTCCGGCGATCGCGACCTTCACGTGTTGTCTCCTTCGGCGGGCGGGAGTTTGGCCGCGGCGCGCGCGTTGTCGAGATGGGCGGCGAGCGTGGCGACGAAGACGTCGTCCTCGGCCTGCAGCACGCTGCGCGGTTCCGGCAGCATCGGGCTGCCGAGGCGCTGCAGGAAAGCGATGCGGGCGCCGGTCAGCTCCTGGAATTTGGCGCAGCTCACGCCGAACCACTCTTCGTGCACGTCCACCTGAGCCAGCACCAGGGCGCCGGTCGGGTCGTGCCACAGCGGCGCCTGCGGGGTCTCGCCCAGCGCCGTGATGAACCGCTCGGTGGTCCACGGGACGGTCGCGACTGTCGGAATGCCCAGGCGCTCGTAGACGGCGGCGCGCTTGGCGTCGTAGATCCGGGCGACGACGTGCTGCACGCCGAAGGTCTCGCGAGCCACGCGCGCCGAGATGATGTTGGAGTTGTCGCCGGAGGAGACGGCGGCGAAGGCGTCGGCGGTCTGCACACCGGCTTCGATGAGCACATCGCGGTCGAAGCCGACGCCGGTGACGGCCTCGCCGGTGAAGTCGGAATCGAGTCGGGCGAAGGCGTTCTGATCCTGGTCGATGACGACCACATGGTGGCCGCGACGCGACATCGCGCTGGCCAGTCCGGCCCCTACGCGCCCGCAGCCCATGATGATTACTCGCACTCGATGGACGTTACCCCCCGTCAGGCCTACTGTTGCGGGGTGCCTGGATTCACCTCGGCCACCACGGCGACCAAACGGCTGCTGCTGGGGCGCCCTTTTCGCAGTGATCGACTCGGGTCCACGCTGCTGCCCAAACGCATTGCGCTGCCGGTCTTCTCCTCGGACGCGATGAGCTCGGTGGCGTACGCGCCGCAAGAGATCTTCCTGGTGCTGTCGCTGGCCGGAATCAGTGCGTACTCGTTCGCCCCGTGGGTGGGGCTGGCGGTGGCGGTGGTGATGGTCGTGGTGGTGGCCAGCTACCGGCAGAACGTGCACGCCTACCCGTCCGGCGGCGGCGACTACGAGGTGGCCACCGCCAACCTCGGCCCGAACGCCGGCCTCACCGTGGGCGCGGCGCTGCTGGTGGACTACGTCCTCACCGTCGCGGTCTCGGTGACCGCCGCCGCGGAGAACATCGGCTCGGCGATCCCCTTCGTACACGAGCACAAGTTGCTGTTCTGCATCCTCGGCATCGCGCTGGTGGCGGCGGTCAATCTGCGCGGCGTCCGCGAGTCGGGATTCCTGATGGCCATCCCGACCTACGCCTTCATTCTCGGTGTGCTGAGCATGCTGATCTGGGGCTTCGTGCAGATCTTTCTGATGGGCCGGGACCTGCAGGCCGGGACCGCGCAGTACGACCTGGTGGCCGACCAGAGCGACTTCACCACGCTGGCCATGGTCTTCCTCGTCGCGCGGTCGTTCACCTCCGGCTGTGCGGCGCTGACCGGTGTGGAGGCGATCAGCAACGGCGTGCCCGCCTTCGAGAAGCCCAAGTCGCGCAACGCCGCCACCACGCTGCTGCTGCTCGGCGCGTTCTCGATCACGCTGCTGCTCGGCATCGTGGTGCTCGGCGAGAAGCTGCACGCCAAATACGTGCTCGACCCGCAGGCCGAACTGGCCGGCTTGCCCGACGGGTATCAGCAGAAGGCGATTCTGGCGCAGCTCGCCGAGACCGTGTTCGCCGGTTTCCCGCTCGGCTTCTACGTCATCGCCGTCGTCACCGCCTTGATTCTGCTGTTGGCGGCCAACACTGCTTTCAACGGCTTCCCGGTGCTCGGCTCGGTGCTCGCGCAGGACCGCTACCTGCCGCGTCAGCTGCACACCCGCGGCGACCGGCTGGCCTTCAGCAACGGCATCGTGTTCCTGGCGCTGGTCGCCATCGGCTTCGTGATCGCCTTCGACGCCGAGGTGACACGGCTGATCCAGCTGTACATCGTGGGCGTCTTCGTGTCGTTCACGCTGAGCCAGACCGGCATGGTCCGGCACTGGACGCGTCTGCTGAAGACCGAGACCGATCCCGACGCCCGCGGCCGGATGATCCGCTCGCGGGTGGTGAACGCGGTCGGCATGGTGATGACCGGCACCGTGCTCGTGGTGGTCCTGCTGACCAAGTTCACCTCCGGTGCGTGGATCGCGGTGCTCGTGATGGTCATCATGTTCGTGCTGATGAAGCTGGTGCACCGGCACTACACGGCCATCGAATCGGAACTGGAGGCCGCGGCGGAGGAAGACGACGGGGTGCTGCCCAGTCGGACCCACTCCATCGTGCTGGTGTCGTCGTTGCTCATCCCCACCCTGCGGGCGCTGCGGTATGCGCGCGCCACGCGGCCGGACACGCTCGAGGCGGTCACGGTGAACGTCGATGATCGGGCCACCCGCATCCTGGTCTCGAAGTGGGAGGAGAGCGACATCAGCATCCCGCTGAAGGTGATCGCCTCGCCGTACCGCGACGTGACCCGACCGGTGATCACCTATGTGCGCCGCATCCGCGCGGCCGCGCCGCGCGACGTGGTGACCGTGTTCATCCCGGAGTACGTGGTGGGCCACTGGTGGGAGCACATCCTGCACAACCAGTCCGCGCTGCGACTGAAGACGCGCCTGCTGTTCGAACCGGGCGTCATGGTCACCTCGGTGCCGTGGCAGCTCGACTCGTCGAACCGGGCCGCCAAGCGCAGCGAAGTCGAATACATCGCGCCCGGCGACACCCGCCGCGGCTTCGGTGTCACTCCTCCGAGGGATCAGCCGTGACCGCCCCGTCGAACCCCGCATCCTCGAACCCCGCACCGTCGACCCTCGACCTGACCGTCACCGGCTTCGCCAACGGCGGCGCCGGGGTGGCCCACGCGGACGACGGGCGAGTGGTATTCGTCGCCGGCGCCCTGCCCGGGGAACGGGTGCGGGCGCGGATCGACGAGCAGAAGGCCGCTTTCGCGCGCGCCGTCACGCTGGAGGTGCTGGACGCCTCACCGCATCGGATCGATCCGAGCTGCCCCGCCTCCGCGGCCGGCGCCGGCTGCTGCGACCTGTCGTACGTGAGCGCCGAGTACGCGCGGGAGCTGCACGCCGGCGTCCTGGCCGACGTACTCACCCGCCTCGGGCGATTCGGGCCCGACGACCCGGCCCCGGCCGCACCGACGGTCACGGCGCTCGGGCCGGACGCCGACGGCTGGCGGGTGCGGACCCGCCTCGCGGTGGGTGCCGACGGCGCGGTCGGGCTGCGGGAGCGCGGCTCGTCGGACCTGATCACCACACCCTGCGTCGCGCCGGTCGACGGACTGCTCGCCGGGGCGGCCGCGCTGGGCGCAGTGCCCGGGAGCGAACTGGTGCTCGCCATGGGCTCGGACGGACGCCGCCATGCCGCACAACTGTCGCCGGTGGCGAGGCCGCGTCGCGGTGGACGTCGGGCGTCGGCCCAGCGGGCCCGGCACAGCGCCGGACGCGACCGGACCACCCGCGTCCTCGAGGGCGACGGGGCGGTGACGCAGACGGTGGGCGGCCACACCTGGTCGATTCCGGTGACCGGCTTCTGGCAGGCCCACCGGTCCGCCCCGGCGACCTACGCCGAGACGGTGCGCCGCTACGTCGGCGCCGTGGACGGTCTGCCCGCGGGCCTGCGCGTGTGGGACCTGTACGGCGGTGCCGGCGTCCTCGGCGCGGGACTGCTCGACGGCGCGCTCCCGGTGGCGCACATCGACCTGGTGGAGACCGATCCGGGCGCGCTCGCGGCCGCCGCCGACGCGCTCGGGGACGCCCCGGTCACCGCCCATCGCGGCGACAGTGCGGCGGTGATCGGCGGCCTGAGCACGCCGGACGTGGTGATCGTCGATCCACCTCGGCGCGGTGCGGGCGCGGCGGTGGTCGCCGCGATCGCTGCCGCGCAGCCGCGCGCGGTGGTGCACGTCGGTTGTGATGCGGCCGCCTTCGCTCGCGACCTGCGTGACTACGTCACACACGGATATCGGGTCACCGCGTGGCAGGGTTTCGACGCCTTCCCGCGGACACGCCATATGGAGGCGATCGCCCTTCTGGAGAGTCCGTAGACTATCTGGCATCGGCGCCGATTGACGGCGCTCACGGACGTATGGTCGTCGACCGCGTAGGAGGTTCGCATGGGAGTGCTCGATCAGGTGGATTCGCCGGCGGACCTGCGCGCCCTCAGCGCCGACGAGATGCTCGAACTCGCCACCGAGATCCGGGAATTCCTGATCGAGAAGGTGGCGGCGACCGGCGGGCACCTCGGGCCGAACCTCGGCGTGGTGGAGCTGACGCTCGCGCTGCACCGGGTCTTCGATTCGCCGACCGATCCGATCCTCTTCGACACCGGCCACCAGTGCTACGTCCACAAGATCGTCACCGGTCGCAAGGACGGTTTCGACACGCTGCGCCAGCGCGACGGCCTGACCGGCTACCAGGATCGGCGGGAGAGCCCGCACGACTGGATCGAGTCCTCGCACGCCTCGGCGGCACTCTCCAACGCGGACGGACTGTCCAAGGCCTTCGAGTTGGCTGGCAGCGACCGCACGGTGGTCGCGGTGGTGGGCGACGGCGCCCTGACCGGCGGCATGTGCTGGGAGGCGTTGAACAACATCGCCGACGGCGACCGTCCGGTGGTGATCGTCGTCAATGACAACGGTCGCTCCTACGCGCCCACCATCGGCGGCCTCGCCAGCCACCTGTCCGGGCTGCGCCTGCAGCCGGGCTACGAGAAGTTCCTGGCCGGCGGCCGCACCATGCTGCAGAAGACGCCCGTGGTCGGCACCGCCGCGTACGCCGTGCTGCACGGCCTCAAGAGCGGGGTCAAAGACCTCGTCGCTCCGCAGGCCATGTTCTCCGACCTCGGCATCAAGTACGTCGGACCGGTCGACGGTCACGATCAGGCGGCGCTGGAAGAAGCGTTCACCCAGGCCAAGGCCTTCGGCGGTCCGGTGATCGTCCACACGGTGACCCGCAAGGGCATGGGCTACGCCCCGGCCGAGAACGACGAAGCCGAGCAGATGCACGCCACCGGCAAGATGGATCCGCGCACCGGCGTGGCGCACGGCACCGCCGCCGAGGACTGGACGTCGGTGTTCTCCGCCGAACTGGTGCGGCAGGGCGACCTGCGACCCGAGGTGGTCGCGATCACCGCCGCGATGCCCGGCCCCACCGGCCTGCGGGCGTTCGGCGAGACCTACCCCGCGCGGATGTTCGACGTCGGCATCGCCGAGCAGCACGGCATGGCCTCGGCCGCCGGGCTGGCACTGGGCGGCATGCACCCGGTGCTCGCCATCTACTCCACCTTCCTCAACCGTGCCTTCGATCAGCTGCTGATGGACGTGGCGCTCCTGAACCTCCCGGTGACCCTCGTGCTCGACCGGGCGGGTCTGACCGGTCCGGACGGGCCGAGTCACCACGGCATGTGGGACCTGTCGCTGATGGCGATCGTGCCCGGCATGCGCGTCGCGGCGCCGCGCGATGCCGAGCGCGTCCGCGAAGAACTGGGCGAGGCGCTCGACGTCGCCGACGGTCCGACGGCAGTGCGGTTCTCCAAAGGCGCTGTGCCGCAAGAGATCCCCGCGCTCGAACGACTCCGCGACGGAGTCGACGTGCTCTATCGCTCGACGACTCCCGACGTGCTGCTCGTCGCGGTCGGTGCCTTCGCCGGCCTGGGCGTTCAGGTGGCGGAGGAGCTGTCCGCACAGGGTGTCGGCGTCACCGTCGTCGATCCGCGGTGGGTGCTTCCGGTACCGGACTCCGTCGTCGAGCAGGCCCGCGCGCACCGGTTGGTGGTGACGCTGGAGGACGGCGGCGTGCAGGGCGGAGTCGGGGCGACGATCGCGCGCACGCTCTCGGCGGCGCACGTCGACGTCCCGGTGCGTCAGCTGGGCGTGCCGCAGCAGTTCGCGACGCACTCGACGCGCGACGAACTGCTCGACGACTTCGGTCTGACCGCCGACGCGCTGGTGAAGACGATCAGCTCGGATCCGACGCTCGGCTGAGCGCTTCGGCGATCGGCTGCCCGGTGAGATCGCGCTGCCAGGGCCGCGCGCCCCGGCCGGCCAGCCAGGTGTCCACGTCGGCCACCCGATGCTGCGGCAGGCCCTGCCAGCACAGCTCGCGCACCGTGTCCGGGGCCAGCATGTTCTCCATCGGGACCGCGGTGGTCTCGGCGAGCTCTTTCAACGCCGGCCGCACCTCGTGTGCGCGGCGCGCAGCATCGGGATTGCGCTGCTCCCACCGGTTCAGCGGCGGGGGACCGGTGGCGGCCTGTTTGCGCGGGGGCAGATCGGCGTCGGACAGGGCGAGCGCGTCGGCGATGGCGTCCATCCACACCTTGGCCTGGCGACGCTGGCGGGGGCCGCCGAATACCGGCAGCCTGGTGAGCGCGGCCTCGGTGGTCGGGGCCGCGGTGGCGGCGGTGATGATCGCCGAATCCGGCAGGACCCGGCCGGGCGCCACATCGCGGCGGGCGGCCACTTGCTCGCGGGCCGTCCACAGCGACCGCACGATGGCGAGCTGGCGCGGAGTCCGCAGGGTGTGCAGGTTGGAGGTGCGACGCCAGCGGTCCGTTCGCGGCGGCGGCGTCGGCTTCACCAGTTCGTAGGCGAACTCCTGGACGGCCCAGTCCAGCCGTCCGGCGTCGTCGAGGGCGGTGGTCATCGCATCGCGCAGCTCCACCAGGGCTTCCACGTCGAGCGCGGCGTAGTTGAGCCACTCGTCGGGCAGCGGGCGGTGCGACCAGTCCGCGGCACCGTGGCCCTTGGCCAGGCCGAGCTGCAGGAACTCGGCGACCATCGCGGCCAGGTTCACCTTGGGCAGGTTCAGCAGGCGGCCGGCGAGTTCGGTGTCGAACAGCGTGGCGCAGCGGAAGTTCAGTTCGGTGAGGCAGGGCAGGTCTTGGTCGGCCGCGTGCAGGATCCACTCCGGGCCGTCGAGCACCTCGACGAGCGGTGCCAACGCATCGGGATGCTCGATCGGGTCGATCAGGAAGCTGCCCGCACCGGTGCGACGCACCTGGATCAGGTAGGCGCGCTGCGAGTAGCGGTATCCGCTGGCGCGTTCGGTGTCGAGGGCGATCGGGCCGGTGCCGGAATCGAGGAGTTCGGCCGCACGCTCGAACTGATCCGGGGTGCTCAGCAGGTCGGGAACACCGTCGGCGGGTGCCAACAGCGGCCTGATCGGATTCTCCGTCTCGTCAACGTGCCCGGTGTCGGGGTTCCCCGCCTCGCTCACTGGCCGACCGGTCGTCCGAGAGTGGCCACGCCGGTGGGCGGCAGGCCGGCGGCGCTGGCCAGGACCTCGCAGAAGGCTTCCAGGTGTCCCGCCAGGGCCGGGCTGCTCGCGGTCCACGAGGCGCGGAGTTCGAGTTGATGCGCGCGCGGCGGGCCGGCGATGTCGCCGTACCGGACCGAGGTGGTGGCGGTGACGGTGCCGCCGAGCGCGAGGACGGCGGGGGTGTCGCTGCCGAGCAACGGCGCCGATTCGGTGCTGCCGCTGGGGACGCCGAGCGCCTCGGTGAGCCATTCCCAGGCCACTTCGGGCAGCAGCGGGTCGTTGGCGAGGTCGGCCTCCACTTCGGCCTGAACGAACGCGACCATTCGGAAGGTGCCGTTCCAGGCCTCTTGCCCGTCCGGGTCGTAGAGCAAGACCAGGCGACCGAAAGCGCTGCCGGTCACGTCGGTATCGGCCGAGGACGTGCCGCCCACCTCCGGCGGCGCCACCTCGACGCCGAGGGCGTAGCTGTACGGCGCCAAGCGCTGCGGCGGACGGATGGAACCGACCTCTATCTCCGGGCGCACCACGGCCTCGTCCAAGGACGCGACGGCGCGGGTGAAGTCGACCGGTTCGGGCTGTGCTCCTGTTGTCACACGCGTCACGGTAAGCCTCGCGGGGGCGTTGTGGCCGGAGGCGCGCCGCTGACGGATGTGCTCGGTGTGGGCGCCGTCACCGGTTCTGCGGAGCTCCGCAGACATGGCACAGTGGACCCCATGAGTCAGGTGCAGAGGATGCGACGGTCCGGCGACGCTATGCCGCTGATTGCGGCCGCGAACGGGCAAGATCCGGCGCGACGGCCGGTGTGGTTCATGCGACAGGCGGGGCGTTCGCTGCCCGAATACCGGGCGATCCGGGCCAATTGCGGCATGTTGGAGTCGTGCTTCGACGCGGAATTGGTGTGCGAGATCACAATGCAGCCGGTCCGCAGGCACGACACGGATGCGGCGATCCTGTTCTCCGACATCGTGGTGCCGCTGCGGGCGGCCGGAGTGGACCTCGACATCGTGGCCGGCACCGGCCCGGTGATCGCCGATCCGGTGCGCACCGCCGCCGATGTGGCGGCGCTGCCGCGACTGGAGCCCGAGGAGGTCGGCGCGGTCACCGCCGCGATCGGGCTGATCCTCGACGAACTGCCCGCGGAGAAGGCGCTGATCGGTTTCGCCGGTGCGCCGTTCACCTTGGCGTCGTACCTCATCGAGGGTGGACCGAGCCGCACCTACGAGCGCACCAAGACGATGATGCGGGCCGATCCGGAGCTGTGGAATCAGCTGATGGGCAAGATCGCTGACGTCACCATCGCCTTCCTGCGCGCCCAACTCGACGCCGGCGTCGACGCGGTGCAGTTGTTCGACTCCTGGGCGGGCACGCTGTCGGAGGCCGACTACCTCACCTATGTGGCACCGCATTCGGCGCGCGTGCTGGCCGAGGTCGCCGACTACGGCGTGCCGCGCATCCACTTCGGTGTGGGCACCGGCGAGCTGCTGTCCGCGATGACCGACGTCGGCGCCGACGTGATCGGGGTGGACTGGCGGGTGCCGCTGGATGTGGCCGCCGCCCGCGTCAAACCCGGCGTGGCCATCCAGGGCAACCTGGATCCGACCGTCCTGATGGCCGGGGACGCCGTCCTGGAACGCGAACTGCGCCGCATCATCGGCGAGGGCGAGCGTGCGGTGGCGGCGGGCGCCCGCGGCCACATCCTCAATCTCGGGCACGGCGTGATGCCGGGCACCGACGCGGACGCGATCACCCGCGCAGTCGAGCTGATCCACACCTTGTGAGCGTGCGCGTCGCGGTGGTCGGCGGCGGGGTCTCCGGACTCACCGCTGCCTACGCGCTGCGCCGCACGCTCGGCGCCGAGGCCCTCGTGGAGGTCTTCGAGGCCACCGATCGGCTGGGTGGGCTGCTGCACACCCCGCTGATCGGCGGACTGCCCGTCGACGTCGGGGCCGAAGCGTTCATCGTTCGTCGTCCGGAGGCGTCCGCGCTGGTTGCCGAACTCGGTTTGGCCGCTCACGTGCGTGCGCCGGGGCCGCTGCGTCCGGCACTGTGGTCCGGCGATGGACTGCATTCGTTGCCGACGCCCGCGGTGATGGGCATCCCGACCGGAGCCGGGTCGCTCGGCGACCTGGTCGACGACCGGGTACGCGTGAAGATCGCCGACGAGGCCCTGCGCGGCTGGACCTGGGAGGCCGGTACGCCGATCTCGGTCGGCGCCCTGGTGCGCGACCGGTTCGGCGACGAGGTGGTGGCGCGCAGCGTCGACCCGATGCTCGGCGGCGTCTATTCGGCGCGGGCCGACCAACTCGGATTGGTCGAGACCATTCCGGGTCTGGCCCGAGCACTGGATGCGGGGGCGCCGTCGCTCACCGCGGCGGTCACCGGCCTCAGCGTTGCCGCCGCACAGAACTCCGGACCGGTCTTCGGCGCGCTGCGGGGCGGCTACCGAACCCTGGTCGAGGCTCTCCGCGCTGCGTCCGGGGCGCTGGTGCGTATCGGCGCCCGGGTGGTGGCGATCGACGCCGACGGTCCCGGCTACACGGTGACCGACGCCGACGGCGCGGCCGCGTCCTATGACGCGGTGATCGTCGCCGTGCCGCCGTGGCAGGCCGGACCGATGCTGACCTCGGTGGCCGCCGACGCCGCGGCGACCCTGAGCGCGGTGCAGGCGGCCGGCTCGGCGGTGGTGGCCTGCGTGCTGGCGCCCGGCTCCGTGCTGCCGGACCATTCGGGGGTCCTGGTGGCCACCGATGCGGATCTGGCGATGAAGGCGGTGACGCTGTCGACGCAGAAGTGGCCGCACCTGGCGGAGGCCGGGCCGCCGGTGCTTCGCGTCTCGTTCGGACGGCTGGGGGAGCCGGTGACGATGACCGACGATCTACTGGTCGCGGCCGCACTCGCCGATCTCGAGCGGGTCTTCGCCGCGGCCGGGCTGCCGGCGCCGGTCCCGGAGTCGGTGGCCGTGCAGCGGTGGCCCACCGGGCTGCCGCACTTCGCCCCCGGTCACCTGGCGGCGATGGCGACCGCCCTCGATCAGCTGCCGGCGGGCGTGGCCCTCGCCGGGGCCGCCGTCGACGGAGTAGGTGTTCCGGCCTGTATCGGGGCCGCACGTCGCGCCGCCGGCCGCATCGTTGCGGGCCTGACCGAAGGCTAGAACGGCGGCTCGCCCGCAGCCTGCTGTGCCTCGTACGGTCCCGCCGGGCGAGGTCACCGATGAGTGGTAGCGCCCTTCGTCGTCGATCCAGAGGTCGTCGAGGAAGCCGGTCAGATGGGTTGTCATCAGATGATGGAAGCGGCACTTCGGTAATAGATTGCAAATGCACGTGGGTCCGCCGTTGCTCGGGCAGATGTTGTCGAACTCGGCGACATGGTCCAGATCGCACGCGAAAGCCGCGTTCTGCCGGACGTGGTCACCGGAGATGGGTCCGTAGCCATCGAGGTAGCCGCACCGATCGCCGCCTTCGAGGGTGGTGGCGTCGCACAGGACGTGCACGACGATCCGCGCCGCGCGGGCGTCGAGCTGGAGGTCGCTGATCTGCGCGGTGCAGCCGTCGCTGTCGCACCGACACGTGAACGGGATGCGTTGCAGCAGAGCGATCGCCGCGTCGGAGCGGGCCTGCGACTTAGTCCGCGGATCGGCGGGGCAGAGGCCGGCAATGACGGTGTCGAGTAACTGCCGGACGAGGCGCACATCCTCGGCCGTTGCCGTGATACTGATCTGCGCCATGCCGCTGTCGAGGGCTTGGAATCCGACGGTGCGGGCGGCTTTGGCACGATCGCGGTCGAGTTTCTCGGCGTCGGGGTCGTATTCGGCGACGAGTTTGCGGGCCAGGTGGCCGGTTTTGGTGATCGACATCGACGACACTCCGCCGCGCAGTCCCATGATCGCCAGGGCGAGGGGTCTGGTCGATCATCGCCATGGTCTCGTCATCGCGGACCAGTTGGGTTTCACTGACGATCCGATGGAACCGAGCCCGGTCGATCAGCCCAAGTCGCATCGTCGAGAACACCGCCGGCAGGCGGTCCCGGGCGCAGACGGCGTCGTCGAGCAACGACCGGGCGAAGTGGTCGGTGCTGTCCAAGCTCATCTGCAGTTCCAGGGCGGTCTGGGCCTCGAGATCGAGGATGAAGCGTTGCGTCACCGCCACGTTCTTGCTGACCGCCTGGACGTGGTCGAACATCGAGAGCGCGAGCTGGAACAGTCGCCAATCGAGGAAGCAGTGGCCGTTCTTGATCGCGTGGACGGCCTCGGCGAGGTCACTGGTCGAGAGCTCCGAGAGAGAAACACAGGAAGAGGGAATGCCGACCGAAGAAGGGTCGCCTTACCTGGTGTCGGTTCCGGGGCGAGGCAGTGGCACTATGGGGAGTATGGCTCGCCTGGATTACACCGAACTCAACGCCACTGTCCGCTACCTGATGTTCTCGGTCTTCCGCGTCCGCGCGGGAGAACTGGGCGACGACCGCGCCGCAGCGATCGCCGATCTCGACCGCTTCCTGGCCGGGCTCGAAGAGTCCGGCGTCGTGGTCCGCGGTGTCTACGACGTCGCCGGCATGCGCGGCGACTCCGACTTCATGTTCTGGTGGCACGCCGAGACCATCGAACAGCTGCAGGCCGCCTACAGCGACTTCCGCCGGACCACCGTGCTGGGCCGCGCCAGCGACCCCACCTGGAGCGGCGCTGCGCTGCACCGCCCGGCGGAGTTCAACAAGAGCCACATCCCGGCCTTCCTCGCCGGTGAGGCCGCGGGCGACTACATCTGCGTCTACCCGTTCGTGCGGTCGTTCGAGTGGTACCTGCTGCCCGACGACGAGCGCCGCAAGATGCTCGCCGACCACGGCAAGGCCGCCCGCGACTACAAGGATGTGCGCGCTAACACGGTGCCCGCGTTCGCGCTCGGCGACTACGAGTGGCTGCTGGCCTTCGAGGCGCCGGAACTGCACCGCATCGTCGACCTGATGCGCGATCTGCGCGCCACCGAGGCCCGCTACCACGTGCGCGTGGAGACCCCGTTCTTCACCGGTCCGCGCGTGGAGACCGCAGCGCTGGTCAACGCCCTGCCCTGACGGCTCAGGCCTCGGCCTCGTCGAGCGTCAAGCTGATCGAGTTGATGCAGTAGCGCAGGTCGGTGGGGGTGGGGTAGCCCTCACCGGCGAAGACGTGGCCGAGGTGGCTGTGGCAGGTGGCGCACAGGATCTCCGTGCGCTCCATGCCCAAGGTGTTGTCGCGGCGTTCGATCACCGCGTCGCCGGCCAGCGGCGTGAAGAACGACGGCCACCCGCACGACGATGCGAACTTGCTGTCCGAACGGAACAGCTCGGCGCCGCAGGCCCGGCAGCGGTAGACGCCCTCGGTGGTGGTGTCGGTGTATTCGCCGACGAACGGCGCCTCGGTACCGGCCTGCCGCAGCACGCGGAACTCGGCGGCGCTCAAGCGTTCGCGCCAGTCGGCGTCGGTGAGGGCCTGGGGATCGGTGGGGTATTCCGGCGATGCGCTCATGCCTCCACGGTAGCGCGCATCGCACTGCGTTAGCTTGGGGGCATGACCGCTACCGCCCAGAGCTATTTCACCCGGATCGACGACCACCGCTTCCTGCCGACCGAGCATTCCGTCGGCGCCTGGCGCGAGGATGAACTGCACCTCGCGCCGGTGGCCGGCCTGGTCATCGACTACCTGGAGCGCTGGCGCCTGGAGAACGCCCCGGGCTTGTTGTTCAGCCGGGTGTGCGTCGAGGTACTCGGGCAGATCGCCCGCGCGGAGATCGAGATCGACATCGAGGTGGTCCGGCCCGGTCGCACCATCGAGCTGGTCGAGGCGACCGCGGTGATCGGCGGCCGCGCCACGCTGCGGGCCCGCGGCTGGCTGCTCGCGTCGTCGGACACCTCCGCGGCCGCCGGCCACGCCTGCGACCCGATGCCGAGCCGGGCCGAATGCGTCGACGAGTCATGGCTCAAGCGGTGGCGCGGCGGGATGATCGCCAGCGTGACGGCTGTCCAGTCGGCCGCGACGGTCCCGGGTCGCGCGCAGGCATGGGCGAGTTCTGACGTCGCACTGATCGACGGGGAGTCCGCGACGTCGCTCGGCGACTACGCCAAGTTCCTGGACCTGGCCAACGGCGTCTCGTGGCGGCAGGATCCGGCCGAGTGGATGTACCCGAACGTCGACCTGACCCTGCACCTGTTCCGCCAGCCGGAGGGCCGCTGGGTGGGCTACGACACCCGGGCGGCGTTCGGCGCGGGCGGACTCGGCCTGACGAGTTCCACGCTGCACGACGAGCAGGGCCCGGTCGGCATGCTCGCGCAGTCGCTGACGCTGCGCCCGGCGACGGAGTTGTGACGGGCGTGTGAGCGCACAGACAGCAGGGGAGAAATGGTACCTTGCTGTCCACTGAACCTCGGTCCGAAGGACAAACCATGAATCGTCGATCTAGCGCCGCTGCTCTCCTCGCGGCTGCACTGTCGTTTGCTGTCGTCGGCTGCTCGTCCGACGACACCTCCACCTCGGAGGCGGGGGCGAGTACGGCGTCGGCGGTGCCGCCCACCCTCGTGATCGACGGGCAACCGCAGAAACTCGGGTCCGATGATGTGGAATGCCGCGACATTCTCGGGCCCCTCACCGTGTCGGCGGGATACACCTCGACCCCGGATGGCGCTATCACCATGGACGGGTTCATGGTCAGGTTGTCGGACTCGCCGGAGCCGGTCGTCGAGAGCGTCCTGCTGCCTAAGAATGCTGACGGCTTCGTGCCGTCGTATGACGAGCTGTCCGGCGGTCCCGCCCCAACGGTGGTACGCGATGGATCCCAGTACACCGTCGAGGGATCGACCGGCATGATCGCTCAGCGGGCAGACACCGTGAAGAAGTTCACCGCGACGTTCGTCTGCCCCGAGGACTGATCGGTTTCTACGCGGCGCCCGGCGATGGAGCGGTGACGGGGGCGTCGTCGGACGTGTCTTCGCCCGATTCCTCGGCGTTCCGAATGTCCAGCCAGCGGAACAGCAGGACGCAGAAGACGGTGATCATCAGCAGCGACCAGCCCAGCGGCACCTTGTTGTACTCCAGGTAGCGGCCGAACGGCTCCCATTCCCTGGAAGCGAAGACGTCGAACGACAGGCAGCCGTAGACGGCCAGCCAGGCCGGCCAGTTGCGCATCACCGAGCCCGACAGGAACACGGTCATGATCAGCGGGAACAGCAGCATCGAGTAGTAGCCCTGGCCGAGCGAGCCGAACAGGAACAGGGTGCCCAGCAGGACGCCGGTGGACGTGGTGAGCCACAGCAGCTCGTCGGTCTTGGCGTAGTAGCGGTACAGGAACCACAGCGAGAAGATCGCCATCAGCACGAACGCGATCCGCAGGACGATGACCAGCCAGTCGGCGACGCCGAAGTACAGGGCGTTGCCGGAGATGGAGCTGTTGTAGTAGTTCCGCGTCTCCGACAGGTACGGCACGGTGCGGTCTAGGTACGACCGGGCGTCGACGATCAGCGGCCACGCGATGAGGTTCAGCGCCACCGGGATGCCGAGCGCGGTGATGAACACCTTCCAACGCAGCTGCAGCAGCGGCAGGAGCAGTACCGGTGCCAGGACCGGCTTCACCGCGAGGGTGAGACCGATGCAGGCGCCCGCCCAGTAGTCCTTCTTGTTGCGGATCAGGACCAGGAAGCCGACCAGACCCAGCAGCACGAAGGCGTTGAAGTTGGTGAAGATCAGCGTGTTCGCGACCGACTCGGTGAGGAAGAAGAAGAACAGCACGGCCGGGAACACCCACGAGTCGGCGCGGTAGCCGAACAGGCGGACCAGCAGGTAGGCCGACGCGATGAGGGCGATCACCGACACCGCGATGAACGTCCAGCGCGCGTGGTCGGGGTTGAGGACCGCGATCGGGCCCATCAGCAGGGTTCCGGACGGGGAATACAGGTAGTGCGGGTCCACCGTGGTGTAGTTCTCGGCGTACACGGGGTTGCGGTTGAGGAAGTTCAGTGCCGCGTTGTAGACGGTGCTGAAATCGTCGGTGCGCGAGCCGTTGACCGCCAGGATCACCGAGCGGTGGAAGATCATCATCACCGCGACAGGCCACAGCATCACTGACAGGATGCGCGGGGTGTCCACGCGCGGATACAGGTACCGGTCCATGACGCTCACCTGAGCGAACCTACTACACGTCGCTGCATCCTCAGGCAGGGCACGCACGCTCGGCGGGACCGGTGAGGCGTTTGTCGCCGAGATAGTCGACGACGAGCTGCGCGGCGCACTCGCTGCGCGTGAGCACCGAATACCCGAGACCGTCCCAGCTGACGCTCACCGGTTCGGCGCCGGTGGTGACCAGCAGCGG
Organism: Gordonia alkaliphila; assembly: GCF_039542465.1. Lineage (NCBI taxonomy): Bacteria > Bacillati > Actinomycetota > Actinomycetes > Mycobacteriales > Gordoniaceae > Gordonia > Gordonia alkaliphila. The sequence goes on along the minus strand of NZ_BAABIE010000002.1, from coordinate 176,250 downwards.
GGTCAGCGCCTCGGCGGATTTGAGGCCGTTGATCGGATCGTTCAGGCCCAGCAGCACCAGCGGCGGGATCGGGAACGACGACGGTGCGGGCGCAGCACCGGCATTGCCCCAGCCGTCGCAGCGGGCCAGCGAGAGCGCCGCCGAGTTGGCCGTCATCGGGGCGTCGGCACCCCAGGTGCGGGCCAGCTTCGGGATGTCGGCCAGGCCCGGGCGGCCGAGCATGTCGTTGCACCGGGAGAGGAGTTGGCCGTCGGTGTCGCGCAGGGACCGGCTGGCGGCGGCCAGATCCTTCAGTGCGTCGGCGTTGCCGCGGTCGGCGGCGCTGATGGCGTCGGCGAGCTTCTTGAGGCCGTCCGGACCGGTGGGGTCCACGGCCAGCGCGGTGGTGATCGCGGTCAGGATCGACGTGTCGGAGAGTCCGGGCAGAGCGCCGCTGGCGCCGGCCGCGATGACCCGATTGAGCATGGCCCGGCCGTCGGAGCCGAGGGAGCAGCCGACATCCGAGCAGCGTCGGGCGAAGGTGCTCAGCGAGTTCTGCACGCCTGCGGCGGTGGCGGCGGCGGCCGGGGCGGCCTGGGTGTTCAGGCCGATCGGGGAGTCCAGGATCAGCCGGCCCACGTTGCCGGGGTGGCGCGCCTGGTAGGCCAACGCGACCGCCGAACCCTGACCGACGCCCACGATGCCGATGCGGTCCACCTGCCAGCGGGCGCGCAGCTGCTCGATGTCGGCGGCCGCGTCGACGGTGGCGTACTTGAGCTGGTCGGGCTCGAGGGTGTCGTTGCAGATGTCGGCGCCCTCCCGGGCGGCCTTGGCGAGCGCGGTGGTGCGCGCCTCGACGTCGCGGGAGCCGGACGCGCCGTCGTTGATGATCGTCGAGCGCTGCTCGGAGGTGAGGCAGTCGACGGGGGCGGACTGACCGACGCCGCGGCGATCGATCGCCACGATCGGATGCTTGGCCAGCAGCGGCGCCAAGGTCGACGAACCGAAGTTCATGGCGAGGCGCGAGCTCGGCAGGTCGGTACCGGTGGTCAGTACCAGGGGCGCCGCATCGGCGGGCGTCTCGGCGAGCTTGCCGCGCACCACGGTGATCAGCAGGGGAGCGCTGTCGGGGTCGTCGGGGTTCACCGGCACCTGGAACGCCGCACAGTCCAGTTGCACCGTGTCGGGCGTCTCGACGTCGTACTTGTCGGCCAGCTTCGACCCGCAGTCGGAATAGTTCAGATCGCGTTCGGGAGCGGAGAGCGTCGGCAACCGGTTCGCGTCGGCCTCCGCCGCGGAGTCGCCGCCGTCGCCGTGCACCACCTTCGGTCCCGGAGCCGGTCCGGCGGTGCAGGCGGTCGCGAGCACTGTGACCGAGGTCAGCACGGCCAGCAGCGCCCCTCGGGAGGAGCGGGTGAAGAAGTCGGTCACGCGTCGCCTTCCTGACGGCGGATCCAGCGGGTGAAGAGGAAATGGTCGACGGCGGCCACGAACGCGGGCGTGTATTCGTCGGTGGCCTGCGGGGTGGTGCCGCCGCGCCCTTCGCCGCCTGCCGCGGGCGACAGCGTGACGCACAGCTCGTCGATCAATCCCTCGGCGGCGAGCGCGCCGCTCACATGGGGGCCGCCCTCGCACAGGATGCGGAGCAGTCCGCGCTGGTGCAGCAGGCCGATGCCCTGGCCGAGGCCGTCGGGGGCGTGCAGCAGCGTCATGGTGCCCTCGGAGCGTTCGACGTGCCCGGCGGCGCGTTCATAGGCGGCGGGGTCGTCGGTGGTCAGCAGCAGGTAGTTGCCGGTCGTGGTGTGGGTGAGGAAGCGCGACGGCTCGCCGATCTGCCCGGACCTGGTCACCACCACCAGCGGCGGCGGACCGCCCTGCCCGCGTGCGGTGCGTGCCTGCTGCTCGGCGTCGGGCAGCTTCACCCCGATGTAGTTCTCGGCCACCGCGGTGCTCGCGCCGACGAGCACGGCGTCGGCGCCGCCGCGCAGCCGGTGCAGGACGGCGCTGTCGGCGGGGCCGGACAATCCGGCCGACACGCCGTCGCGGGTGAGGCTCGCGTCGAGGCTGTAGACGAAGTTGGTGCGCAGCCACGGGCCGGCCGGCCAGGCGTACGCGTCGAGCAGTTCGGTCCGGGACAGGGTGGACACCATCAGCGGCCGCCTTCGCTGAGGCCGCGCAGGAACATGCGGACCACCGTGTGCTCGAGGGGTTCGGTGCGCGGATCCTCGTAGGTGAGTTGGTGGGGTTGGGCGGCGAGGTCGGTGCGCGCGGACTGGGCGAGGGCGCCGATGACGCCCGAGGACACCTGCAGCGGAGACTTCACCGTCCAGGCGAGTTCGGTGGGGATGCCGAGTCGGACGGCGGCGTGGCGCAGGACTGCCTTGTCGTAGCCGCGGCCGTCGGGGCCGGGACGCCACAGCAGCGTGGGATGGGTGTCCATCGCGAACCGCCAGAACGCCGCGGTCTGGAAGACCTGCACGAACTCCTCCGCGCGGTCGTCGAGCAGCCGCTCGTAGTAGTCCGGGATCAGGCGCTCGCGGGTGAAATTGGCGGTGACCTTGGCGCGCACCCGGGTGCGCAGTTCGTCGATCGCCTCCGGTGCGTCCGGTTCGACGGCCAGGCGGGAACCGCCCAGGAAGAGCGCATCCGAGCCCGCGCCGGTGAGCACCGGGCCGACACCGAGGTCGGCGAAGCGGGCGAAGGCGGCCTGCACCGGGATCGCCGAGGTGATCTCCCACAGCTCCCAGGTGCCCAGTGCGGCGATGCACGCGGCAGCGGCCTCGGCGAGGCGCTCGTTGTCGAGGTCGACGACGTGGTGCGCGAAGCCGAGCAGGGCGGCCACGTCCCGCCCGCGCAGGTCTTCGAGGCCGCCGTCGACGTCGGTCACCACGGTCAGCGCCTGCGGCCGCACACCCAGGTCGGCGCAGACCGCGGCCACCAGGATCGAGTCGATGCCGCCGGAGAGCATCAGCCCGGGCGGGCCGGGATGGTCGGCGAGCACCGCGGCGATCCGGGCGCGCAGGAGATCGGTCACCTCGTCGGCGGCCTGATCCAGGTCGGTCAGCACCCTGGTGCTGCGATAGGCCATCGTCGCGGCGTCGTCGGCCACGTATTCGGCGGCGATCCCGGTTTCCGGTCGGTGCTCAGACACCGGCAGCTCCTTGGTGCAGCAGGGGAGAGTCCTCGTCGTCGTCGAAATCGTCGAGGTCCTCGTCGGACAGCGGGGGCGGCGGGCGCACGATGAACCGCAGCAGCACGAAGAAGCCGAGGATCACGACGCCACCGGCGAGCACCAGCAGGATGCGGGCCCACCAGGAGATGCCGTCGCCGATGGCGTTGCCGGCCACGATGGTGGCGATGGCGCCGATGATCGCGGTGAAGACGCCGAGGATCTCGACCACCTTGAACAGCGAGTCCGACAGTTGGTCGTTGGTGCGATCGATGAGCGCGTTGAGCTTGCGGCGCTGCACGCGGCCCTGACGTTCGAGTTGTGCGGCGGTTTCGCGCTCCAGACGCAACTGCGCGTCGTGCTGGATGGCGATGGTGACGCGTTCGAGCTTGAAGTCGTTGTGCACTTCCCGGTCCGTCGGCGGATTCAGCGCGATCGCCTTGTTGATGGAGGTGACGGCCTCCGGGAAGCGTCCGACGCGGCGCAACGCCGAAGCCTGCCGCATGTAGGTCACCGCGTTCTGCGGATTGATCACGAGGAGACGACGGGAGATGGAGAGCATCTCCTCGGCGAAGCGCTGATCGGCGGTGAACCACAGCCCGTGCAGCAGCAGCGAGAGGATCTTCTCCGAGTCGGTAGCCGTCGCGATGGTGGAGATCTCCTGGACGGTGACCTGCTTGCCGCGGCCGAGGCGGCTGTACTGCAGCATGGCGCGGTAATAGAGCGACGAGTTGGTGACGCCCTCGCCGACCGCGGACAGGATGCGTTCGATTCGTTCGAAGTTGAAGTCGTAGCGCGCGGCCTGCAACAGGATCGACAGGTGGGTGTCGAAAAGGTCCGACGACGACTCCTGCTCGGCGATGACCTGACTCAGGGCCAGTGCGTTCAGAACGTCGGGACGGTGGCTGCGCAGCTGCCAGGTGATCGACGACGACGCCATCTCGAAGGCGTCGTTGTCGTCGTCGCGCAGGGCGGTCAGCCACGTCGACAGATAGTCGTCCCAGCGGGGCTGTCCGTCGGCCGGTGGCTGATGGGCGACGAACCAGGCCGCGCTCACGTCGGCGCCGGCGTGCCGCAGCGCCGGGTCGGTACGCAGGAGAAGTGCCAGGCGATCCATGTCGGACCGGGTCAGCCGCGCCGCGATGGCGTCGATGTTCGCGCTGGTGCGGATCGGATCGTCGGCCACTCGCGCCTCAGCGAGCGCCCCCGCCACATCCCCGACAGAATCCATGGCGCCACCCTAACAGCGGCTGGTCGGGGCCCTTCGGTGTGAGGTAAGTCGCTTAGCGTGCTTGTAAGTGGGATACCAGGGAGTCACTCGTTACGCTCTGCCCATGGTGGCTCATCTCTCCGACCGTAATCCCGTGATCGCTGCGGACGCATTGATCGGCGAAATGGTCCCTCCGTCGATGTTCGACGAGGTCAGTTTCGACTCGTACATCCCCGACCCGAACGAGCCGAGCCAGGCCGCCGCGGTCGCCGCGGCCCGCGACTTCGTGGCGCGCGCGTCCAAGATCCGCGCCGGCGGCGGTAAGCGTGGACTGTTCCGCAAGGCGACGACCCCGCAGGGCATCGGCCTGTACCTCGACGGCGGTTTCGGCGTCGGCAAGACACACCTGTTGGCGTCGATCTTCCATTCGATGCCCGGCCCCCGGGCGTTCGCCACCTTCGGTGAGGTCACCAACCTGGTGGGCGCGCTCGGCTACACCGACTCGCTGGAGCGACTCTCCGACCGCACCGTCCTGTGCATCGACGAGTTCGAGCTCGACGATCCGGGCGACACCATGGTGGTCTCCCGCCTGCTGAGCGAGCTCAGTGCGCGCGGCGTCTCGATCGTCGCCACCTCCAACACGCTGCCCGGCCAGCTCGGCGAGGGCCGCTTCGCCGCGCAGGACTTCCTGCGCGAGATCCAGAAGCTGTCGTCGATCTTCGAGAGCGTGCGGGTCGACGGCCCCGACTACCGCCACCGCGACCTGCCGCCCGCGCCGGAACCGGCCACCGAGGCCGAGCTCGTCGCACAGGCCGAGGCCACCCCGGGCGCCACGCTCGACAGCTTCGACGACCTCGCCGCGCACCTGGCCAAGCTGCACCCGTCCAAGTACAAGTCGCTGGTCGACGGCGTGACGTTGGTGTGCATCAGCGACGTGCACCCGGCCGAGGATCAGGCCGTCGCGCTGCGCCTGGTGGCGCTGGCCGACCGCCTGTACGACGCCGACATCCCGGTGGTGACCTCCGGGGTGAAGCTCGACGAGATCTTCACGCCCGAGATGGTGGCCGGCGGCTACCGCAAGAAGTACCTGCGCGCCATCTCGCGTCTGCTCGCCCTGTCTCGCCTCGCCGAGACCGCCGCGTAGTTCTCGTACCGGTCCTGGCGGTGCGCGCCGTTCAGGGCGTGCGCGTCATCACGTAGTCGTGCTCGATGGTGCCGTTCAGATCGAAGGTGCGGGGCCCGGCGACGGTGAAGCCCATCTTCCGGTAGTAGCGCTGAGCGCGCTCGTTGCCGCGGTTCACGCCCAGCCACACGAGTGTGGAGCCGTGCTGTCGTGCCGCGGCCAGGGCCGCGTCCATGAGTAGGTGGGCGGGCTGCCCGCCGGCTCGCGTGCCGTGGTGGTCGGGGACCACGTACATCTTGGAGATCTCGGTGATCTGCGCGCCGGGCACCACGGCCCGGACGTCGTCGGCCTCCGGCGGGCGGTGCACCAGCAGGCTGTAGCCGATCACCGGGCCGTCGGTGCCGGACTGCGCCACGATCACGTCGACGTCGTCGGCGGCGATCCACTCCGAAAACCGTTGCGGGTTAAGGGCTTTCGCGATGTGCACGGCGATGTTCTCGGCGGTGATGTGCGGCGGGCAGGCCAGCGGGAAGGTCGCCGCGGCCACCGCCGCGATCTCGTCGGCCAGCGCCGGATCGGTGACGGTGGTGATGACCGGAGCGGCGTCGTGGTGCATGGGTCCATTCTGGCCGAGCGATCGCGGCGCAGTCCCTTGGGGGACCATGAACGAATCCGGTGAGAGGTTAGTCGGTCTCGCTTAGTTGGTTCGGAAGTTCTTCAGGTGCTTCCCGATGTAGCCGATATAGATACGGCCGCTCTTAGTAGCATCGTTGTACAGGTGCATGCGTGGACTGATCATCCCGTAGCTGGCGATCCGGATATGCTCGCCCATGAACTTCTCGCCCGAGGCGGCGATCGACGTGGGAACGGGGAATACCCGCTGGCGCCGAAATTCAGGGCGGTTCTGTGTTGCGGGAGTCTCGTCTGGGACGTGGCTTCCAGGCGTGAGTGGGACGCAGCCCACTGGCGGCTGCGCGACATAGTCGGCGATACTGCCGTTGAACTCCCCACTGCTGCGGACTCGGCAATAGTCGTCCAGTGCGCGGAGATACGTCCAGGTGCCGATCGGCCACGAGGACGAACTGAATACGTCCAGTTCCAACGTATGCTTCTCGTCTCCGGTGAAATCGAGATGCGGGAACTCTGAGAGTCTGGCGAGTAGCGCTTCGAAGGAGTCGGGCGGGGTATCGCGCGGATCTGTTTCTGGAACCCACTGAGTGTCGGGTGCCTGTTGTTTGGCGAGCTCGCTGCGCAGATGGCGAAGCTCGGTATCTCGCTCAGCGAGGTCGAGCCGAGCGACGGCCAGTTCGAGTTGGCTGTCTTCGGCGCGGCTGTTCAGTTCGGCGTTCTGGTCTTCGAGATCGTTTCGTTCCGCCTGGACCGTACCCAGCCGGGTCCGCAGGGTACTGAGATTGTCCCGAAGCGTAAGCGCTTCGCCGGCGCGTTTGCCGAGGTGCACGATGTTCTCGACGGTGACTTCAGCCTTGCCGACCACCCGGTCCAGAACGTCGCGGATGGCATTCAGGATGGAGTGGTCGACCGATTGACCCGCGTTGGACGCCTCAGCATGGATCTCTTCGCGCGGTGGGATGGGCGCTTTGACAGGCGTGGGCTTGGGCGCCGAAGTCGGCGCACTCGGTGTGGGCTGAATCTGGCCAGCGACTTGATCGACGATTGCGTCGTCCAACTGCTCGCGGAGTGCCCGGTCTATCCGAATCAGTTCGCGCGGGAGCGCCGCGGTGGTGGAGTGGCGGCATGCGGCGCGTCCGAGAATGTTACTCAGTCGAGCGGGAGGATCGTCTGCGATGCGCGCCGTCGTCAACACACGGTGTCGGAGTCCGTCGCGTGGATCGTCGAGTTCCGGTTGAGGCAGGAAAGTCCGAATGGTCCACGCACCTACCTGGTGCTTCTCCGGCAGCCGAGAGTTGAGTGCCTCGGTGGCCTCGGCGTCCAGTACGTAAGCACTGGCAAGGCCCCGCGTTTTTGCGAGGAGGCGACCGACGTACCCGGTCCAGGTGGGAAGCGGGATTCCCGCCTCTGCCGAAGCTCCGGAGAGATAGAGGTGTCCGCGTCGGTCAGGATCGAGCAGGGCAGCGTAGATCTCGTCTACGTCGTCGAGGTGCGCCGAAGCCGGTTCCGGAGTGAGATGATGACTGCCATCGCGACCGTCGGTCACCTCGAGGATCTGCCGCACCACTTTCGGTACCGCTGCCTTGTCGAACCCGGTGGGCTGCTGGAGGTCGGTCCAGATCCAACCGGATCCATCGGGTTGGTGGACGTTGGTGATCTGCGTAATGAAGGTGCCGTCGTCGGACCGCTGATAGAACCGGTAGCGCTCGATAAGGGAACCGTCTTGCCGCGTTTCGCCGACCAGTGACGCGGTGACTCCCTCGGCGATCTCGGCCACCGAGCCGGGACCGGTGAGTAGTTCGGCATCCCAGCGTTTAGCTTTGCACCAGGAGTAGATCTGCTGGTGCACCTTGTCGACGAAGGCTGGATCATCGAACACCCGCACCAGGGAACGTACGCCGAGTTCGGTGGATTGCTTTTCGGGTGCGGTCATGGTCGATCAGTCTTCCACGAACCCGGACTCCGTGAAGTGGAGGTTCGCAGCATTCTCGCTGATAGTTCGCTGAGTTCCGGTGTCGAATCCGTCGGGAGCGGTAGCGCTGATCTCGAGTCGGATGTCGACGTGCACTCCGGGCTTCGCCAAGTGTCGGAGCAGTTCCTGGTGGATCTCAGCGAAATCGCGTGCGGGGAGGTCCGAATCGAGAACGACAGACCCGAAATATCGACGATTGGGATCCGGCACTGGTGGCGGCGGAGTCGTGGTTCCGCCTGATCCGCCGCTGGCGCCTCCGTCTGAACCGGTATCGGTGCGGTGCTTGGTGCCACCCGAACCGGAGGATTCGCACTCTTCGTCCGAACCACCTCCAACCTCACCCGATTCCTTCTCGTACTGCTCTTCCGCGACCTTCGGCTTCACGATCAATGTCGCGTCGCTGATGTGGAGTGTGCCCTGATGGCTCGGCAAGTGAATGCCGCGGTACCGCTCGCTCTCAGCGTCCCAGGTCTCGGCAAACGCGAAGCCGTCCTGTAGCCATCCGATCAGGTCGTCTTTCACGGAATAGAGACCGTCGATCAGCACGTCCCGGTCGCGGAGTCGGGACAGGTATGGGTAGGTGGCGTAGTAGCGGTACAACTGGCCTACCTCGATGTGGCCGTCTTTCCACGCCTCGCTCAGTGGGCCGTCGAGATCCATCCGGATCAACGAGGACGATCGTGCCTGTTTGATCTCTTCCTTCAACCGGGTTGAGGTTCGGAGCAGGAGGTCGTTGTCGGCGCCGCCGGTGCTGGTGACCTCGAGCGAGAAGGTGCGGTCGCCTAGCGGTTGGACGGGGTAGATACCCCAGACGAACGTCTCGAGCAGCCGACTCTCCGCGATCTGATCGGCCTCGCCGCGGCGGGCTTTGGCCTGATTGGCCTGCTGACCGCCGAGGCCGAGAGATTCTTCATTCTCGACAACCCACGTCCACGCCAGATAGTCGCGGACGGCGGAGTCGAGTTCGGCGGCACGCTTCTCATCGGCGGAGAGGAACACCAGGGAGTTTTTGAAGATCCGGTTGGCGCTGCCGCGGCGTTCCAAGACGTCGCGCACCCACTTTCGGGCCGCAGTGTCCGTACCGCCCCGCGCCGAGTGGGCGTGGTTCATCGGCACCACCACGAGACGCGTCGCGGGGTCATCGGGTACGTCCTCGGACCCGTTGGGGCAGAGGTGGTAGCCGGTGAAGACGTGGTCTCCGGTGGAGCGGCGCAACGCCTCCAAGCGGCGTTGCACGTCCGCCCAGACGTCGGCCTCCGGGAGTTCTGCGGCGTGGTCGCGGGCAGCCCGAGTGGTGTTGGCCTGGGTGTCGTACCAGTAGCGGCCGCCGTCGGTGTACAGGTACGTCGATTCGTTGGCGAGCTTGTCGAGCGCCGAATGGAAGTTTCCGGGCACATCGCCGGGGAGTGCGGTGCCGAGGAAGATCCGCTTCTTCTCCGCGCCCTTGTGCGGGGTGTGCAGACCGGGGGTGGCATCCATGAACACCGTGCGTGCGAGGCGCTGCGCGGTGCCGCGCTGGCCGAACAGTTGGTGATCGTGATCCACTCGGTAGGGAACCGAATCCTGGCCGGCCACGTCGCTGTTGAGGATGGGTTTGAAGTTGTCCTCGAGGTATTTCGCCACTTCGGAGACCACGTCGGCGTCGGAGAGGGGAACGGTACCCGGCATCACCAAGGCCGCTGGGTCCTGGTCGCGCCAGAGGGTTCCCACCACACGGTTCATCATCTGCAGCACACCGCGGGTGCGCTGGAAACGGTCCAGCGTGGACCAGTCCTGATACAGGCGGTCGAAGAGTTCCGGGTGAATCGGATAGCACTGCTTGATGCGGTCGATATATCCCGGTTCGTGAGCTTCGCTGGGGAACTCGGAATGGTGCTTGCGGTAGTACTCGACGAGACTCTTCGCGATCACACTGATCTCGCTCATCGCGGCGGCGTCCGGCACCGAGAAGATGCGGCGCCGGACGATTTCGAAGCTCTCCTGGGCGTTCGCCGGTTGCCATTGATCGGCGGTGCGGCCGACCACGTTCTTCAGCCGAGCCAGTGCGACACGTCCGTGTTCACCGCCGACCTCCTCTTCGTTCACTTCGTCGGCGTCGCTGGGGTTGTTGGACGCCGGGATCGAGATCACCACCTGGATTCCGGCAGTGGCGCGGGCGGCTTCGGTGAGGGTCTGAGCGAAGGTGAACTGCGTGTCGAAGTCCCCGGCGGGAAGGCCGCTGGCGTTGACGAGTTGGCGGGCATACGCGACCCATTCGTCGATCAGGATCACGGCGGGCGAGTACAGCTCGAACAGTTCACGTAGCGAGGCGCCGGGGTTGGTCGAGGCTTGGTCCGCGGTGGCGATGATGTCGTACGCATCCTGGCCGCCGAGTTGCCAGGCCAACTCGCCCCACATCGTCCGGATGCCGGGCCGGCCGTCCGAGTGATCCACATTGGCCGGTTCCATCTGATTGCCGACCAGCGCGACCCGGCGGATCCCGACCGACTTCTTGACGTCATCCAGCGGTGCCGTCAGCTCGCCTACTTCGTCGCCGAAATCGGTGCTGGCGTGGTCAGAAGTCAGGTGCCAGAGGGCCAACATCGAGTGGGTCTTGCCGCCACCGAAGTTGGTTTGCAGGTTGATCACCGGGGACGCGTTGGCGTCGCCGTTCATACGAGCCACGTTGCGGCCGATGAGATCCCGCAGCCCCTCGGTGAGATAGGTGCGGGCGAAGAACTCTCGCGCGTCCGTGTACTCGGACTTGTGCCCACCGCTGCGCATGGCGACGGTGTACAGGTCGGCGGCGAATTCGGCGGCATTGAACTGATCGTTCTGCACGTCCGGGTGCGGGGCGAGAACCTCGCGCCACGGCGGCAGCCGGTCCGAGCCGATATTGAGCTTGGGGTTGTGACGCGCGGTATTGCTGTCCACGCGGTCATAGGTGACGCGGCGCAAGTCGTCGCGCGACTTGGCTACCTTTTCGGCCTCGCGGGGTGCACCGATCGCCAGCAGCAGACGGCTGGCGGTATCCAGTGCGCGTTGTGCGTCGTCGGACGTGAACGAGGCAGCGTGGGCGAAGTCGTTGCGCACTTCGAGGAGTTCGGTCGCGAGCCCGATGTCGGCCCGCGTGAGCCGGGTCTTGATCGGGTCCCACCCGCGGCGGTACCGGTACGGGACGTTGTCGGTGATCATCCGCAGGCTGTCGTAGGGATCCTCGGGATTGAAGTCCTTGTTCGCGCCGGGCCCGGTGCTCTTGACTGCCCGCAGAATGTCGATCCAACCGCCGTCGAAATCCTCTGGCAGTTCGGAACCGACGGTCTCGGTGAGGTAGGCGTTCAATGCCGGCCCCAGCAGGTCGAGTGCCTGGTGAATACGATCCCGATTACTCAGTGCCACAACTCATCTCCCCTGTACTCACAATATGATGTGCAGCACTGCGTGAGCCTAGTGGACGCGACTCTGGCGAGTAGCCCGAGTCGACGATCCGCGTGCACGCGCGCTGCCTGAATTCCGGCGCGAAGCCGGTCCGCTACAGCAGCGTTCCCTGTTGGGCTGCCGTCCGGGCGCCGCGAGCGATCTCCGACCACGCCGCACCGAGATTGTTGAAGTGATTCGCGAGTGCGGTCGATTTGCGGCCCTCGGCGATCGTGAACAGCAGACTGGCCAACTCGCGGCACAGTTCGCCGTCGACGGTGGATGGGACCTGCCCCAGGAGGACCGAGGCAGCGGGGACACCCTCCGCGGCCAGGACGCGGGTCAGGTGCATCACCACCTCCCATTCGCTGATCTGATCGTCGGCTGACGGATCGTAGTCGGCGGGCATATCGTCCGGGGCGATCAGTCCGACTTTGCCCCCGCCCTTGGTGAGGATGCCGGCGCGTTCGAGTGCGTCGAGCGAGATACCGCGCGCATTGGCGATGTTCTCGGCTTCGCCGAAGGTGCCGCTGGTGAAGCCGTACTGGCGGAACCAGGTGAGGGCGAAGCGGGTCGGTGCGTCGAAGTCGTTCTCCAGCTCGCCCAGCACCTCGTCGAGGATCGCGTTGATGCGCTGGAGAGCGGTGCGCACGGTCATCTTGGATCCGTCGTCCTCGAGTACTCCGCTGTATCGGGAGAAGACCGCCATTCCCGGGCCGATCGCAGCCTGGGGAAGATCGACGGGAGCGATCGCTCCCTGTTGGAGTTCGCGCAGCTTGTCCGGGAGTTCCGCGCGTAGTGCGGCGAGGAAGCCGCGACGGTCGGTGCGGGGCGCGCCGTCGGGCCGAGGGCGGAGTGCCAGGACGATCGACGAAGCAAGAGCGTTGGTGCCTTGGCTGAGCATGCGATTGCTGAGCTCGGATCGCATCGGCCAGGTGGCGGTGATCTGCCAGCCCGAACGAATCATGCCTTCGAGGAGTGTTTCCCAACCGGTGGAGGCCTGCCCGTCCTTCGAGGCGTCCTGCTGCTTGAACGCGTAGTAGACGGTGATCGGAAACTCCGGGTAGGCGTGCTTCCGCGCGGTGGCGAAGACTTCGCGGAAACCGTCCTCGAAGAACTGGTGAGCGCCGTCCTTCCCGCCGTGGCGGTAGGGGTTGGCTACCAGCTCTTCGGCTTTGGGGACCAGCATGGTCGAGAGGATCGACGGATGGACGTCGCCGAGCGAGCGTCGGAGCCAGACATAGAAGAAGTCGGAGAGGTCCGAATAGCCGATGTTGTCGTAGTACGGCGGGTCCGTTGACAGCAGGGCTGGTTGCTTCACGCTAGATGTGGCAGACGCTTGTGCGACGCTCGCGTAAGTACGTGCAGTGGCTGATTCGAGAGTCTCGATCGGCCAACCGAGTTGACTAGCGAAGCTACCCGTTGAACTAGAAAACACGTTGGTTTCCGCGAAGTCCCAATTCATAGGAAGGGCTTGCCGACTGAAAGTATTGCGAATCTTCGATGCTGAACTGTCCCAGCTGGCAATGCTCGACGAGCGGTCGGCGGTTCTACTGACAACGACGCCTAGGTACGTGGATGCCGCGTCGGCGTAAGCGGCAGCGCCAGTGCCGCCGTCGGCCAATCGGTCGCCGAGGGGCATCCCGGCGGCGAGGGCGTCGCGCTGGATGAGGTCGCGGGCCTCGTCGACGAGGTCGCTGAAGGTGGTGAGTGCGGTCAGCTGACGCGGAGTGAAGAGGTCTGCAAACTCCGTCAGGCCGTAGCGAACGACGTTGATCCGCCCGGGCCAGTCGAACAAGGTCCCGGCAGGTGATGATTGAGGGTGTGGCACATCTGCAGCGGCTTCGTCTGTGTCCGTCGGGGCGAGATAGATGCGGCGGCGGTTGCCCTCGGCGACGGTGGCCATCAACTGCGCACCCATGCGTCCGGCTTGGCCTTCGGCGCGGATGTACTTGAGTTCCACCGCGGCCGCGCAACGGATACAGGTGGCGCCGGTGCGGCCAACCGTTCCGTCGTTGTCCTTAGTCGGCGCGTGCGCGAGGTCGTGGCCGATCTCGTAGCGGACTGTCTTGCCGTCGACCACCGGGACGACGTAGGCCTCTTTGCCCTTCTTCTTGCCGAGCCACCACGAGCGGACCAGCGGCATGGCGATGCGGCATTCAGGGTTGGGGCAGGTCACCGTTCGCGCCCAGATCCACGCGATCACCGTGGCCTCGCTGCCATCGGGCAGCACGGCCTTCGGGTAGAGATGGCCGATTCGCTGCTCGGCTTCGTCACGCATCCACTGTCCGTAGCGGCGTACATCTTCCGCGAGCCCGGTGGCCCGCGGCCAGTCCTGAATCGTTTCTGCGGCGGCTCCGGGAAACACCGGAGCTTGGCCAGCGAACTTCGGCGGGATCTCGATCAGCGCCTTGTTGATGAGGACCGCCACCGGATTCAGGTCGGAGGCGTGTGCCTCCAATCCGAGGCGCTGGGCCTCCAGGGGAATAGTGCCGCCGCCGGCGAACGGATCAAGAATCGGCGGAGGATTGCCGTCCGTCGATTCCAGGATCTTCCGGTGGGCTTCAGCGAGCAGGTTCTCGTCGTTCGAGTTCTCCCAGACCACCAGGCGTTCGATGAGGTCGAAGAGCCGTTTGCGTTCAGCGTTCTGCTCGTCCTCGGTGGGGTAGAGATCGGGGCGGCTCGCGGGATCGTCCACAAGCTGGGAGAACAGCACTGCGCGTGCGGCGGCCAGCGGGCGTCGTGCCCACCAGAGATGCAGGGTGGAGGGGTGTCCGTGCCGGATGGACTTCTCACGCGCCGACTCCTGATTGATCTTCTGCAGCGGGATGCTGACTTCGATCAGCTTGCGCCGAGGTACATCATGTTGTGCGTAACCGGTCATGGGAATCCTTGCTGTGAGGGGCAGCGACTGCCTGCCGCCGGAGGAGATGGAGCGTGGTCAGTGGGGCGGCAGGGCTTGCTGCCAGGCCTGTCGGAAGTTCAGTTCGACGCCGGAGACGGCGGCGCTGCCGAGTTGCGTGGTGCGGAAGTAGTCGGTGAGGTAGCGGACCTCGTCGTATTGCGGCCCGTCCGGACTCACCGTCACCAGCGCCAGGCGGTGGTTGACGCCGGTGTTCTGGGCGTGCAGCACCTGGTTGTAGCTGACGTGCACTGTCTCGCCGCCTTCGAGGCGGCCCTTGACCTCCAGGAAGATCGCCGGTGGGCGCTCGCCGTCGGTGTTCAGTGGCGGCTCGGAGATCACGTCGTAGCCGACGTTGTTGTGCGGCATCTCTTCCGGCACGCGGCCGAGGGCACGTTCAGCGGCGAGGACGGCGGCGACTGCCCGTCGGTCGGTACTCGCGGTGTCACGGGCGCGGTCGGCGATCGCATCGTTGCCGACTCCTGCCGGGACCACGAGCATCGCTGCGCGCAGTGCGGGTGGCTTCGCCGAGAGCGAAGCATCCCGCGCGAGCTCTGCGGTTCGCCGATCTAAACGCACGTTGAGCTCGCGGGCGAGTTCGGTCAATCGTTCCGGACTCTGCCGTCGCTTACGTCCACCGCCGGCGTCTCGCTCCTCCCGCAAGCGCGAAGCGGTGGAGTGCAAGTGATTGATCTGCTCCACCAGCCGGGATCGCACCGCGTCTTGCGTCTTCTCGATGGTCGGCAACAGTCGCTCCCGCACCTCTCGCAAGTGTGTGGGCTGGGCTCGGGTGGCTGCCCAGTCGGTGGCGAGGCGCTCGAAGTCAGTGGTCACGCTGCGGCCAACTGTGTTGGCGAGATCGTCGGGAAGCGGAGCGAGGTCGAGATGCGGTGCTGGGCCCGCATCGCTCACCGTTCCATCGGCGTCGATCCGAACGAACGCGAAGCGACGCGAGACGACGGTTCCGTGGCCGTCGACCACCTCGCCGGTCATTGCGACGATCACGTACGGCTCGCCGCCGGGGTCGTTGGGATCGAACAGGACTGCACCCGTGTCGAGGGCCACACTGCCGGAATCAACGATGGTCGCCAGCAGTTCGTCCATCAGCGGGTGGCCCGGCGCGAGGAGTTCGGCGCGGATCGTGCCGGGAACCGCTGCCGGGTCGAAGGTGACGCGCTCATAGGCGCGGGTCACCGGGCGGCCGGCGTGCGACTTACGGGTGTCCCGTTGCCGGAGCGCAGCGGGAACATTGCTGATCTGGAAGCGGGACTTCTCGCGCTTGATCAACCGGCCACCGACGCGATGGAAGCCCTCGGTGAAGAACTGCTCGATGTAATACGGCTGTAGTCGGCGAGCATTGGCCTCGTCCATCTGTCGGCGCAGGCGATCGAGCTGCGTTTGGCTGAGGGTTTCGTGGGCCAGTGCTCGCTCGTCGATGAGGGTCTGGCAGCCTTGCGCCACTTGAGCGTTCACGACCTGCTCGATCTCCTCGAGACGCTGCGGATCGTCGCCGTAGAGGATGGCCTTCCACAGCAGGTCGCGCAGCGGTTCACCGGCGAAGGCGTCGCCGAGGACGTCGAACAGCTTGCCGCCGTACGCGATTCGCTGCTGCTCCATCTTCTCGAGGAGACGGGCGTAGACCTGCCCCTCGCGCGTCTCGTCGGCGACGATGTTCCAGAGTCGGCACACATTGCGCTGCCCGATCCGGTGAATACGACCGAAGCGCTGCTCGATGCGGTTGGGGTTCCACGGCAGGTCGTAGTTGATCATCAAATGTGCGGCCTGAAGGTTGAGGCCTTCACCGGCGGCGTCGGTGGCGACGAGAATCTGTCGCTCCGGCTCGTTGGTGAACTGCTCGCGGACAGTGATGCGTTCGGTCCGCGAGGTTCCGCCGTGGATAGTCAGTACGGCGGCGTCGGTGCCGATCACATTCCGCAACTGTCGGGCGAGGTAGTCGAGGGTGTCGCGGTGTTCGGTGAAGATGATGAGTTTGCGGGGACGTCCGTCGCCGTCGCGGAGCAGGTTGCGGTCGGTGAGAAGGCTGCGGAGCTGCCCCCACTTGCGGTCGATCCCTCGGCGTCGTACGTCGGTGGCGAGGGTGACCAGGTCGTTGAGGTGGGCGATCTCGGTGTCGAGTTCAGCGACGGTGCGGGCGGCCGTCGCGGCGTCCACCACCTGCTCTTCGATCTGCTCGTACTCCTCGGCGGAGTACTCATCCGGATCGTCGTAATCCTCGGGAGCGCCGATCCGCCGAACCTCGTCGTCGACGGTGGCTCGGCCCAGCTTGATGTCGTCGCGCTTGAGGGTGAGTCGATCGCGACGCCGTTCGAGGCTGCGTAGGACCGCGTGGGTGCTGGAGGCGAGCCGGCGTTGAAGGACAGTCAATGCGAAGCCGACGGTACGGCGTCGCGGAGAGTCGCCGTCCTCGCTGACCCGGTTCATCTCGTTGCGGACGTAGTGGGTCACCGCTTCGTAGAGGTTCTGCTCCTCCGGTGAAAGCTTGTACGGAACCGTCTCTGCGATGCGTTCAGGGAACAGATTGCGGCCCTCGAACGTGAGAAGTTCTTCCTTGACCATGCGCCGCATGAGCCCGGAGGTATCGGCGACGGCGCCGGATGTGGGGCGCCCGGCGAAGCGGTCCTCGTCGAGCAGCGACAGGAAGAGCTGGAAGTTCTCCTCATTGCCGGCGTGCGGTGTGGCCGTCATCAAGAGGAGATTGCGCGTTATCTGTCCCAGCAGTCGGCCGAGCTTGAAGCGATGTGTCTCGTGGAGATCCCCCGCGGGTCCGTGCCAACTTGCGGACATGCGGTGGGCCTCGTCGACCACGATCAAGTCCCAGTCGGACTCTTCGAGGTGGGCGAGCAGATCGGGGTTCCGGGCCAGCTGATCCATGCGGGCGATCATCATCGGGTTGTGCGGGAACGGATCGCCGTGCGGGCTCGCCGCAACCAGCTCGCGACTGAGGATGGTGGCCTGAATGGAGAACTTGGTGAACAGCTCGTCCTGCCACTGCTCGACGAGGCCGCCCGGAGCGACGATCAGCATGCGCGTCAGGTCGCCGCGCAGCAGCAGTTCCTTCGCGTACAGCCCGGCCATGATCGTCTTGCCCGCGCCGGGGTCGTCGGCGAGCAGGAAGCGCAGGGGAGTCCGGGGTAGGAGTTCGCCGTACACGGCACGGAGTTGGTGGGGCAGCGGTGAGATGTCGCTGGTGGACACGGCGACCAGCGGGTCGCCGACGCCGGCCATCGAGATACGGAGGGCCTCGGTCGCAAGACGGAACTCGATCGGGTCGGCGGTGAACGTCCACGTGCGTTCCTGCGGTGTGCTGATCGAAATGTGCGGGAGGTCGTCCGCGTAGAGCATCTCCTCGCGAAAGGCGCCGTCTTCGTCGCGAAGGATCACCGTTGCCGCGTCGGCGCCGTGGAGGGTGCGCGAGATCAACGTGACCGGGTGTGGCCACCGCCCAGTCAGGATCGTGTTGGGTTGCAACGCTTCAAGATTGGCGATCGCCACGGTGACTCCCTCCCTGCCAGCTTCACACCATATTGTGCGTCATCGCGGATGCGTGTCGGTACGGGGAGGTCCGCGTCGTGGTTGGTCAGTCGCGGTTGGTCAGTCGGGGGCGATCCAGGAGACGAGTTGGCGGGCCACCTCGGGGTCGTTCAGCAGGGTCATGTGGTGCGCGCCGGCGCGGTGGAAGCCGTGGGCCGGGTCGAAGCCGAGGTTGCGGGTGCGGTTGCGCCCACCGGCGCTGTGGTGCAGGACCAGGCCGTCGCCGAGCGACCGGCTGAGCAGGTTGCGGGGGTTGCGCGCCAGGGTGGCCCAGACGAAGTAGTGGTCCGCGCCCGGCAGGAGCGGGACGTCGGCGGCGACGGCTGCGGCGAGGCTGTCCGGATCTCTGTCGAGCCAGTCGTCGTCGAGCAACGACCCCGCCCGCAGATCGCGGATTCCGGCGGAACGACGACGCAGCAGCCGACCGAGGGCGTCGGTCTCCGGCTGGGTCGTCAGGGCGGCACTCGCATGGTGCGCCAGTTGCTCCAGAGGGGCGCCCAGGTGCGGTGTGCCGAGGCTGATGGCGGTGCGGACCTTGTCCGGCCACAGATGGCCGGCCTGACGACCGTGGTGGGCGGCGCTGCGGGCCACCAGTCCGCCCATCGAGTGGCCTATGAGGGTGAGGCCGTCGACGTCGACGGGCCAGAAGCGGACCAGGTCGTCGAGCAGTTCGGCGAGATCGTGGCCGTTGGTCGAGATCCGGCGGCCGGTGTTGTAGCGGACGAACACGTTGGTGACGCCGCGGTTGGTCAGGTGCAGTTCGTACGGGGCGCTCGTGCGCTGACCGAGTCGCCACGCGTGCTCGGTTTCCACCAGGCCGTGCAGATAGACGGCGATGCGGCGGGTCGGGCGGGGGAAGGCGTGCGCGAGGCCCGCGGCGTCCGGGGTCACCGGACGGCCTGCGACGCGCACCGAGAGGTTGTTGGCGGCCAGCGTCGACTGCTTGGCATCGAGTTCGTCGCCGATGAGGCCGTGGACCACCCCGATGATCCCGGCGCCGCGGGTGCTGGTCGAGGGCGGCGTGGACAGGGGGAGATCGGCCCACCGGCCGCCGAGCCGGGCGGCGGTGGTCACGGTGGCGTCGATGGTCCGGTAGATGCCGTCGGTGATCGGGTCGTGCACACGCTGGATATGAGTTGCCGTCGGCCCGACGCCGCGGCGAGCTACAGCGAAGACGCGATCGGAGATTGCCCGGTGCGTCCGGTGCACCCCGGCGGCGGCCTGGGCGGCCTCGGTGAGGCCGAGCTCGGTGAGTGCGCGGACTTCTGCGCGGCGTTGGTCGGCGGCGTCGATCATGAATCTCAGCGTACGCCTGTGCACTGAAAGGTTGAGGGGGAGTGACGACGAAGGCCCGGACAGATGTCCGGGCCTTCGTTTCTGGTGCGCAATACTGGGATTGAACCAGTGACCTCTTCCGTGTCAGGGAAGCGCTCTCCCACTGAGCTAATCGCGCGGGATCTGTGCAGTTGTGCTGAGGCAGATTCTACTGCTTAGTGGAGGTGGCGACGGGAATCGAACCCGTGTGCACGGCTTTGCAGGCCGTTGCCTCACCACTCGGCCACGCCACCAAGTGCGAGAAAGGATTGCTCGATCCTCGCTGCGAAGAAATCTCGCTCCGAGCGGATGACGGGATTCGAACCCGCGACCCTCACCTTGGCAAGGTGATGCGCTACCAGCTGCGCCACATCCGCATGTCGGTGAACGGTCTTGTGAACCTTGTTGCTCACCGGCGAGAACAAACACTAGCGGGGCGATGTCCGCAAAAGCAAACCGGGGTTCGGTGGCGTGAGTTCAATCTCTCTGAACTGGGAAAACGGGTCCGGAAGGGTCGGAGGCCGGCCGGGATCGCTGACTCGGCCGCGGGCGCTCAGCGTGACGGCGGGGACCGAGGGGGGCTGCGATTATGAGCAAAGTCACGCGGCGCCCGGGGGTGGGCGGAGGTTGCGCTGTCATATACGAGGCCTCCTTGGTCAATATGACCAAGGAGGGTCCGCCGGTGACAGTGAACTGGGCCGTCGGGGTCTCGGATCCCAGATTGTCGTAGGTCGGCGGTACCTTCTCCTTACGAACTGATGTTCGATGTGTTGAGTGGTCGCTTCTTCACGAGAGACGTGACTCGCCCAGCGCAAACGCTGTCTTCTCGCTACCCCGGAGAGGTCCGATATGGACGCAGCAGTACTGACCGATTTCACCGATCTGTTGTCGGACGACCTGACCGTCGGTGTCGCTACCGGCACCGAATCGGCGGGCGGCCTCGCACATTTCTTGGCCCATCTGCGGGCGGTGACCGACGACCGGGAACTTTTGGCGCTCGCCGCCGCGTTCTTGCGGCTGCGGAACGTGGTCGACCACGGTCTGGCTGCGTTGTGTGCGGGGATTGAGGGCGTGGGGCTGCCCGCTCGGAAGCACGTGCGGTCGGGGGCGGCGATCCTGACCGCACTCGATGCCGCGCCCGCGGTGGCGTATCGGGCCGCCCGCCTGGCGAAGGCGATGACCGACGAGGGCTCGGGGCCGGTGACGCGCGGCATGCGGGACGGTGCGCTGTCGGCGGAGAAGGCCGATGCGGTGGTGACCGGACTGGCGCACGTCACCGATCGCGTGGACCTGTCCGCGGAGAAGCGGGCCAGGGTGGTCAGCTCGCTGTTGGTGCAGACGACGCCGGCGCTGGTGAAGGAGAAGGCGCGGGCGTTGGCCATCAAGTTTGCGCCCGCCGATCCCGCCGCGTCCGGGCAGGTGCCTGTAGCTGAACGCGATGACCTCAACGA
This sequence comes from Gordonia alkaliphila, assembly GCF_039542465.1. Classification (NCBI taxonomy): domain Bacteria; kingdom Bacillati; phylum Actinomycetota; class Actinomycetes; order Mycobacteriales; family Gordoniaceae; genus Gordonia; species Gordonia alkaliphila. Next base: position 155,552 of record NZ_BAABIE010000002.1, on the reverse strand, counting down.
GATGACGATGGACCGCACCGATGACGGCCGGTTGGCGGTGACGCTGGATCTCGATGCGCTCGCCGCGGAGGAACTGTGGGCGGCGCTGGATCCGCTGACGCGGCCGGTTCCCGAGCCGGATGGGTCGGAGGATAAGCGGTCGGCGAAGCGGCGGCGAGCTGACGCCATGACGCAGGTGGTGCGGACCTATCTGTCGCATTCGGACCGGCCGGAGTCCGGGGGAGTACTGCCGCACGTCACGCTGTCGGTGCCTGCCGCGGTGATCGTGAACGGGCAATCGATCGATTCGGCGGCGGGTGTCGGGCCGGGTCGGGTGGTGCGGATTCCGTTCTCCGACGTGGAGGCGCAGGTGCCGTGGCTCGGGTTCGCCGGGCCGATCTCGGCGCGGACGGCGGAGTTGATCATGTGTGAGGCGTCCGTCGCGGTGGCGTTGCTGGATGGCGAGGGTGTGCCGCTCAACGTGGGTCGCGAGAAGCGGCTGTTCACTCCGGGGATCAGGAAGGCGCTGGTGCTGCGCGACCGCGGGTGTGCGTTCCCGGGGTGCGGGCTACCGCCGTCATGGTGCGACGCCCACCACGCGGAGCATTGGGAGCACGGTGGCCAGACCTGCTTGGACAACGGTGTGCTGCTGTGCCGTCGTCATCACATGCTGATTCATCACAGCGGGTGGGAGGTGTTCATCGGGCACGACCGGCGCCCGTGGTTCGTCCCGCCGGCGGATCCGGATCATCCACGTCGTCGACGAGAGGCGATTCCGTCGAACGCCAGGCGCACGTTGACGTTGTTGCCCGGTGCGGCCTGACCGCTGCCGGTGTTGAGTCGCGCATAACGAACTGAAAGTCCCTGTCCGCCAACGAGGCTCGTCATCGGCATGATCGGCTGCTGATCGGCGAGATAGCTGCACCTGAACAATCTGAATGACGTGCCGGAAGCCGCGCTTCCGACGCGATGCGTTGTTTGAGAAGTCCATAGCGAAGAAGGGGCCCGCGCCGCGGGATCGCCACGGGAAGGCGGCGGCGCGGGCTCGGCAGGCCTTCGATGCCCAGTGGCATCGACGTCTGGAAAACGAAATCGAGGCCCGGCGGGTGCCGGACCTCGATCTCGAAGTGGTGCGCAATACTGGGATTGAACCAGTGACCTCTTCCGTGTCAGGGAAGCGCTCTCCCACTGAGCTAATCGCGCGGGATTGATGAAGTTGTCCTCCAACTGGAGGTGACGACGGGAATCGAACCCGTGTACACGGCTTTGCAGGCCGTTGCCTCACCACTCGGCCACGTCACCACGGTTCTTTCACCGTACGGGCACGATCTCGCAGAGCGAGACGTGCTCGCTGTCGAGCGGATGACGGGATTCGAACCCGCGACCCTCACCTTGGCAAGGTGATGCGCTACCAGCTGCGCCACATCCGCACGCTGGTGAACTTCGTCTTGTGGACTGCTGCTCACCAACGGAACAGAACATTAATCACCCCACCGTCGGTTACACAAATCGTGTGGTCAGCGACTTACACGCATGTGTTTTTGCAGCGTGATCGCCGATCGACGAGCGAACTGCCGCGATACCGCTGCGAAACAGGCCCGCAAAACCTGGCGTCAGCACGGGATTTGGCGGCCGGTGGATCGGTGTGTAATCTCGTTCCTCGTGTGAAGGAGTCAAACCCGGAACGCGCAACACGGTCCCGTGGCTCAGTGGAAGAGCGTCCCGTTCACACCGGGAAGGTCGCTGGTTCGATCCCAGCCGGGACCACAAGAAAACCCCCTGCTTAGGCAGGGGGTTTTGGCGTTATGCGTCGGCTGTGCCGGGCGCCCCGGTCAGATCCTGTCTAGTGTCGGGTGGATCGAATTCCAGTTCATCGTCTTCTCGGCTGCGGATGCCAGCCGGAAGACGGTGAGGTCGTCGTAGGCTGGCCCGACCAGCTGGACGCCGGTCGGCACACCCGTCGACGGCGAGAATCCGGACGGCACCGAGGCGACGGGCAGCATGCTGAGCAGGTTGAACGGGTAGGTCATCGCCCAGCTCAGGTAGGCTGGCGCGGGGCGCCCGTCGATGGTGAACGAATCGCTGTCGTAGTCATGATCGGCCGCCACCGAGGGGACGGCGAGGGTGGGGGCGATCACTGCGTCGTAGGAATCGAAGACGCCACGGATGGCCGTGTACATCTCGGCCCGCGTGACGTTCACGTCGTAGAACTCCTTCAGGCTGCGCCGCGAACCGCTCTCGATCAGCTTCACCACGAACGGATCCAGGTCATCGCGATGGTCGGTCAGCTGATCGCCCGCCAGGGACCAGAAGAGGCCCTCCCAATTGACGAGCCAGGCTTCGAACGCGCTCTCATCCCAGTCCAGCGACACCTCGTCGACGACGCAGCCGAGTCCTTCGAGCGTGGCAGCGAAGGCTTCGGTGTTGGCTCGTACCTCGGCGGACACGTCGAAGTAGCCCAGATCCATCGACAGCGCGACGCGCATACCCTCGACCGGTGCGAATGAGTCAGGCAGCAGGAGCGACTCGCGGAGGGTGTGCGGATCGTCGGGGTGGAGCCCGGACATGACGTTCTGCATCAGGGCGGCGTCGGCAACGCTGCGGGTCAGCGGACCATAGTGCAGCACCCGCTCGCTGGGATGTTCCCGGTCGGTGGGGTTGCGCCCGAACGGCGCCTTGTAGCCGACGACACCCGACGCCGAGGCCGGAATGCGGATGGAGCCGCCGCCGTCGCTGCCGTCGGCGATGGTCGTCAGGCCGGCGGCCACGGCCGCACCCGCGCCGCCGGAGGAGCCGCCGGGGCTGAACTCCGGATTCCAGGGGTTGCGCGTGACGCCCCACAGCGGGCTGTGCGTGACGCCGGCGTGCGCCTGCTCGGGCGTCGTGGTCCGGCAGTGCATGATGGCGCCGCCGTCCAGGAGCCGCTGGACCGCCGGGGCGGTCTGGTCCGGGCGGAAGTCGGCGAAGACGCGGGAGCCGTAGGTGGTGATCTCGCCCTTGACGGAGTGCCAGTCCTTGATGGCGCACGGAATGCCTTCGAGTGGGCGTGCCGATTCGGGATCGGTGGCGTAGACCTTCTCGGCTTCGGCCGCCTGCTTCAGTGTGCGGTCGAAGTAGTCGTAGGTGATGCAGTTCAGCGTCGGATTCCAGGCCTCGGCCTGGGTGATCACTGCCCGCATCAGTTCCACCGGGGACAGGCTGCGGTCGCGGAAGCGCTGGATCGCTTCGGTGGCCGTCAGATAGGCGAGTTCGGTGCGGCTGGACATGGTCGCACTCCTAGGGGTTGATGGTGTGGTGTGCGCCACTGTGGTCGAGGTCGGTCGCGTCCCACATCGGTCATATGACGTAGCCCACAACAGTGAAGTGATTGATAGGTTTGGCACGGTCGGGAGTGGCGCGAGGGCGCAAATGAAAGTGGGTGTTCCGGATGCAACGTGACCAGGTTCGTGCGATCAGCGAGATCGCGTCGACGGTCACCGAAGTGCTGCACCACGATGCGCAGGTGGCTGCGCTGATCGCCCCCTTGCAGCGACTCACCGGCTGCGATGCCAATGCGGATGCGTGATTTCGGCTCGAGTTTCTATCACACGCAGGTGTATGAGAAGTTCCTTCATCCGGCCGGGTACCGGGAGGGCGTCACCCTCGTGCTGCGGGGCGCCGGGCACCAGGTTTCCGGCCTCCTGACGATGAACTTCGATCACGCTCAGAAAGCTGATGATCAGGTGCGCGACGGGCTCGACCTGGTTGCGGGCGCACTCGGCCGCCTGTGTGGCCACTCGACGGAGCCGCGGTGGCTCGCGCGCCGGCTGGACCCGTCGGCGGCTGCCTTTATCGTCGACGCGAGCGGTGCCAGCGTCCAGGTCCACCCGGAGACTGACGAGTCGACGGAACCGGTCGTACCGCAACCTGAGGCGATCGCGGCCGCTCGGGCGCTGCTGCACGGCGGGGCGGGTCACGGGCGTGAACTCCGGGGCTACGTGCAGGCGCACGCCGGTTGGCAGCGGGTGCACGTGGTGATCACCGTGGCCGGCGGGCAACGTATGGCTCTGCTACTGGTGCAGCCCGGTTCGGTGCCCTCCGGCCTCACCAGACGTGAACTAGACGTCCTGACGCTGATCGCTATGGGGGCGACCAACAAGGAGATCGGATACCGCCTGGGCGTGAGTGCACGGACCGTAGGGGCGCACGTGGCCAACCTCATCGGCAAGACAGGCCTGGACAATCGCACGTCCCTGGCCGCGTGCGCGGTGCGCGACGGCCTACTCCGGATCGGGCTGCTCCTCTGAGCGCACGGGATCGAAGAGGCGGACTCCGAGGCGCCTATTGAGCCGCGGATCCATCGGTGCCCAGTGCCGCTGACGACGATGGGGACAGCCGATCGGCAGGACCAACAGCCCGACGGATTTGGGCGCTTCGGGCAGAATGGCGACGGTGGGTTTTCCGGCGCAGACGGGCCCGTGAAAGAAGAAGTGCGGGGGAGTCGATGAGCGCAGAGTCGCCACTGGAGACGGACGCATCGGTGAACCAGGCGGAGGCGCCGGTGCGGCCCCGTCGTCGATCGACCTCCCGTCGTCTACGGATCAAGATCCGGTTCCGGCAGGAGCGCTACAAGATGCGCCTGAACCCGCACTGGAACCGCACCTATCGTGCCGGGGTCGGTGCGGTCGGCACCTTGATGATCCTGTGCGGCGCCCTCCTGGTGCCGCTGCCCACGCCCGGCTTCGGATGGATCCTGATCTTCCTCGGCCTGGCCGTCCTGTCGTCGGAATTCGTCTGGGCACAGCGGCTCAGCCACTGGGTGCGCCGCGGTTACGACTGGGTGCGGCACCACTACAACCGCCTCAGCCTGCCGGCGAAGATCATCGCGATCGTGGTGCTGGTGGTGCTCATCCTGGTGTTCCTCTGGCTGTTCGGGATTGTCGGTACCGCAGCGTCGTGGGTCGGCGTGGATCAGGACTGGCTGCGCGGGCCGATCATGGGCTGACGCCCCGGCTCTGCCCGGCGGCCGGGCTGCGGCGCGCCGCGCATGGCGGCGCACCATTCGGGCGTACCCTCGGCTGGTGCACGACGCTCCGGACGTAGCGCGTCCGCTCCGCCCCGTCGCCACCCCGGTGGTGGTGGTCGCGTGCGTGCTCGCCCTCGTGGCCGTCGTCTGGCACCTCTGGTACCTCCCGCTCACCGAACCCGGTTACGGGCTGTTCACCAACGGCATCGACACCAAGGTGTATCGCGGCGGTGCGCGCGCGGTGTTGCACGACACCCCGCTGTACAGCGAGCCGGTCTATAAGGTCTGGCAGTTCACCTATCCGCCGTTCGCCGCGCTGGCGCTGACCCCGCTCGGTCTGCTCGGACCGTACGAGGCGTTCCGGCTGATGAACGCCGTGAACGTGCTCTGCCTCCTGCTCCTAATCTTCCTCACGCTGCGCGCGCTGCGGTTCCGCCGCGACGGCCGTTTCTGGCTCACCCTGGTGGCGCTCGCGGTGGCGGCGACTCTGGCCGAACCGGTCCGCACCACCATCTGGAACGGGCAGATCAATCTGGTCCTGGCGGTGCTCGTGGTCGGGTGCCTCACCCTGCCGCTCGGTCGGTGGCGGGGGGTCGGCGTCGGCCTGGCGGCCGGCATCAAACTGACGCCGCTGTTCTTCGCCGGCTACCTCCTGGTCACCAAGCAGTGGCGGGCACTGGTCACCGCCCTGGTCGTCTTCGCCTTGACCGTCGCGCTCGGCTTCGCCGTTCTGCGCGGCCAGGCCGCCGAGTTCTGGACCGGGATCGGCGAGGACACCTCCCGGATCGGTCCGGTCGACGCGGTGGCCAATCAATCGTTCAACGGCTTCTTCGCCCGAATGGGCACCGTCGGCGTCTGGCACGCACCCACCTGGCTGTGGCTGCCGGTCGGCGTGGTGCTCGCCGCGCTCGGTCTCTACGGCGCCTGGCGGGCGTATCGGGTCGGCGCCGAGATGCTGGCGATCACGTTGACCGGACTCACGGCCTGCGCGGTTTCTCCGTTCTCCTGGGGCCACCACTGGGTCTGGCTGGTGCCGCTGCTGATCATCGCGCTGGTGCAGGCGGCCGACGCCGCGCGCCGCGACCGCCCGTGGACCTGGCTGTGGTGGCTGGCGCCCGCGGGAGTCGTCGCGATCGGTTACACCTGGCGGGTCGGTGTGCTCGAGGACGGGGTGGAACGCTGGCGCTTCGGCAGCTACCGGCTCTTCTGGCCACCGGAGGGCCGCGGTTGGGACACGGCCGTCGCCGTGATCGGCTCCGGCGCCTACCTTTGGGTGTTTCTCGCGACTGTGGTTGTCACGCTGTGGTGGACGGCCCGCGTCGACCCGATACGATTCAAGCCGAACGACGTCGCCGCGCCGGTGACGTCGTCCTGACCACCCCGATCAGCGCACAACGCGCTGATTAGCGCAGAACACCGAGGAGTCCCCGCCGTGCCCGACCAAGCCGCGCCCGAACGAGTCGCACTACCGGAGTCCTTCCGGGTCCCGGCCGGCACTACCGCGGGCGACGCCATGCGGGAGCTGGACCTGCCCAACAAGGGTCCGCAGGCCGTGGTCGTCGTCGCCGAAACCGATGGGACGCTGCGCGACCTGGCGTGGGCGCCGACCGTCGACACCGACGTCGCACCGGTGACCGCCGACTCCGAGGCCGGCCGGAGTGTGATCCGGCACTCGGCCGCGCACGTGCTGGCGCAGGCGGTGCAGGCGATCAATCCGGACGCCAAGCTGGGCATCGGCCCGCCCATCAAGGACGGCTTCTACTACGACTTCGAGGTCGAGGAACCGTTCACCCCCGAGGACCTCAAGGCCCTCGAGAAGAAGATGAAGCAGATCATCAAGTCCGGTCAGCGCTTCTCCCGCCGCGTGTACGACAGCAAGGACGCCGCCCGCGCCGAACTGGCCGGCGAGCCCTACAAGCTGGAACTGATCGACGACAAGGGCGCGGCCGACGACGACGAGATCATGGAGGTCGGCGCCGGCGAGCTCACCGCGTACGACAACCTGAATCCGCGCACCGGCGACGTGATCTGGAGCGATCTGTGCCGTGGCCCGCACGTGCCGACCACCAAGTACATTCCGGCGTTCACGCTGACCCGCAGCTCGGCCGCCTACTGGCGCGGTGACCAGAGTCTGGCCGACCTGCAGCGCGTGTACGGCACCGCCTGGGAGTCGACCGAGGCGATGGACGCCTACCTCGACCTGCTGGCCGAGGCCGAGAAGCGCGACCACCGTCGTCTCGGCAGCGAATTGGACCTGTTCAGCTTCCCCGACGAGCTCGGCTCGGGTCTGCCGGTGTTCCATCCCAAGGGCGGCATCATCCGCCGCGAGATGGAGGACTACTCCCGCGAACAGCACGCGGCCGCCGGCTACGAGTTCGTCAACACCCCGCACGTGACCAAGGGCCAGCTGTTCGAGACGTCCAAGCACCTGGAGTGGTACGCCGACGGCATGTTCCCGCCCATGCACCTGGACGCGGAGTACCACGACGACGGCACCGTGCGGAAGCCCGGCCAGGACTACTACGTCAAGCCGATGAACTGCCCGATGCACAACCTCATCTTCAACTCGCGGGGCCGCAGCTACCGCGAGCTGCCGCTGCGACTGTTCGAGTTCGGAACGGTGTACCGGTACGAGAAGTCCGGCGTGGTGCACGGCCTGACCCGCGCCCGCGGCTTCACCCAGGACGACGCCCACATCTACTGCAGGCAGGACCAGGTGGTCGAGGAGCTGGGCACCACCCTGAGCTTCGTGCTGCAGTTGCTCCGGGACTACGGCCTCGACGACTTCTACCTGGAACTGAGCACCAAGGATCCGGAGAAGTACGTCGGCACCGACGAGCTGTGGGAGGAGGCCACCGAGACCCTCCGCACCGTCGCCGAGGACTCCGGCCTGGAACTGGTACCCGATCCGGGCGGCGCGGCCTTCTACGGCCCGAAGATCTCGGTGCAGGTCAAGGACGCCCTCGGCCGCACCTGGCAGATGTCGACCATCCAGCTCGACTTCTTCCTGCCCGAACTGTTCGACATGGAATACACCGCATCCGACGGCACCAAGCAGCGCCCGGTGATGATCCACCGCGCCCTGTTCGGTTCCATCGAACGCTTCTTCGGCGTGCTCACCGAGCATTACGCCGGCGCCTTCCCGGTGTGGCTGGCCCCCGTGCAGGTGGTCGGCATCCCGGTGGCCGAGGCCTTCGCGCCGCACCTCGAGTCGGTGGTGCATCGCCTCAAGGGCCGCCGCGTCCGCGCCGAGGTGGACCACTCCGACGACCGTATGCAGAAGAAGATCCGCAACCACACCACCTCCAAGGTGCCGTTCATGCTGTTGGCCGGCGAGCGCGACGTGGAGGCCGGCGCGGTGAGCTTCCGTTTCCGCGACGGCACCCAGCTCAACGGCGTGCCGGTGGACGAGGCCATCGTCGCGATCGACGAGTGGGAGGAGTCGCGCCGCAACGATTCGCCGACCGCCGAGACGATGGGGGCCATGCTCGAGGTGGCCAGGAAGCGCCGATGACCGACCCGCTGCAGCGGTTGTGGACACCGCACCGGATGAGCTACATCACCTCGGCGCCGCCGCCGCGGACCACCGAGGACGGCACCCCGCTGACCGGGCATCCGTTCCTGGACATCCCGCTGATGTCCGACGAGGAAGGCCTGGTCATCGCCCGCGGCGAGGCGGTCTACGCGGTACTGAACCTGTACCCGTACAACCCGGGCCACACCATGGTGGTGCCGTACCGGCAGGTCGCCGACCTGGAGGAGTTGACGCCCGCCGAGTCGGCGGAGCTGATGGCCTTCACCCAGCGCACGATTCGCGCCATCAAGTCGGTGTCGAATCCGAATGCGTTCAATGTGGGGCTCAATCTCGGCTCGGCGGCCGGCGGTTCGCTGTCCGAGCATCTGCATCAGCACATCGTGCCGCGCTGGACCGGTGACGCGAACTTCATCACCGTGGTCGGCGGCACCAAGGTGATCCCGCAGTTGCTGCAGGAGACCCGCGCCCTGCTGGCGCAGGCGTGGACGGCGCTGGGGGAGTCCGAGTGATCAGTTTCAAAGGGCGCATCGTCGTCTCCAAGGTGACCGATCCCATCGGCCGATTCCTGCTCCGCATGGGGCTCACCCCGGACGCGATGACCATCCTCGGCACCGTGGTGACGGTCGCCGCCGCGATCGGTCTGTTCTCGCAGGGCTACCTGTTCATCGGGGCACTGGTGTGCTGGGCGTTCGTCATGGTCGACATGATCGACGGCGCCATGGCCCGTGCACGCGGCGGCGGCACCCGCTTCGGTTCGGTGCTCGACGCCACCTGCGACCGCATCGCCGACGGTGCGATCTTCGGCGCCCTGGCCTACTGGGCCGCCGTGGCCGAGCCGCATTCGTGGCTCCTGGTCGCGACCCTGATCTGCCTGGTCACTTCGCAGGTGATCTCCTACGCCAAGGCGCGCGCCGAGGCGGCCGGACTGCAGGGTGACGGCGGCCTGATCGAGCGGCCCGAACGCCTCATCATCGTGCTGGTCGGCGCCGGGTTCACCGATATGCCGGGCCTGCATCTGGACTGGGCCATCCACGTCGCGATGTGGGTGCTCGCCTTCGCCAGCGTCATCACCGTCGGCCAACGCATGTGGTCGATCTACACCTCGCCCGGTGCCCGCGAACTCATCCCGATGGCGCCGCGGACCGACGACGACGCAGAGGCGGCCTCGTGACCAGCTGGCAGGAGCGGATCGCCGACCTCGGCTACCGCGCGGGCTGGGCCGCGGTCCGACACGCGCCGGAGTCGGTGGCGCGCAAGAGCTTCGACCTCGTCGGGACGCTCGCCGCGCGCGGCGGCGGCCCCGAGCAGCTGCGCAAGAATCTGGCGCGGGTGATCGGCACGACGCCCGAGCAGGTGCCGGACGCGCTGGTGGAGCAGTCGCTGCAGTCGTACGCGCGGTACTGGCGTGAGGCGTTCCGGCTGCCGAGCACCGATCCGGCGGACATCGTCGCCACGACGTACCTGTCGCCGGAGGACACCGCGCTGGTCGCCGAACTCGTCGACGCCGGCCGCGGCCTGATCTTCGCCTTGCCGCATTCGGGGAACTGGGACACCTGCGGCGTGTGGCTGGTGGCCCATCACGGCCAGTTCTCCACGGTCGCCGAACGCCTCAAGCCCGAGTCGCTGTTCAACCAGTTCGTGCAGTACCGCGAATCCCTCGGCTTCGAGGTGTTCCCGCTGACCGGCGGCGAGCAGCCGCCGTTCGAGATCCTCGCGCAGCGCCTGCGCGCCGGGGGCGTGGTCTGCCTGATGGGCGACCGCGACCTGTCCGACCACGGCGTGCCAGTGACCTTCTTCGGTGAACGCACCCGCATCCCCGCGGGCCCGGCCAAACTGGCGATCTCCACCGGCGCCGCACTGGTCGCGGTGCACCACAGCTACCCGGACGCGGACACCTCCCAGATGGTGCTCACGCCCGTCGAGGTGGACGACGACGTCGCCGTCACCACCCAGCGCCTGGCCGATGCCTTCGCCGCCGGGATCGCCACCGCACCCGCCGACTGGCACATGCTGCAGCCGCTGTGGGAGGCCGACTGGTCGGCCGCCCGCCGGGAGCGCCTGGGATGAAGATCGGGATGATCTGCCCGTACTCGTTCGACGTACCGGGCGGCGTGCAGGCGCATGTCGTGGAACTCGCGGAGGTCTTCATCCGACGCGGCCACCACGTGCGCGTGCTGGCCCCGGCCGCGCTGGACACCGACCTGCCCGACTACGTCGATTCGGCCGGGCCCGCCCTGGCCATCCCGTACAACGGCTCGGTGTCCCGGGTGAACTTCTCGCCCAAGGGGCTGCGCCGCCTGCGCCGCTGGCTGGCCGACAACGAGTTCGACGTCCTGCATGTGCACGAACCGAACTCGCCGAGCTTGTCGATGCTGTCGCTGATGGTCGCCACCGGGCCCATCGTCACCACCTTTCACACCGCCACCACAAAGTCGCTGTGGCTGTCCCTGTTCGACGGCATGCTCCGCCAGTTCCGCGAGCGGATCTCCGGCAAGATCGCCGTCTCCGAACTGGCCCGCCGCTGGCAGATGGAATCCCTCGGCAACGACGCCGTGGAGATCCCCAACGGCATCAACGTGGCCCAGTTCGCGCAGGCGCCGCTGCTCGACGGCTTCCCGCGGCCCGGCCGCACGCTGGTGTTCCTGGGCCGTTTCGACGAGCCACGCAAGGGCATCGACGTCCTGATGCGGGCGCTGCCGCGCATCGTCGAACGCTATCCGGACATCACCGTGCTGGTGGTCGGCGGCGGCGACGGCAAGGCCCTCACCCGACGCGCCGGGGACCTGGCCGGACACCTCGAGTTCCTCGGGATGGTCGACGACCAGACCAAGGCGCGCGCGCTGCGCAGCGCCGACGTCTACGTGGCGCCCAACCTCGGCGGCGAGAGCTTCGGCATCGTGCTCGTGGAGGCGATGGCCGCCGGCGCCGCCGTGGTGGCCAGCGATCTGGTGGCCTTCGGTCGCGTCTTGGACGAGGGCTCCGCGGGCACCCTGATGGAGACCGGCTCGCCCGGTGCCCTCGCCGACGCGGTGATCGGCCTGCTCGACGACGAAGGCGCCCGGCAGGCCCAGATCGAACGCGGCCGCCGACGCGCCGACCTGTACGACTGGTCGCGGGTGGCCGACCAGATCGAGAAGGTCTACGAATCGGTCACGCTGGGCGCCGGCCCGGTGGTGGTCTCGGATTGAGCGGCCCGCGATGACACTCGGAGACTTCGGCATCACCGCCGCGGTGGTGCTGGGCGGCGGCGCGCTGATCTGGCTGGGCATCCTGGCTGCCACCCGCGCCACCCGCCTCAACCGCCTGTACGTGCGGGTCGACCTGGCGCGCGCCTCACTGCTGGCCGCGCTGGACCGCCGGGCGGTCGTCGCCCGGGCCATCGCGTCGACGAGCACCGATGTGGAGCTGGGCACGGCGCTGGTGGCCGCGGCCGACCGTGCGGAGGACGCCGACACCGCCGACCGCGAGTTCGCCGAGAACACGCTGACCACGGTGCTGGCGCAGACCGACCCCGCGGACCGTCCGTCGGCGCTGACCGCCGAGTTGGCCGACGCCCAGGCGCGGGTGAGCATCGCGCGGCGCTTCTACAACGATTCGGTCCGGGATGCGCGGACGCTGGCCGGGCGCCGGATGGTGCGGATCCTCCGGCTGGGCGGGCACGCACGACCGCCCGACTATTTCGAGATCAGCGAACGAGTGAGTTCGAGCTGACCCACAGCGCGCGTGTCCGAGTGCATCGGCAATAATGTTGCGCACGGCGTGCGCTCAGGGAGGTCTGATCTCCCGACCACGTCACCAGAAGGCGGCAGCCCGCCGCATCCGCAGAGTTTCAGGAGTCACTACGTGAGCACCGAGCCCACCACCACCCCCGCCACCGGCACCGCGCGCGTGAAGCGCGGAATGGCCGAGATGCTCAAGGGCGGCGTGATCATGGATGTGGTGACGCCGGAGCAGGCCAAGATCGCCGAGGACGCCGGCGCTGTCGCCGTCATGGCGCTCGAGCGCGTGCCCGCCGACATCCGTGCCCAGGGCGGCGTGTCGCGGATGAGCGATCCGGACATGATCGACGGCATCATCGCGCAGGTCTCCATCCCGGTGATGGCCAAGGCCCGCATCGGGCACTTCGTCGAAGCGCAGGTCCTGCAGAGCCTCGGTGTCGACTACATCGACGAGTCCGAGGTGCTGACCCCGGCCGACTACACCAACCACATTGACAAGTGGGCGTTCACGGTGCCTTTCGTCTGCGGCGCCACCAACCTCGGTGAAGCACTGCGACGCATCACCGAGGGCGCGGCGATGATCCGCTCCAAGGGCGAGGCCGGCACCGGCGACGTCTCCAACGCCACCACTCACATGCGCAAGCTGCGCGATCAGATCCGCTGGCTCGGCTCGCTGCCCGAGGACGAGCTCTACGTCGCGGCCAAGGAACTGCAGGCCCCGTACGACCTCGTCGCCGAGGTGGCTCGCGAAGGCAAGCTGCCCGTCACGCTGTTCACCGCCGGCGGCATCGCCACCCCGGCCGACGCCGCGATGATGATGCAGCTGGGTGCCGAGGGTGTGTTCGTCGGTTCGGGAATTTTCAAGTCGGGCAACCCGGAGCAGCGCGCCGCGGCTATCGTCAAGGCGACCACGTTCTACGACGACCCCGATGTGCTGGCTCAGGTCTCGCGCGGGCTCGGCGAAGCGATGGTCGGCATCAATGTCGACGAGATTCCGCAGCCGCACCGGTTGGCTGAGCGCGGCTGGTGATCCGCGGATATCGCAGCAGACGGCGTAAAGGGGACGTGTCGATGACCGAAGCGGTGATCCTGCGGGACACCTCGGCCAGTGGTACCGATGAGGTCGACGGCATCCGTCTGGATTGGGCGGTGGCCTGCCACGTGGGTCGGGTGCGCCCGGCCAACGAGGACGCGGCGGTCGCCCTGCCCGGTCGCTACCTGCTCGCCGACGGCATGGGCGGACACGAGAGCGGGGAACTCGCCAGCGAGGCGGCCCTCGTGACCCTCGCCGACGCCCCGGTGGGTGTGTCGCTCGCGCAGACCTCCGGTGCGCTCGAGGGCCTGCTGGTGAAGGCTCAGAACCGCATCGGCGCCCTCGAAGGCGATTCGGCGCGACGTGCGGGCACCACCGCCACCGGCGTCGTGCTCGCCACCGAGCACGACGAGCCGCACTGGGTGGCGTTCAACATCGGCGATTCCCGCACCTACCTGATCACCGGCGACCGGCTGCGCAGCGTGAGCGTGGACCACTCGCAGGTCCAGGAACTCGTCGACAGCGGTGTCCTCACCCCGGAACAGGCCCGCGTGGACCCGCGCCGCAACGTCATCACGCGTGCCCTCGGCGCCGGCATGACCACGCCGGAGGCCGACTACTTCGCCTTCCGTGCGGTGTCCGGCGACGTGCTGCTGCTGTGCTCGGACGGACTCAACGGCGAACTCACCGACGACGAGGTGGAGGCCGTGGTGGCCGGGGCCGAGGGTGACCTGACCGTCGCCGCCGAGTCGCTGGTCGAATGCGCTCTGCTCAGCGGCGGCCACGACAACATCACGGTGCTCCTGGTCCGCCTGGCCGACTGATCATCGAGACCGACCGACCCCGGGGCACGCCTGCCCCGGGGTCGCTCGCATCCGGCTACCCGAGCATCGGCACGTCGAGCGCGACCGCGGGCACCCCGAAGGCGTCGACGAGGTCGTCGGCGACCGGCCGCAGACGCTCGCACAGGTCGTTGACCCCGCGGCGAATGGCCTTGGCGCGCTCCACCGACACGAAGCGGTGCATCAGGAACCAGCCGAGGTCGTCTTCGAGCGTCGAGTAGACGAACAGGTCGCGCACGGTCGCCAGCACGGCGCGCTCGGGGCTGTCGGCGGGCAACTCCTCGACGGCGTGCTGGAACGACTCCAGGGCGAGCCGGTCGATGTGCGCCTGACCGGCCTTGATCAGGTGGTCCTGGGTCTGGGTGAACACCTCGAAGGCGTCCGCGTCGTCGTCGGTCGCGCGCCGCAGCCGAGCCGCCACGGTGCGGACCAGGTGGTCCTCGCGGCCGGTCAGCAGCGCGAGCTGCGTCTCCGGGTCGGTGAGATCGCTGTCTTCGGGGGCCTCGTCCGACGAGTCCAGGACCGACTGCAGGATCTGCCGGACCGCGGTCTTCTCCAGCGCGACGTCGCGGGCCATCGAGGCGGCGAAGCGCACCCAGCCGACGGTGTCGAGGTCGTCGACGTCGGCCGCGTAAGCGGTCAGCAGGTCCTTGGCCACCAGCTGGGTCAGCACCAGGTTGTCGCCCTCGAAGGTGGTGAACACGTCCAGGTCGTCGCGGATCAGCGGCAGGCGGTTCTCGGCCATGTACCCGGCGCCGCCGCACGCGGTGCGCGCCTCGATCGCCGCATGCGAGGCCAACGACGAGTGGCCCACCTTGATGGCGGCGGCCCGGGACTCCAGGCGTCGCATGGCGTCGGGGTCGACGGTGTCGGCGGGCACCGACTGCACCTCGTGCAGCTGCGCGGTCACCGCGTTCTGCGCCAGGGCGAAGGCGTAGGCGCGCGCCACCAGCGGCAGCAGACGACGCTGGTGGGTCCGGTAGTCGAGCAGCAGCAGTGCGCCGCCGTCGCCGGGTCCTTCGAACTGGCGCCGGTGCAGGGCGTACTTCACCGCGAGGGTCAGGGCCAGCCGCCCGGCGGCGCCGGCGGACGCGCCGACGGTCACCCGCCCGCGCACCAGCGTGCCCAGCATGGTGAAGAAGCGTCGGTTGTCCGACTCGATCGGGCTGCGGTAGGTGCCGTCGGGGTCGACGTCGGCGTAGCGGTTCAGCAGCGATGTGCGCGGAATGCGGACCTGATCGAATACGATGCGACCGTTGTCCACACCGGGCAGGCCGCCCTTGTACCCGCAGTCGGACGTGGTGACGCCGGGCAGATCGTGGCCGGCCTCGTCGCGGATGGGGACCACGAAGCAGTGCACACCGTACCCCTGCCGGTCCTGCCCGGGACCGGCGGTGCGCAGCTGCGCGAACACCGCGGCGTAGCGGGCGTGCTCGGCGGCGCCGCCGATGTAGTCCTTGCGTGCCGATGGGGTGGGGGAGTCGATGACGAATTCCTGCGTCGCGGCGTCGTAGGTCGCGGTGGTCTCCAACTGCTGGACGTCCGAGCCGTGGCCGGTCTCGGTCATCGCGAAGCAGCCGAGCACGTCGAGGTCGATGAGGCCGGACAGGTATTCGCGGTGGTGGGCTGCGGTTCCCAGGTTCTCCACGGCGCCGCCGAACAGACCCCACTGCACGCCGGCCTTCACCATCAGGGAGAGGTCGCCGTAGCCGAGCGTCTCGATCGCGGTGATGGCCGCACCCGGATCGCCGGGGGCGTCGTCGGACGAGAAGCCCTGGGCGGGGAAGCCGAGCGGCACCATGGCGGCCATCGCCTCGAGCATGCGGGCCCGGTAGTCGGCGAGCGGGACGCCGGCCTGCGGGACCAGGCCGGCGGCCTGGATGTGGTCGCGCACCACCTTGCGGGTGTCGGCCCAGCGGCCGTCGAGAACGGCTTGCAGGGATGCGGACAGGGCGGTGTCGGTGTTCGCAGTCATGGTTTTCAACCTACCCATCCGGAAACGACGGGGGCCGGGTGCGATAATCGAGCGGTGCCGAGTATCGAGGAGATCCTTGCCGTCGAGCGGATCGATGATGACATCTACCGGGGCGGAGTGTTCCCGAGCGGACTGCGGCGCACCTTCGGTGGCCAGGTGGCCGGTCAGGCCCTGATTTCGGCGACCAAGACGGTCGACCCGAACTTCGCCGTGCATTCCCTGCACGGCTACTTCCTGCGCCCGGGCAAGACCGATCGCCCGGCGGTGTTCCTCGTCGACCGCATCCGTGACGGACGCTCGTTCATCACCCGGCGCGTCACCGGCGTCCAGGACGGCGAGGCCATCTTCTCGATGTCGGCGTCGTTCCACATCGTGGGCGACGAGGGCATCGAACACCAGGACCGGATGCCGTCGGCGGTGACGCCCGAGGAACTGCCCGACGACGCCCACACCATGAGCGAGGCGCAGCGCAGCCTGTTCGCCGAGTGGGAGAACTTCGATGTCCGGATCGTGCCGCGCGATCAGCTGGTGCCCGTGCCCGGGCTCGCCGCGCAGCAGCGCGTGTGGTTCCGCTACCGCGATCGCCTGCCCGACGACCAGCTGCTGCACGTGTGCACTCTGGCGTACATGAGCGACATGACGCTCCTGGGCTCGTCGAAGACCCCGCACCCGGAGGCGCGGACGCAGACCGCCTCGCTCGATCACGCGATGTGGTTCCTGCGGCCCTTCCGCACCGACGACTGGCTGCTGTACGACCAGACCTCGCCGTCGGCCGGTGCCGGCCGCGCCTTGACGCAGGGCCGGATCTTCGATCGGTCCGGCGCGATGGTGGCCGCGGTGACCCAGGAGGGGCTGACCCGCTCCAACGTGCCCGCCGATCAGGTCTCGATCATGAAGGGCGGCCAGTGACGGCGACCGTCGGTGTCCTGGCGTTGCAGGGTGACGTGCGCGAGCATCTCACCGCTCTGACCTCGTGCGGGGTGCGGGCCGTTCCGGTGCGCCGCGCCGCCGAGCTCGCCGCCGTCGACGGCCTGGTGCTGCCGGGCGGCGAGTCGACCACGATGAGTCGGCTGCTGGGCGTCTTCGACCTGTACGCACCGCTGCGCGCGGCCCTGGCCGACGGGCTGCCCGCGTACGGGTCGTGCGCGGGGATGATCATGCTCGCCTCCCGCATCCTGGACACCCGTGCAGATGCCCGCCACCTCGACGCACTGGACATCACGGTGCGCCGCAACGCTTTCGGCCGCCAGGTGGCCTCGTTCGAGACCGATCTCGCCTTCGCCGGAATCACCGACCGGCCCGACGCCGACCCGATGCGGGCCGTCTTCATCCGGGCACCGTGGGTCGAAGACGTCGGCTCCGGCGTCGACGTGCTGGCCACCGTGCCGACCGGACCTGCGGCGGGGCGTATCGTCGCTGTTCGAGACGGTAACGTGCTCGCCACGTCGTTCCATCCCGAGGTCACCGGCGATCTGCGGGTCCATCAATACTTCGTCGAGATGCTCTAAAGAAAGGCGCACCAACCATGTCTGGGCACTCCAAATGGGCCACTACCAAGCACAAGAAGGCCGTCATCGACGCCAAGCGCGGCAAGATGTTCGCCAAGCTGGTCAAGAACATCGAGGTCGCGGCCCGCACCGGCGGCGGTGACCCGGCCGGCAACCCGACGCTCTACGACGCCATCCAGAAGGCGAAGAAGACGTCGGTCCCCAACGACAACATCGAACGCGCCCGCAAGCGCGGCGCCGGGGAAGAAGCCGGCGGCGCCGACTGGCAGAACATCACCTACGAGGGCTACGGCCCCAACGGCGTGGCGCTGCTGATCGAGTGCCTCACCGACAACCGCAACCGCGCCGCCAGCGAGGTGCGCATCGCGATGACTCGCAACGGCGGCAACATGGCCGACCCGGGTTCGGTGGCCTACCTGTTCACCCGCCGCGGTGTGGTGACGCTGCCCAAGAACGAGCTCGACGAGGACGACGTCCTGATGGCCGTGCTCGACGCCGGCGCCGAAGAGGTCAACGACCTCGGCGACCACTTCGAAGTGGTCTGCGAGCCCACCGACCTGGTGGCCGTGCGCACCGCGCTGCAGGACGCCGGCATCGACTACGACTCGGCGGATCCGGACTTCCGCGCCTCGGTGGAGGTGCCCGTCGACGCCGACGGCGCCCGCAAGGTGCTCAAGTTGATCGACGCACTGGAGGATTCCGACGACGTCCAGGACGTCTACTCCAACGTCGACATCAGCGACGAGGTCCTCGCCGAGCTCGAGAACGACTGACCGCGCCGCTCCCACCGATCGTCGCACCGGTGCGCTACGATATCGAACAGTTGTTCGTCAGTAGCGGAGGTGTGTCGCGGTGCGGGTGATGGGAGTGGACCCCGGACTCACCAGGTGCGGTATCGCCCTGGTGGAGTCCGGCGCCGGTCGCGCGGTGGTGGCCCTGGACGTGGACGTGGTGCGTACCCCCGCGTCGATGGAGCTGCCCGATCGCCTGCTGGCGATCTACGCGGCCGCCCAGCACTGGATGGACACGCATTCGCCCGACGTGGTGGCCGTGGAACGGGTCTTCGCCCAGCGCCAGGTGAGCACCGCGATGGGCACGGCGCAGGCCGCAGGCGTGGTGGCCCTGGCCGCCGCGCAGCGCGGGGTGCCGGTGCGCTTTCACACGCCCAGCGAGGTGAAGGCCGCCGTCACCGGCTCCGGTCGCGCCGACAAGGCGCAGGTCACCATGATGGTGACCCGAATCCTCGGGATGCAGCAGGCGCCGAAGCCGGCCGACGCCGCCGACGCGCTCGCGCTGGCCATCTGCCACTGTTGGCGCGGCCCGGTCAACGACCGGATGGCGGCCGCGGCGGAGCAGGCGAAACTCGCCCAGGAAGCGCATCGGCGGCGGTTGGAGCAGGCGCGACTCGAGCAGGCACGGCTGGCACAAGCACGACAGGAAGCGGTGGGGCAGTGATTTCTTCGGTCTCCGGCGAGATCATCGACATCGCACTCGATCACACGGTGGTCGAGTGCGCGGGCGTCGGCTATCGGGTGCTGGCCACCCCGCCGACCCTGGCCACGCTGCGCCGCGGCGAGCACGTGCGGCTGATGACGGCGATGGTGGTCCGCGAGGACTCGATGACCCTGTACGGCTTCCTCGATCCGGACGCGCGCGAACTGTTCGGCGTGCTGCAGACCGTCACCGGCGTCGGCCCGCGGCTGGCCATGGCCACGCTGGCGGTCCTCGAACCCGACCACCTGCGGCGCGCCCTGGCCGATTCCGACGTGAAAGCCCTGCAATCGGTGCCCGGCATCGGCAAACGGGTGGCCGAACGCCTCGTGGTGGAACTGCGCGACAAGGTCGCCGCACCGGCCGGCGTTCCGGGCGCGCCGACCGGCGCTCCGGCGACGGCCGTCGGCGGCCAGGTGACCGAGGCCCTGATCGGTCTCGGCTTCACCGAGAACGCCGCCGGTCAGGCCGTCGCGAAGGTGTTCGAGGCACAGCCGGACGCCGATGCGCAGACCGCACTGCGCGCGGCGCTGGCCGGACTCGGACGGCGCGGATGAGCGGGGACGGGCTCGACGACGCCGAACTGATGGCGGCCATGGCCGTGCCCGGCGACTCCGAGCTCGACAACAGTCTCCGGCCCAAGGCGCTCGGCGACTTCATCGGTCAGCCGAAGGTGCGTGAGCAGCTCGAACTCGTGCTGCACGCCGCGCGCAACCGCGGCCGGACCCCCGACCACATCCTGCTGTCCGGTCCGCCCGGACTGGGCAAGACCTCGCTGGCGATGATCGTGGCCGCCGAATTGGGCGCGGCCATCCGCATCACCTCGGGCCCGGCCCTGGAACGCGCAGGCGACCTGGCCGCCATGCTGTCGAACCTGGTCGAAGGCGACGTCCTGTTCATCGACGAGATTCACCGCATCGCCCGTCCCGCCGAGGAGATGCTGTACCTGGCGATGGAGGACTTCCGGGTCGACGTGGTGGTCGGCAAGGGGCCGGGCGCCACCTCCATTCCGCTCGACGTGGCACCGTTCACACTGGTCGGCGCCACCACGCGCTCCGGCGCGCTCACCGGACCGTTGCGCGACCGCTTCGGGTTCACCGCGCACATGGAGTTCTACGAACCCGAGGAACTGGTCCGCGTGCTGCGCCGGTCGGCGTCGATTCTGGGCATCGCCCTGTCCGACGAGGCCGCGATCGAGGTGGCGCGCCGCTCCCGCGGCACGCCCCGCATCGCGAACCGGCTGCTGCGGCGCGTCCGCGACTACGCCGAGGTGCGCGGCGACGGCCGGGTGGACCTGACCGGGGCGCGGGCCGCGCTGGCCGTGTACGACGTCGACGAACTCGGCCTGGACCGACTCGACCGCGCCGTCCTCGGCGCCCTCGTCCGCGGCTTCGGCGGCGGCCCGGTGGGCGCGTCCACCCTCGCGGTGGCAGTCGGGGAGGAACCGGCCACCGTCGAAGAGGTCTGCGAGCCGTTCCTGGTGCGCGCGGGCATGGTGGCGCGCACCCCGCGGGGCCGCGTGGCCACGGCTGCCGCGTGGGATCACCTCGGTCTCACGCCGCCCCCGGGGGCGTTGCACCCGGCGCTGGGCGTGCGCGCCCGCGACGACGTCGATCCCACGCTGTTCGACAAGGGCTGAGCGCGGTCCGCCGTCAGAGGGCGGACGCCGACCCTGACCACCGGGCCGCGCGCCTGCGCCTGGCACACTGGAGGGCATGGACGGACTTTTCCTGCCGCTAATGCTGGCGCTTCTCGTGGTGTTCCTCTTCATCAGCTTCCGCAACCAGAAGAAGCGGACCCAGGCGATGAACGAACTGAAAGCGCAGGCCGTGCCCGGCGCCCGCATCCAGCTGAGCTGCGGCCTCTTCGGCACCGTGCACAGCGACGACGGCGGCGAGTCCGTCGAGGTGGAGATCGCCCCCGGCGTCATCACCACGTGGAACCGCCTGGCCATCCGCGATGTGATCGCCGACGAAGCCCCCGAGTACACGCCCGGCGACAACCCCCGTGAGGACCTCCCCGGCGTGGAGAAGGCCGGCGACGACCCTGCGGATACGCCGGATACGCCCAACGACCCCGAGGCGAAGGACAAGTAGCCCTCGCCATGAGTGCATCGACCCGACGCCCGCTGTGGCAGCCGCTGACGGCTGTTGCGGCGGTTCTGGTGATGGCGCTCGCGGTGGTCCTGGTGGTCATCGCCTCGACGTCCGACGACGAAGCTCCGGCTGCTACCGCGTCCGCGACCAGCGCGGCGCCGAACGGGCAGCCGGAGCGGGTCGCGATGCGGCCGGTGGCGCTCGACGGCATGCGGGAGGCCGACCCGGGTGCACAGGGCCCCGGGCTGCTCCAGGCGCCCGCCGACGCCGACGACACCGCACCGGCCGGCCTGCGCGCGCAGATGTCCGAGGTGGACTGCGCCGCGGACCGCGGCCCCGCAGCACGCGACGAATACCTGGTGACCTGTGACGAGGACGGCGCGACGGTCTACCTTCTCGAACCCGCCGTGTTCGACGGCTCCGCGGTGCAATCGGCGGAGGCCGCCCGCACGGCTGCGGGCGCATGGGTGGTGTCGGTGACGCTGACCCCGGACGGAAGTGACGTCTGGGCCGACTACACCGGCCGAAACATCGGTCGCAGCACGGCCCTGGTGCTGGATTCGACAGTGCTCAGCGTCGCCTCGATCCAGAGCCGGATCGGCGGAACGATGGACCTCAGCGGCGAGTTCACCGAACAGGAGGCGAAGGCACTGGCCAAGGCCTTCACCGGCGACCGATGACCACGCCGACCGCCCTGTACGACAATCACTTCAACGACAAGTAGGCTTTCCGCTCGTGAGCAATCCCACCCCACGTCCGCGCCGGTCCACGGCGCGCCGCGGCGTTCCGCCGTGGCAGCCGTTG
Organism: Gordonia alkaliphila; assembly: GCF_039542465.1. Lineage (NCBI taxonomy): Bacteria > Bacillati > Actinomycetota > Actinomycetes > Mycobacteriales > Gordoniaceae > Gordonia > Gordonia alkaliphila. The sequence goes on along the minus strand of NZ_BAABIE010000002.1, from coordinate 133,565 downwards.
ACGGCTTTCCTGGTGCTGCTCGGAATCGTGTACGCCCTGGTGTTCTTCACCGGTAACGGCAAACCCGAACCGAAGCTCGGCATCGACCTGCAGGGCGGCACCCGCGTGGTGCTGACCGCCCGCACCGACGACGGCAAGGCGCCGCAGCGCGAACAGCTCGACCTGGCCCGCCAGATCATCGAGCAGCGCGTCAACGGCCTCGGTGTCGGCGGCTCGGAAGTGGTGGTGAACGGCGACAACATCGTCATCACGGTTCCGGGTGACGACGGCAAGCAGGCCCGCGCGCTGGGACAGACCGCCCGCCTGTACATCCGCCCCGTCGACCCGACCGCCGGCGTGGCGAACGCCGCACCGGCGCCGGAGGACCAGGGCCCGCGCCCGTCGGAGCAGACCGCGGCGGAGCAGGCCGAGGCGATCGCCGAGCAGCGTCGTCTGCGGCAGGCACCGGCCGATGCCGATCCGGCGCGCCTGCAGCAGCTGCGCGACCAGATGGCCAAGGTGACCTGCAGCGCGAACGACCCGCTGGTGGGCCACGACAAGCCGAACGAATACCTCGTCGCCTGCGACGAAGACGGCAAGATGGTCTACCTGCTGGAGCCGATGATCATCGACGGCCGCGACGTGGAGAAGGCCTCGGCCGTCCAGAACGAATCGGGCGCCTGGGTGGTCTCGGTGGACTACCGCGGCGAGGGCCGTAAGGCCTGGGCCAAGTACACCGGCGAGAACATCGGCCGCGACACCGCGGTGGTCCTGGACTCGAAGGTGGTCAGCGCGGCCACCATCCAGTCGCAGATCTCCGGCACCACCGAGATCAGCGGCAACTTCACGCAGGCCGAGGCCACCGCGTTGGCCAACGCCCTCAAGTACGGTTCGCTGCCGCTGTCGTTCACAGCGTCGGAGGCGGAGACCGTCTCGGCCACCCTCGGCTGGCAGGCGTTGCGCGCGGCGCTGATCGCCGGTCTGATCGGCCTCATCGCGGTGCTGATCTACTCGCTCGCGTACTACCGGATGTTGGGCTTCCTGGCCGCGGGCTCGCTCGTGCTCGCCGGCCTGATGGTCTACGGCATCATGGTGCTGCTGGGCCGCTGGATCGGGTTCACCCTCGACCTGGCCGGCATGGCCGGTCTGATCATCGGTATCGGCATGACCGCCGACTCGTTCGTCGTCTACTTCGAACGCATCAAGGACGAGATGCGCGAGGGCCGGAGCTTCCGGTCGGCGGTGCCACGCGGTTGGGCCAGTGCCCGACGCACCATCTGGACCGGTAACGCCGTCAGCTTCATCGCCTCCGTGGTGATCTACGCGCTGGCCGTCGGCGAGGTCCGCGGCTTCGCGTTCACCCTCGGCTTGACCACGATCCTCGACGTGCTCGTGGTGTTCCTGGTGACCCATCCGCTGGTCGAGCTGGCCACCCGGTCCGAGTTCCTGTCGCGACCCAGCATCAACGGCCTCGGCGCGGTCAGCGAGGTGGCGCGCGAGCGGCGCGCCGCCGCCGCGAGCAAGCGCGCCACGAAGGAGTCGGTCCGATGACCCATCAGCAACCCCCGACCCCGGCCGACCGCGGTCGGTCCGACACCGTCGTCGACGACACGGCGCCCACCACCGCGAGCGACGAGGCCTTCATCGCCGACAAGGAGCGGGGCTTCTTCTCCCGCCTGTACAGCGGCACCGGCGCCTTCGACATCATCGGCAAGCGCCGTCGCTGGTACGCGGTCTCGGCCGTCATCCTGCTGATCTGCATCCTCTCGATGATCTTCCGCGGCTTCACCCTCGGCATCGATTTCGAGGGCGGCACCCAGATCTCGCTGCCCAACAAGGCGCCGATGACCACCTCTTCGGTGGAGGAAGTCGTCAGCGACGCACTCGGCATCGCCCCGCAGCAGGTGCAGACCGCGGGCAGCGGACCGTCGTCGACCATCCAGATCCGCATGGAGCACCTGGACCAGCAGCAGACCGCGATCGTCTCCGAGGCGCTCGCCGAAGCCTTCGCGCCGGCCATCACGGTCAACGACGTCTCCAGCTCCGACGTGAGTAGCACGTGGGGCAAGGAGATCACCCGCAAGATGGTGATCGCGCTCGTCGTGTTCCTGGTGGTCGTGTTCGTCTACATCGCGATCCGGTTCGACCGGGAGATGTCGATCGCGGCGATGGCCTCGATGATCTTCGACCTCGTGGTGACCGCGGGAGTGTATTCGCTGGTCGGCTTCGAGGTGACGCCGGCGATGGTGATCGGTCTGCTCACCATCCTCGGCTTCTCGGTCTACGACACGGTGGTGGTCTTCGACAAGGTGGAGGAGAACACGCGCGGCGTGTTCGCCACGCTCCGCCGCACCTACGCCGAACAGACCAACCTGGCGGTCAACCAGACGTTCATGCGCTCGATCAACACGACCGTCATCTCGGTGTTGCCGATCATCGCCCTGATGATCGTCGCGGTGTGGCTGCTCGGCGTCGGCACCCTGAAGGACCTGGCGCTGGTGCAGCTGGTCGGCATCATTGTCGGCACCTACTCGTCGATCTACCTCGCGTCGCCGCTGCTGGTGTCGATGAAGGAGCGTCGTAAGGACGTCGCCGAGCACACGCGCAAGGTGCTGGCCCGGCGGGAGCGGAGCGCGGCGTGAGTCGTGCCCGGCGCTGGACTCGGGTCGCCGTCGCCGGTCTCACCGCGGTCCTCGCCGCGTCGCTGGCGGCCTGCGGCGACTCCGGCGCCGACCGGGTGAACTATCTGATCGACGCCGGTGTCGGCAACTACAACGTCAACACGGTCGCCGGCTACGCCTCCGGCGCGGTGATGGCGCTGGCCCGGGTGCAGCCCGGCTTCAGCTACCTCGGACCGGACGGCCAGGTGGTGCCCGACCACGACATCGGTTCGGTCACCGTGGAAGAGGGTCCGTCGCTCACGCTGCGGTACACCTTCGCCAAGGACTCCGTCTACTCCGACGGCACCCAGATGACGTGCGACGACATCGCCTTGGCGGCGGCCGCGATGGGCGGCAAGCTGCGCGGTTTCGACGCGGCGACCCACGCCGGATACCGGGACATCGCCCGGGTGGACTGCACGCCGGGGGAGAAGACCGCGCTGGTGACCTTCGCACGCGGTCGCGACTACGCCCAGTGGCCCGCGCTGTTCGGTGTCGGCGCCCTGCTGCCCTCGCACGTGGTGGCCCGGATGGCCGGCGAGGACGACCTCGTGGGGGCGCTCGACTCCCGTGATCAGGACCGGATCGGCAAGATCGCCACGGCCTGGAACACCGGTTTCACCCTGACCCCCGGCCAGGAGATCAACCAGGACGACTTCGTCTCCGCGGGCCCGTACCGCGTGGCGCGATACACCGTCGACGGCGGCCTGGAACTGACCGCGAACGACAAGTGGTGGGCGCAGGCCCCGGTGACCAAGAACGTCACCGTGTGGCCGCGCGGCACCGACGCGGGCAAGGCGGTCGACGAGGGCCGGATCGACGTCGCCGACACCGCCGACCTGAGCGTCGGGGACCGCGTCGCCGGACGGGCCACCGCGGAGCTGGACGGTTCGGAGAACCGCACGGCCGAGCAGGATCCGCGTCCGCTGTCGGTCACCGAACTGGTGCCCGCCGCCCGCGGGGTGATGGCCGATCCGCTGGTGCGCCGCGCCTTCGCGTCGTGCGTGCCCCGCGACCGCCTGGCGCAGCGCTTCGGCGCCAACGGGCTGGTGTGGTCGCTGCGAACGGTGGCCCCCGCCGACTCGCTCAGCGGTGCCCTGAACGAACAGTTCGCCCGCCGCTACCCGCGTGCGGACGTGCGTCGGGCCCGCACCCTGCTCGCCCAGCGTCCCACCGACGAGAACGGGCGGCGGCCGAAGGTGAACATCCGCCTCGGCTACGTGGGTCCGGACCCGGTGGCTGCGGCCGTGGTGGCCGACATCAGCGGGTCGTGCAGCGCTGCGAACATCACCGTGACCGACGCGGCCTCGCCGGAGGTGACCCCGGGCGACCTCGGTCGGTCGGTGGACGTGCTACTCACCAACGGGCCCACCGGCAGTGCCGCCGCGGGCACGGCCTCCGGTTTCCCGGACGCCTTCGCGCTCTTCCGCGGCGATCCGCTGAACCTGTCCGGGTTCGACGATGCGCGGGCCGCCGGCGCCATCAACGACCTGTCGTTGACCGACGTCGGCAGCACCCGGCTCCCGCTGATCCGCACGGTGGAGACAGCGGCGTGGGACCGGTTGGCCTCGATCCCGCTCTACGGCACCGTCCGGGCCCGGGAACACACTCCGCAGGTCGCACGCGTGGTGCCCGGCCTGGCCCGCACCGGCACCGGCTGGAACATGGATCGATGGGAACTGACGTGACCGACTCGTTGGATTCGGCAGCCGTGCTGCGCGCGCAGGCGGCGATCGATCGGCATGCCCGGCTTGTCGCGGACTTTCCGTCGCCGGGTATCAGTTTCAAGGACCTCACCCCGGTGCTGGCCGACGCCGCCGGACTGGACGCGGTGGTGGGAGCACTCGCCGAGCACTGCGCCGGGGCCGACCTGATCGCCGGCGTCGACGCGCGCGGCTTCCTGCTGGGCGGTGCGATCGCCCGCGAGTTGGGTGTCGGGCTGGTGGCCGTGCGCAAGGGCGGCAAGCTGCCGCCGCCGGTGGTCGGCATCGACTACGAGCTGGAATACGGCAGTGCCCGCCTGGAACTGCCCGCCGAGGGCATCGCCTTCGCGGGACGGTCGGTGGCCGTCGTCGACGACGTCTTGGCCACCGGCGGCACGCTGCTGGCCGCCGCCCGTCTGCTGCGTCAGATGGAGGCTCGGGTGCACGGGCTCGCCGTGGTCATGGAGCTGGCCGAACTCGACGGGCGCGGCACCCTGTCGGCCGGTTTGGGGACGGACGTACCGGTGTGGGGACTCTGCACCGGGTGACCCGAGTGCAGCGGATAAGCTCGCTGCATGAGTGAAGCGGACACCGGTCGCCGGCCCGAGGACTCCGGGGCGGCACCGCTGAGTTCCCGTCGGGTGCGTGCGCGTCTGGCACGCCGCATGACCGCCGGCCCACGGAGTCCGATCGACCCGGTGCTGGAGCCGTTGGCGGCGCTGCACCGCGAGGTGTACCCCAAGGCCGACGTCTCGGTGCTGCAACGCGCCTACGACGTCGCCGCCGTCCACCACGAAGGACAGTTCCGTAAGTCGGGCGACCCCTACATCACCCACCCCCTGGCGGTGGCGACCATCCTCGCCGACCTCGGGATGGACACCATCACCCTCGTCGCCGCCCTGCTGCACGACACCGTCGAAGACACCGGCTACGCCCTGGAACAGCTTGACGCCGACTTCGGCTCCGAGGTGGCCCACCTGGTGGACGGGGTCACCAAGCTCGACAAGGTGGCGCTGGGCAGCGCCGCCGAGGGCGAGACGATCCGCAAGATGATTATCGCCATGGCGCGCGACCCACGGGTCCTCGTGATCAAGGTGGCCGATCGTCTGCACAACATGCGCACCATGCGTTTCCTGCCGCCGGAGAAGCAGGCGCGGAAGGCTCGCGAGACCCTGGAGGTCATCGCACCGCTGGCGCACCGGCTGGGCATGGCCACGGTGAAGTGGGAGTTGGAGGATCTCTCGTTCGCGATCCTGCACCCCAAGCGCTACGAGGAGATCGTCCGCCTGGTGGCCGACCGCGCGCCCAGTCGCGACACCTACCTCGCGCGGGTGCGCAGCGACCTGAACAACGCGCTCGCCGCGTCGCGCATTCAGGCCACCGTGGAAGGGCGCCCGAAGCACTACTGGTCGATCTATCAGAAGATGATCGTCAAGGGCCGCGACTTCGACGACATTCACGACCTGGTCGGCATGCGCATCCTGTGCGACGAGGTGAAGGACTGCTACGCCGCGGTCGGCGTGGTGCATTCGCTCTGGCATCCGATGGCCGGCCGATTCAAGGACTACATCGCCCAGCCCAGCTACGGCGTCTACCAGTCGCTGCACACCACGGTCATCGGCCCGGAAGGAAAGCCGCTGGAGGTGCAGATCCGGACCGACGAGATGCACCGCACCGCCGAGTTCGGCATCGCCGCGCACTGGCGGTACAAGGAAGGCCGAAAAGGCAAGGGGCGCAAGGGAACCGACACCGCCGACGTCGACGACATGGCCTGGATGCGGCAGCTGCTCGACTGGCAGCGGGAGGCCGCGGACCCGGGGGAGTTCCTCGAGTCGCTGCGCTACGACCTGGCGGTCAAAGAGATCTTCGTGTTCACCCCGAAGGGCGACGTGGTGACGCTGCCCGCGGGTTCCACGCCGGTGGACTTCGCCTACGCGGTCCATACCGAGGTGGGCCATCGCTGCATCGGCGCCCGCGTCAACGGGCGTCTGGTGGCACTGGAACGGCCGCTGGAGAACGGCGAAGTGATCGAGGTGTTCACCGCCAAGGACGAGAACGCCGGTCCGAGCAAGGACTGGCAGAGCTTCGTCGTCTCCCCGCGCGCCAAGGCCAAGATCCGGCAGTGGTTCGCCAAGGAACGGCGGGAGGAGGCGCTCGAAGCCGGTAAGGACGCCATCGTCAAGGAGGTGCGACGCGGGGGACTGCCCCTGCAGCGCCTGCTGTCGGCGGAGTCGGTCAACACCGTCGCCAAAGAACTCGGTTACGCCGACGTCGAGACGCTGTACACCGCGGTCGGCGAGCACAATCTCACCGCCGGCCGCGTGGTGCACCGTCTCGTCAGCGCCCTGGGCGGGGTCGAGCGCGCCGAGGAGGAGCTCGCCGCGCGGGCCACCCCGTCGACCGTCGCGCGCGAGGGACGCTCACGGACCGGCGACGTGGGCGTGGTGGTCGAGGGCGTCGACAACATCCTCATCAAGCTGGCCAAGTGCTGCACACCGGTGCCGGGTGACGAGATCCTCGGCTTCGTGACGCGCGGCGGCGGAGTGAGCGTGCACCGCAACGACTGCACCAATGCCGCCGCGCTGCGCGCGCAGGAGGAGCGGCTGGTGCCGGTCCACTGGGCGCCCAGTCCGTCGTCGGTCTTCCTGGTCGCCATCCAGGTGGAGGCCCTCGATCGTCACCGCCTGCTGTCGGACATCACCCGTGTCCTCGCCGACGAGCGGGTCAACATCCTCTCGGCCAGCGTCCAGACCGGCCGCGATCGGGTGGCGATCAGCAAGTTCACCTTCGAGATGGGCGACCCCAAGCACCTCGGCCACGTGCTGAACGTGGTGCGGAACGTGGAGGGCGTATACGACGTCTACCGCGTCACCTCCGCGGCCTGAGACCGCCGACCCTCGGACGCCAGAAACAGCCGGAAACCAGAACAGCCGGGCCCCGCGAACGGGGCCCGGCTGTGTCGGCGTGTCAGGTGGGATCAGTCCTCGCGGACGCCCACACCGGTGACGACCACCTCGGTCTTGGGCACACCGGACTGCAGTTCCTCGCCCGGCTTCGGGGTGTAGGTTCCCGGCGCCGGCGCGATGCCGTTCTCGGTGATCTTGTCGAGCACGCCGAGGCTGCCTTCGTCGACCGAACCGATCACCGTGTAGTTGGGCAGCAGCGGGCTGTCCTTGAGGAAGAAGTACAGGCTGCCGGCACCGGTGTTGGCCACCGGCTGCTGCATCTGCATCGGGTTGCCCGGGGTATTGACGTTGAACACCGCCACCGTGCCGCGCGGGTAGACCACCGACTGCTGCGACGGATCCAGCGGGCTGGGCTCGCCGACCGGCTTCAGGTTCGTCGGCACCTCGTCGGGCATGGTCCAGCCCGGGTTGCCGCCGGCCCAACCGCCGGAGGTGCCCGCGGTGCCGGTCGGGTCGCCGCACAGGATGGCGCCGGCGTCCTTGGTGATGGTGATGCCGTGGCACGGCACGTCGTCGTAGTAACCGTCCTGCGCCAGCGAGATCACGCCGTTGACGTTGCAGGGGCCGTCCGCACGATTCAACGTGGTCGCGATCTTGCCGACCGACGTGTCGAAGGTCACCTGCACGGTGCCTTCCTTGAGCGGATCGTTCTGCGGGGTGGGCGAAGTGCGTTGCTGCTTCTCGCCCTGCTTGTACATGTCGAGGAGTTCCTGCATCTGCTTCTTCGACTCGTCCGGCACGTTGGCGGGCAGAGCGTCGGGCAGGGTTTCGAACGGATCGGCGGCCTCGTTGTAGGTGCAGATCACACGGCGGCTGTCGTCCCAGGCGCGGTAGATGAAGAAGCCGCCCACCGCCGCGGCGACCAGCACCACTACGCCGGCGGCCGAGCCCAGCATGAGCCGACGACGACGCACCTGCTGCTGCTCGGCTTCCAATCGCTGTTCCAGCTTGCGCTTCGCGGCTTCGCGGCGCTCCTCATTGCTCGTCACGCGGGGGAATCCTCCTGGTGGTCTGCCGACGTGCACACCACGACGGCCCATCGGCGCCCCATGCTATCGCAGGAACGTCGGTGGGCCGGGGGCTGGCACGCCGATGACGGGGTTCCGACCGGTTCCTGAGACAATGGAGCCTCCCTGAGACAATGGGAGTGCCGCCGACCCGCCCCGTCTCCAGAATTGAGGAACACCCACCGTGCTGATCACCGGTTTCCCCGCTGGCATGTTCTCGACCAACTGCTACGTCGTCGCCGATGAGGAACGACGCGAGGCCGTCGTGATCGATCCGGGTCAGGATGCGGCCCCCCAGGTCCGCGAACTGCTCGCCGAGCACGGTCTGACGCCGGTGGCGGTGTTCCTGACGCACGGCCATCTGGATCACACCTGGAACGCGCAGGAACTGGCCGACGAGTACTCGGTGCCGGTGTACATCCATCCCGACGATCGCGGCATGCTCGTCGATCCCGGCGAGGGCATGGGCAAGGCCCTGGCGTCGATGATCGGTGTCATGGAGTTCCGCGAGCCGGAGAAGGTCATCGAGTTCGTCGACGGCGAGGACGTCGACGTGGCGGGCGTGCGCTGGAGCGTCGACCACGCACCGGGGCACACCCGCGGCAGCGTGCTGCTGTCCATCGACGTGCCGACCGAGGCCGGACCCGCCGCCGTCTGCTTCAGCGGTGACGTGCTGTTCCAGGGATCGATCGGCCGGACCGATCTCCCCGGCGGCAACCACCAGCAGCTGCTCGACTCGATCGACGAACGCCTGATGGGCCGCGACGATCAGACCCTGATACTGCCCGGGCACGGCCCGCAGACCACCATCGGCGCCGAGCGCGCCGCCAACCCGTTCCTGCAGGATCTGCCGGGCGCGACCAAGAAGGGACGTTTCGGACTGTGAGTGCAGAATTCGCCGCACCCAAGGGGGTGCCGGACTACTTCCCGCCGGCCTCGGCCGACTTCCTGGCCGTCCGCAACGCCCTGACCGACGCCGCACACCGCGCCGGCTACGGACACATCGAATTGCCGATCTTCGAGGACACCGCGCTGTTCGCGCGCGGCGTCGGCGAATCCACCGATGTGGTCAGCAAGGAGATGTACACCTTCGCCGACCGCGGCGGTCGCAGCGTCACCCTGCGTCCGGAGGGCACCGCGGGCGTGATGCGCGCGGTGATCCAGCACGGCCTGGACCGCGGCCAGCTGCCGGTCAAGGTCTGCTACGCCGGCCCCTTCTTCCGGTACGAACGCCCGCAGGCCGGTCGCTACCGGCAGCTGCAACAGGTGGGCGTGGAAGCCATCGGCGTCGACGATCCGGCGCTCGACGCCGAGGTCATCGCGGTGGCCGACGAGGGCTACCGTCGTCTCGGACTCTCCGGGTACCGCCTGGAACTGACCTCGCTGGGCGACGACACCTGCCGCCCCCGCTACCGCGAGGCGCTGCAGGAGTTCCTGCTCGGTCTGGATCTGGACGAGGCCACCCGCGAACGCGCCCGGATCAACCCCCTGCGCGTGCTCGACGACAAGCGCCCGGAGATCAAGGAGGCGACCGCGACCGCGCCGCTGATGATCGACTACCTCAGCGATTCGGCGGGGGAACACTTCGCCCAGGTGCGCCGTCACCTCGACCGGCTCGGCGTGCCCTACGAACTGAATCCGCGCCTGGTCCGCGGGCTCGACTACTACACCAAGACCACCTTCGAGTTCGTGCACGACGGTCTCGGCGCCCAGTCGGGCATCGGCGGCGGCGGTCGGTACGACGGCCTGATGGCCGCGATCGGCGGTAAGCAGGAGCTGTCCGGCATCGGTTTCGGCATCGGCGTCGACCGCACGGTGCTGGCCCTGGCGGCCGAGAACGTGTCGGTGGCCGGTGAGGGGCGCGTCCAGGTATTCGGCGTACCGCTCGGCGCAGCCGCGAAGGACGAACTGGTCGCCCTGGCCGGGCGGCTCCGCGAGCACGGCGTCAGCGTCGACCTCGCCTACGGCGACCGCGGCCTCAAGGGTGCGATGAAGGCCGCCGACCGCTCCGGTGCCCGCCTGGCGCTGGTGCTGGGCGAGAACGAGCTCGCCGACGGGACCATCGAGATCAAGGACCTCGCCGACGGTCAGCAGACCAAGGTGGCCCTCGACGGCATCGTCGCCGAGGTGCGCGCCCGCCTGAACCTCGGCTGAGGTTCCGGCGGGGCGCCGCCCGGTTCGCGACTACAGGTCGTTGGTGGCGAAGGTGTTGCAGCGGTTGGGCTGACCGGACTCGTAGCCGATGGTGAACCAGCGCACGCGCTGCTCGGCCGAACCGTGCGTCCAGCTCTCCGGGTTGGAGCGCGAACCCTGGATGGTGTCGTCGCCGATCGCCTTGGCGCTCTGGATCACGGTGGCGATCTGCTGATCGGTCAGCGGGGCGAGCAGGGCGTCGGGGCCCTTGTCGGCGTGCGCGGCCCACACGCCGGCGAGGCAGTCGGCCTGCAACTCGATGCGGACCGATCCCTCGTTGCCCATCCGCTGGCCCTTGGCGAGGACGCCGGTGAGGTTCTCGATGTGGTGCGCGAACTCGTGGGCCACCACGTACTCCTGCGCGAGCGGGCCGTCGGACCCGCCCATGCGCTTGAGCTCGCTGAAGAACGACGGATCGAAGTAGGCGGTCTCGTCGGCGGGGCAGTAGAACGGGCCCATCGCCGACGACGCGGCGCCGCACGCGGTCTGGATCGACCCGGAGAAGATCACCGTCTTGGGGGCGGTGTAGCCGGACATCAGCTTCGGCCACACGCGGTTCAGGCTGTTGGTCGTGGCCACGATCCGGCAGACGTCGTCGGTGTTGGCCTGCTCGATGGTGCAGTTGTCGATCTTCTCCTGCAGCGCGGCGTTCGACCCGACGTCAGACGGCTGCGAGACGCTGCTGCCGGTGCCGCCCATGAGGTCGCCCGGATTGATGCCGAAGAGCAACGCCACGATGGTCAGGATCAGACCGGCGCCGCCGCCGAGCGCGATCTTGCCGCCGCCGAATCCGCCTCCGCCGCCGAATCCGCCTCCGCCGCCGGAGCCGCCCGCGCTGACGCCGCTGGTATCGAGCCCACCACTACCTTGGAAAGTCACAAGGCTCATGATGGCACGAGCGTGGGCGACTTCGGTGTGCAAGTGAGCCGAACCGGACGCGAGATGCCCGTAATGGCCCGCGCCCTCTAAGATCAAGGGTTGAGTCATGCCTGCCGTCCGGCATCGCTGACCCGGCACCGCTGAAAGGAACTCAGTGCTTCGCACCCACCTCGCCGGTTCTCTTCGTCCCGAGAACGCCAACCAGAGTGTCACCGTCGTCGGTTGGGTGGCGCGTCGCCGTGACCACGGCGGCGTCGTCTTCATCGACCTGCGCGACAGTTCCGGTCTGGTGCAGGTGGTCTTCCGCGACGAGCAGGTCGCCGAGGCCGCGCACAAGCTGCGCGCCGAGTTCTGCGTCCAGGTGACCGGCGACGTGGAGGTGCGCCCGGAGGGCAGCGCCAACGCCGCCCTGAGCTCCGGCGAGATCGAGATCAACGCGCGCGAGTTGATCGTGCTCAACGAGTCCGCTCCGCTGCCGTTCCAGCTCGACGAGCAGCCCGGTGAGGAGGCGCGCCTGCGTCATCGCTACCTGGATCTGCGTCGCGAAGGCCCCGCGAAGGCGATCCGGCTGCGCTCGCAGGCCAACGCCGCGGCCCGCTCCGTGCTGGCCGCACACGACTTCCTGGAGATCGAGACCCCGACGCTCACCCGGTCCACCCCGGAGGGCGCCCGCGACTTCCTGGTGCCCGCGCGCCTGCAGCCCGGTTCCTTCTACGCCCTGCCGCAGAGCCCGCAGCTGTTCAAGCAGCTGCTGATGGTGTCCGGCATGGAGCGCTACTACCAGATCGCGCGCTGCTACCGCGACGAGGACTTCCGCGCCGACCGCCAGCCGGAGTTCACCCAGCTCGACGTCGAGATGAGCTTCGTCGACGAGGACGACGTGATCGCCCTCGCCGAAGAGATCCTCACCGCGCTGTGGAAGCTGATCGGCTACGAGATCACCACGCCGATCCCGCGCCTGACCTACGCGGACGCGATGCGCCGCTACGGCAGCGACAAGCCTGACCTGCGCTTCGACATCGAACTGGTCGAGTGCACCGAGTACTTCGCCGACACCCCGTTCCGCGTCTTCCAGGCCCCGTACGTGGGCGCCGTGGTGATGGCGGGCGGCGCCTCGCAGCCGCGTCGCCAGCTCGACGCCTGGCAGGAATGGGCCAAGCAGCGCGGCGCCAAGGGTCTGGCCTACGTGCTGGTCGGCGAGGACGGGACCCTCGGCGGGCCCGTCGCTAAAAACCTGTCCGACGCCGAGCGCGCGGGGCTGGCGGCCCACGTCGGTGCCCAGCCGGGCGACTGCGTCTTCTTCGCCGCCGGCGCCGTCAAGGCGAGCCGGGCGCTGCTCGGTGCCGCCCGCGGCGAGATCGCGCAGAAGCTGGACCTGATCAAGGACGGCGACTGGGCATTCACCTGGGTGGTCGACGCCCCGATGTTCGAGCCGGCCGACGAGGCCACCGCGTCCGGTGACGTCGCCGTGGGCGACGGCGCCTGGACCGCCGTCCACCACGCCTTCACCTCGCCCAAGCCCGAGTGCCTGGACACCCTGGAGGCCGATCCCGGCGCCGCGGTGGCCTACGCCTACGACATCGTCTGCAACGGCAACGAGATCGGTGGCGGATCGATCCGTATCCACCGGCGCGACCTACAGGAACGCGTCTTCGCGATCATGGGCATCGAGCACGACGAGGCGCAGGAGAAGTTCGGCTTCCTACTCGACGCCTTCGCCTACGGTGCGCCGCCGCACGGCGGCATCGCCTTCGGCTGGGACCGCATCACCGCGCTGCTCGCCGGTGAGCCGTCGATCCGCGAAGTGATCGCCTTCCCGAAGTCGGGCGGCGGCGTCGACCCGCTGACCGATGCACCGGCGCCGATCACCGCGCAGCAGCGCAAGGAGTCGGGCATCGACGCCCAGCCGGCTTCCAAGCAGCCTGCGTCCAAGGACCCGAAGGTCGAGGTCGGCACCAACCGATGACCGCTGTAGTCGCGCAATTCCTGTCCGAGGCACTCGCCGCCGGGCAGGCGCTGCTGACTCGGCGAGCCGGGTCCACCGTCGAGGTGTTCGACCCCGAAGACCTCGGCGGCACCGGCCGCAGCACGGTGGTCCGCGCCCGACTCGGCGAGAATCCGCTCGGCGTGGGCCGCACCGTGGTGATCAAGGTGCTCGATGACGGAGCGCCCACCGCGCCCTTCCTCCGGGAAGTGGCGGGGTACCGCTACGCCACCGCGTTGCCGAGTCAGTCCCGTCCGGGCCCGCAGCTCCTCGCGGCTGATGAGGCGCGCCGCATCCTGGTGCTGTCCGACCTCGGCCACGGCCGCGGCATGATCGAACTGCTCTCTGAGGACTTCGACGATGCCGCTCGCGGTGTGAGTGCGTGGGGCCAGGCCCTGGGCCGCATGCATGCGGCCACCGTCGGCGGTGAAGAAGACTTCGATGCGTTGCTCCGACAGGCCGTCGGCCGGACCGACGACGGTGACGCGTGCGGTACCGATGCGGTGGCCGCACAGGCCGCCGCGGCCCGCGATGGCGCGCACGAACTGGTGGCGCGGCTGGGCATCGACCTCTCGCCGCGACTGGCCGCGGAACTCACCGCCGGCTGCGATCTGTTCGCCGGCGGGGACCTGCGCGCGTTCAGCCCGTCGGACGTGGGGCCGGAGAACATCCTGCTCAACGACGACGGCGTGCAGTTCATGGACTACGAGTTCGCCGCCTTCCGCGATGCCTCGCTGGACGTCGCCTACGCGCTGGTCACGTTCCCGGCCTACGTCGGCGAGGCCTCGGTGAGTCGGCGCGCGGACCTGGAGCGGAAACTGGTCGACGCGTGGCGCGCCGAGGTGAAGGGCCTGTGGCCCAATCTGACCCGCGACGCCGGACTCGTCCGGCCGCTCCTGCACGCGCGCACCCTCTGGGTGTGGCTGAGCACGCATTGGATCGTGGCCAGCGGTACCGGCGGCCACGACTGGGCGTTGCACACCACCGACGCCCGCGTGGTGCTGACTCGGTGGGCCGACCTGGCGGATGCGGCGCGGACCGTCGACGACGCCGAACTCGCCGAGGCGGCCACCGCGATGGAGCGGGCGCTGGCGCACTTCTGGTTCGACTGAGCGCGATGACCGACCCCGAACCCGGACTGTTCGCCGCCCCCGGCGACGACGCACAGGCGCCCGCCGCCGCGCCGCACCCGGGTTCGGCGGTCCCGCCGCTCGCGGTGCGCATGCGACCGCGGACGCTCGACGAGATCGTCGGCCAACAGCATCTGCTCGGTGAACGGTCGCCGCTGCGCCGCCTGATCGAAGGGTCCGGCGCGTCGTCGGTCCTGCTGTACGGCCCGCCCGGCACCGGCAAGACCACCATGGCGTCGATGATCAGCGGCGCCACCGGCGGGCGCTTCGAGTCGCTGTCGGCGTTGTCGGCCGGCGTCAAAGAGGTGCGCGCGGTGATCGACCTCGCGCGCCGCCGCCTCGCTCAGGGCCAGCAGACGGTGCTGTTCATCGACGAAGTCCACCGGTTCTCCAAGACCCAGCAGGACGCGCTGCTCGACGCCGTGGAGAACCGGATCGTGCTGCTGGTCGCGGCCACTACGGAGAATCCGTCGTTCTCGGTGGTGGCGCCCCTGCTGTCCCGGTCGTTGGTACTGCAGCTGCGGCCCCTCGAAGACGACGACATCGCCACGGTGCTGCAGCGGGCGATCGACGATCCGCGCGGCCTCGGCGGCGCGGTGGCGTTGTCGGACGAGGCACGCGACCATCTCGTCTCGATCGCCGGCGGCGATGCCCGGCGCGCGTTGACGGCGCTGGAGGCCAGCGCCGACGGTGTGCTGCGCGGCGAGGAGTCCGACGAGTCCGACACGGCGCCGCGGGAGATCGCGGTGGCCGACGTCGAGGCCGCGGTGGACCGCGCCGCGGTGCGCTACGACCGCGACGGCGACCAGCACTACGACGTGATCAGCGGCTTCATCAAGTCCATCCGCGGTTCCGACGTCGACGCCGCCCTGCACTACCTGGCGCGGATGATCACCGCGGGGGAGGACCCGCGCTTCATCGCCCGCCGCCTGATGATCCACGCGAGCGAAGACATCGGCATGGCCGATCCGACGGCATTGCAGACCGCGGTCGCCGCCGCGCAGGTGGTGGCGCTGGTCGGCATGCCGGAGGCGCGGCTGGCCCTGGCGCAGGCCACCATTCATCTCGCGACGGCCCCGAAGTCGCCGGGCGTGGTGGCGGCGCTCGGGGCGGCGATGAGCGATGTCAGCAGCGGCCGCATCGGTCTGGTGCCGCCGCACCTGCGCGACGGCCACTACAGCGGCGCCGAGGCGATGGGCAGCGGCGTCGGCTACAAGTACGCGCACGACTACCCGGGCGGCGTCGTCGCCCAGCAGTATCCGCCCGATCCGCTGGTCGGCCGCGACTATTACGCGCCCACCGAACACGGCTTCGAGCGGGAACTCGGTCCGCGCGTGGGTCGCCTCCGGGCCATCGTGCGCGGGTTGACCGGTCGCCGGTAGACTGACGGGCTGACTACCCGCGATTGTTGAGCGAAGGACATTCAGCCCAGTGCAGACGCATGAAATCCGGAAACGCTTCCTGGATCACTTCATCCGGGCCGGACACACCGAGGTGCCCAGCGCCTCCTTGATTCTGGACGATCCGAACCTGCTGTTCGTCAATGCCGGCATGGTGCCCTTCAAGCCGTACTTCCTGGGGGACCAGACGCCGCCCTTCCCGCGCGCCACCAGCGTGCAGAAGTGCGTGCGCACCCTCGACATCGAGGAGGTGGGCGTCACCACGCGTCACAACACCTTCTTCCAGATGGCAGGCAACTTCGCCTTCGGCGACTACTTCAAGCGCGAGGCCATCGAGTTCGCGTGGTCGCTGCTGACCGATCCGGTGGAGCAGGGCGGCTACGGCATGGACCCGGAGCGACTGTGGCCCACGGTCTACGTCGACGACGACGAGGCCGAAGGCATCTGGCGCGACGTGATCGGCGTGCCCGCCGAGCGCATTCAGCGTCGGGGGATGGCCGACAACTTCTGGTCGATGGGTGTGCCCGGACCGTGCGGTCCGTGCTCGGAGATCTTCTACGACCGCGGCCCCGAATACGGTGTCGAAGGCGGCCCGGAGGCCGACGAGGATCGCTACATCGAGATCTGGAACCTCGTGTTCATGCAGGACGAACGCGGCGAGGGCACCAGCAAGGACGATTACGAGATCCTCGGCCCGCTGCCGAAGAAGAACATCGACACCGGCATGGGCATCGAGCGTGTCGCCTGCCTGCTGCAGGGTGTCGACAACGTCTACGAGACCGATCTGCTCAAGCCGGTCATCGACCTCGCCTCCGCGCTCAGCGGCCGCGTCTACGGCGCAGGCAACGCCGAAGACGACGTGCGTTTCCGCGTCATCGCCGACCACTCGCGCACCGCCGTGATGCTGATCGGTGACGGCGTGATCCCGGGCAACGACGGTCGCGGCTACGTGCTGCGCCGCCTGCTGCGCCGCGTGGTCCGCTCGATGCGACTGCTCGGTGCCACCGCACCCACGATGGCCGCCATCGTGGAGAAGGTCATCGAGAACATGAGCCCGGCGTACCCGGAGCTCGCCGAGCAGCACGACCACATCCTGACCGTCGCCGTCGCCGAGGAGACCTCGTTCGGCCGCACCCTGGCCTCGGGTTCGGTGCTGTTCGCCGAGGCCGCTAGCGCCACCAAGGCCGCCGGCCGGGAGCGGATCAGCGGCGACGACGCCTTCACCCTGCACGACACCTACGGTTTCCCGATCGACCTGACCCTGGAGATGGCCGCCGAGGCCGGTCTGCAGGTGGACCGCGAAGGCTTCACCGAGCTGATGGCCGAGCAGCGTCGACGCGCCAAGGCCGACGCCGCGGCCCGCAAGTCCGGGCACGCCGACCTGTCGGCCTACCGCGACTTCCTCGATCGCGGCCCCACCGAGTTCACCGGCTTCACCGAACTGGTCAGCAACGCTCGCGTCCTCGGCATGGTCGCCGACGGCGAGCGCGTGCTGGCGGCCACCCCGGGCACCGAGGTGGAACTGGTGCTGGACCGGACGCCGCTGTACGCCGAATCCGGCGGCCAGACCGCCGACATCGGCACCATCACCACCACCGGCGGCGCGCGCCTGGCCGTCAAGGACGTGCAGAAGCTCAACAAGCAGGTCTGGCTGCATCGCGGTGTGGTGGAGGCCGGCGAGATCGTCGAGGGCGACGAGGTGTTGGCCTCGGTGGACTCCGGCTGGCGGCACGGGGCCACCCAGGGCCACTCGGGCACCCATCTGGTGCACGCCGCGCTGCGGCAGGTCCTCGGACCCACCGCCACCCAGGCCGGTTCGTTGAACCGTCCCGGCTACCTGCGCTTCGACTTCCACGCCTCGTCGCCGCTGAGCGATGACCAGCGCGCGCAGATCGAGCAGATCAGCAACGAGGCCGTCGCGGCCAACTACACGGTCAACACCTTCGAGACCGACCTGGCCAAGGCCAAGGAGATGGGCGCGCTGGCGCTGTTCGGCGAGAACTACGGCGACGACGTGCGTGTCGTGGAGATCGGCGGACCGTTCTCGATGGAGCTGTGCGGCGGCACCCACGTCGGCACCTCCGCCCAGATCGGCCCGGTCACGGTGATCGGCGAAGGGTCGGTGGGCTCCGGTGTGCGCCGCGTCGAGGCCTACGTCGGCATGGATTCGCTGCGCTACCTGTCCAAGGAGCGGGCCCTGATGGCCGGTCTGTCGGCGTCGCTGAAGGTGCCGTCCGAGCAGGTGCCCGACCGCGTCGAGCAGCTCGTCACGCGTCTCAAGGAGGCGGAGAAGGCGCTCGACGCCGTCCGTGCCGAGCAGGCCCGCGCGGCCGTCGGCAGCCTGATCGACGACGCCGAGTCCGTCGGCGGCACCCTCGTGGTGGCCGGCCGGGTGGGAGACGGCGTGGACGCGAACGGTCTGCGGACCCTCGTCACCGAACTGCGCGGCAAGGTGGCCGACCGGGATGCCGTCGTGGCCCTGTTCGCCGTCGACGGCGCCAAGGTCCCGTTCGTGGTGGCGACCACCGCGGCCGCCCGCGACCGCGGTCTCAAGGCCGGTGCCCTGGTGGGCGAGGTGGCGCCGCTGGTGTCCGGTCGAGGGGGCGGCAAGCCGGACCTGGCCCAGGGTTCGGGCAGCGATGCCGCAGGCATCGATGCCGCACTGCGGCGGATTCGCGACATCATCGGGGAGCAGTGATCGCCCCGCGCGGTCGGCGCCTGGCGATCGACGTCGGCAGCGTGCGGGTCGGGGTCGCCACGTGCGACCCGGACGGCATCCTGGCGACGCCGGTGGAGACGGTGCAGCGCACGCCCGACGACGCCGATGTGCGGCGGGTCGCGGCGCTGGCGGCCGAATACGAAGTGCTCGAGGTGATCGTCGGTCTGCCGCGCACGCTGCGCAACACCGACGGTCCGGCCGTGGAGGCCGCCCGCGACTTCGGGGACCAGGTGGCCGCGGCCGTCGCCCCGGTGCCGGTGCTGTACCACGACGAACGCCTCACGACGGTGACCGCGGCCGGTGCGCTGCGGGCCAGCGGACGGAAGGGTAAAGCCGCGCGCGCCGTGATCGATCAGGCCGCCGCGGTGGCTATCCTTCAGGGATGGCTGGATGCCCGACGCAACCAAGGACGGGACGCAAGTGACTGACGAGAACGGCCCGGAACGCCCGATTCCGGGGCATCGCGCTGAGCCGCCCACGCGGCATCGGCGTCGTCGTGCCCCGGGTGATCCGACGACGACGGGCAGTATCCCGATCGTGCGGACGCCGTCGGATATGCCCGACCCGACGGTGGACTACCGACGGCCCGAGCGGTCGCCCAACCCGTATCTGGAGATCCGCTACTCGCAGACCGAGTTGCCGCAGATGCAGTTCGGCTCGACGTTCACCGAGCCCCCCGCGGCTCCGACGAAACCGGCCGCACCGCGGACTCCGGTGACCCCGCCCGCGCCGTCGGCGGCTCCGGCTCCCACACCACCGCCCGCGGCACCGCCGCAGCGTCCGGTTGCCGCGGCACCGCCGCCTGCTTCCACGGCCCCGCCTACGGCGCCGGTTTCCACGGCCCCGCAGGCAGCGCCCACCTTCGACATTCTCGACGAGGTCGCGACGGCGCCCGCCGCGGCTGCCCCCGCTGACCCGTTCGTCCCCGTCCCGCTCGCTGCCGAACCGATCGTGCCCGAGCCCGCCGTGTTCGAGCCGCTGGCCGCCGAGCCGCCGGCCGCGGAGCCGGCCGCGCCCGCGCCGCCGATCGAGCCGCCGGACAACCCGGATTGGCTCGACGACGCGGAGCCGGGCCCCGGTATGCCCGCGCGGCGCAAGCGCGGTCGGATGATCTTCGCCATGGTGGCCGTTCTCGTGCTGCTGGTGTCGGTGGGCCTGGTCGGCATGCGCCAGCTCGGCGTCTTCGACTCGCGCAAGGACTTCGACTCCACCACCGGCGGTGCCATGGTGCTGGTGGCGGTCCCCGAGGATGCCTCCCTGCGCGAATTCGGGCGGTTGCTCACCGACGCGGGCGTGGTCGGCAGTCAGCGGGCCTTCGTCGACGCCGCCGGGAACCAGGCGCTGTCGGCGGGCTACTACGAACTTCCGACCGGTATCTCGGCCACGACCGCGGTCGATCGGATCGCCGGCGGCGAGAGCCGCGTGGGACGCGTCGTGATCCCCGAGGGCCTGCAGCTCGACTCCAAGACCGGTGTCGACGGCAAGGTGACCCCCGGCATCTTCCAGATGCTCGCCGATGCCACGTCGCTCGAGGCCGACGGACGCACGTACGGCGTCACCGTCGAGCAGTTGCAGACGGCGGCGGCGCAGTCGTCGGCGGCCGAACTGGGCGTGCCCGAGTGGGCGACGTCGGCGGTGACCAAGCTCGACGGCGATCACCGCCGGATCGAGGGGCTGATCGCGTCCGGAGCGTGGGAGGACGTCGATCCCCGGTTGGACGCGAAGGAACTGCTGAATTCGCTCATCACGCGCAGTGCCACCCGGTTCGAGACGTGGGGGCTGCTCAGCGCCAACGATTCGGGCCTGTTGCCGTACGACACGCTGGTGGTGGCCTCCATCGTCGAACGTGAAGTGAGCCAGCCCGACGACTACGCCAAGGTGGCGCGGGTGATCCTCAACCGTCTGGACAAGGGCCAGAAGCTGGAGATGGATTCCACAGCCAACTACACGGCCGCCATCACCAACATCGATGTCTTCGGTGAGGCCTACACCTCGAAGACTGAGTGGAACACCTACCAGCGGGAAGGTCTGCCGGTGACGCCGATCGGCGCGGTCGGCGAGCGTGCGTTGGCCGCGGTGGAGAATCCGTCCGAGGGGAATTGGCTGTACTTCGTGACCGTGGACAAGCAGGGCACCACGCTGTTCGCGCAGAGCTACGAGCGGCACAAGAAGAACCGCGACGTGGCCTGCAAGAACAAGTTCATCACCACCGGCTGCAGCTGATGACGGCGCGTAAGGCGGCGGTGCTCGGATCGCCGGTGCGGCATTCGCGTTCGCCCGATCTGCACCGGGCGGCGTACGCCGCGCTCGGTCTGGACGGCTGGACGTACGACCGGCTGGAGACCACCGCCGAGGAACTGCCCGAGCGGGTCGCCGCGGCGGGACCGGAATGGGTCGGCTTCTCGGTGACCATGCCGGGCAAGCTGGCCGCGCTGGAGGTGGCCGACGAGGTCACCGAGCGGGCCGCGTTGATCGGCTCAGCTAACACCCTGGTGCGTCTGCCGGACGGCCGGTGGCGCGCCGATTGCACCGATGTCGACGGGATGACGGGCGCCCTGCGGGAAGCGGCGGTGCCCGCCGACGCGGACCGCGCCGTGGTGATCGGTGCCGGCGGCACGTCGCTGCCGACCATTGCCGCGCTCGCCGACTGGGGCGTGCACGAGGTGACGATCTCCGCGCGCAGCGCGGCACGGGCGTCCGGAGCGGTGGATCTGGCGCATCGGCTGGGGCTGGCCTGCACCGTGGTCGGTTTCGAGGACGGTCCGCCGTTGGCGTCCGCGGCGGCCGACGCCGACGTGGTGATCTCCACGGTTCCGGCCACCGCGACGGCCCCGGTGCTCGCGTCGCTGCGGGCCTCCCGTCGCCTGATCGACGTGATCTACGATCCGTGGCCCACACCGCTGGCGAGCGCGGTGAACGAGGCCGGCGGCATCGTCGTGGGCGGCCTCGTCATGCTGCTGAACCAGGCGTACAGCCAGGTGGAGCAGTTCACCGGGCGGCCGGCACCGCGCGCGGCGATGGCGACCGCGCTGACCTGACGTCCCGCCTGTGGACAGCCCGCGCCTGGCGGGCGAGCCTGTGGACGGCCGCGGGGGCGTCGTCGGCTCGGGCGGCCACGCTGAGGGGCATGGGGTGGTTCGTCGCGGGATACCTGGTGGTGTTGGCGGTGATCGACGCGCGGACCGGGCGCATCCGGAATGTGCTGAGCGTGCCGCTGCTGGGCGCGTCGGTGCTGCTGATCCTGGCCGAGCCGTCGGCGGGTGCGGCTGCGGTGGCGGCCGCCGTGCCCTATCTGATCGGGTTCTTCGGTCGCGGCTGCGGCGGGGGAGACGTGAAGATGGCGGTCGGCTGCGGCGCCCTGCTCGGCAACCCGCTGACCGCGCTGCTGGCGGTGGCCGGGGCCGGAGCGTTGACTGCGGCGGCGTGCCTGGCCACGGGCCGGTCGGCGGTCCCGCACGGTCCGGCCCTCGTCCTGGCGACGGTGATGCTGTGGCTGGTGCCGGTCGGTAACTATTGAGACTCATGAGGTTATTGGGTCTGGAGTTGTAGGAGTGGCTCCCGCTACGGTGAGGGCGTGCAGCTGTCTCGTCGTCGTTTCCTGTCCACCGTCACCGCCGGGGCCGTCGGCCTCGGTGTCGGCGCGCTCGTTCCCGCGGGGACGGTGCAGGCCGTCGGGTCCTCGGAACTGCCGCCGTCGCTGCCGCCCGGCACCTCGTTGGGCACACTGCTCGACTACGCCGTCGGGACGCCCGATCCGAAGGCCGTCGCGGCCGCCGGGCACGCCGGGGTGATCCGCTACGTGTCCGATCGTCGGCCGGGAGCCGAGTACATGACCGGCAAACCGCTGCTGGCCGCCGAGGCCGCCGCGATGCGGGCGGCCGGCCTCACCGTCGTCTCCAACTATCAGTTCGGCAAGGCCGAGACCGCCGACTGGCTCGGCGGCTATCCCGCGGGCTTGCGGCATGGGCGTCGCGGCGCGGCGCTGCACACCGAGGCCGGCGGCCCGGCCGGCGCCCCGATCTACGTCTCGATCGACGACGACCCCAGCTTCAGTCAGTTCGTCACGCGGATCGCGCCGTACCTGCTGGCGTGGAACTCGGTGATCGGTCCGGCGCGCGTCGGCGTGTACGGCAACGCGCAGACCATCCAGTGGGCGTCGAACGCCGGCTTGGCGCGGTGGTTCTGGCAGCACGACTGGGGCACGCCCAAGGGCTACCTCCACCCGGCCGCTCACCTGCATCAAATACCCGGCCAGCGCACCGTCGGCGGCATCAACGTCGACGTCAACACGGTTCTGAAGGCTGACTACGGCCAGTGGCGCTGAGCCGCTGACGCACCGCCGCCGCGCTTC
The DNA here is from genome assembly GCF_039542465.1 of Gordonia alkaliphila. Taxonomy (NCBI): domain Bacteria; kingdom Bacillati; phylum Actinomycetota; class Actinomycetes; order Mycobacteriales; family Gordoniaceae; genus Gordonia; species Gordonia alkaliphila. The sequence continues at coordinate 110,594 of NZ_BAABIE010000002.1, read as the reverse complement.
TGGAAGAATCGGTCACTGTGCTGCGCTGGACTACTGCTGGAGAATCCCACGGACCCGCCCTGATCGCGATGATCGAGGGCATGGTGGCCGGGGTCGAGGTCACCTCGTCAGATATCGCCGAACAACTCGCCCGTCGGCGCCTGGGCTACGGCCGCGGCGCGCGGATGAAGTTCGAGGCCGACAAACTCACCGTCGTCGGCGGCATCCGCCACGGCCTCACCATGGGCAGCCCGATCGCCATCGAGATCGGCAACTCCGAGTGGCCCAAGTGGGAACAGGTGATGGCGGCCGATCCGGTGGATCCGGCCGAACTGGAGGGCAGCGCTCGCAATGCGCCGCTGACCCGTCCTCGCCCGGGCCACGCCGACTACTCGGGCATGCTCAAGTACGACTTCGCCGACGCCCGCCAGGTCCTCGAGCGCGCCAGCGCCCGCGAGACGGCGGCCCGCGTCGCCGCAGGCACCGTGGCGCGCAACTTCCTGCGCCAGGTGCTCGGCATCGAGGTCCTCTCGCACGTCATCTCGATCGGCGACAGCGCCGACTACACCGGCCCGGCCCCGCGCTACAGCGATCTGCCGGCGATCGACCACAGCCCGGTCCGCTCCTTCGGCAAGGACGCCGAGGCGTCGATGATCGAGGAGATCGAAGCCGCCAAGCGCGACGGCGACACCCTCGGCGGCGTGGTGGAGATCATCGCCACCGGTGTGCCGATCGGTCTGGGCTCGCACGTGTCCGGCGAGACCCGCCTGGACGCCCGCCTGGCCGGCGCCCTGATGGGCATTCAGGCCATCAAGGGCGTCGAGGTGGGCGACGGCTTCACCACGGCTCGCCGCCGCGGCAGTGCCGCGCACGACGAGATGGTGCCCGGCGCCGACGGCGTGCTGCGCTCCACCAACCGGGCCGGCGGCCTGGAAGGTGGCATGACCAACGGTGAGGATCTGCGGGTCCGCATCGCGATGAAGCCGATCTCCACGGTGCCGCGCGCGCTGTCGACGGTGGACATGTCCACCGGCGAACCGGCCAGCGCCATCCACCAGCGCAGCGACGTGTGCGCCGTGCCGGCCGCCGGCGTCGTCGCCGAGGCCATGGTGGCCCTGGTCTTGGCGCAGGCGGCGCTGGAGAAGTTCGGCGGCGACTCGGCGCGCGAGACGTCGGCCAACCTGCGCTCCTACCGCGACGCGATCGACGCGCGGCCGCCGCGGCCGTGACGCCCCGCGCCGTGCTCACCGGATTCATGGGATCCGGTAAGTCGACGGTGGGACGGGCGCTGGCCGCCGCACTCGAGGTGGACTACCTCGACACCGACGCCGAGATCGAGCGTCGGGCCGGGCGCAGCATCCCGGAGATCTTCGCCGACGGCGAAGCGGCCTTCCGCGCCGTCGAACGGGAGACCGTGCTCGACGTCCTGGCCACCGCCGACGGCGTCGTCGCCCTCGGCGGCGGCTCGGTGACCGTCCCGGACATCGCCGCCGCACTGACCGACCACCACGTGGTCTATCTGCAGATCGAGGCCGACACCGGGTTCGCCCGCGTCGCCGGTTCCGATCGCCCGCTGCTGGCGCACACCGACCCGGCCGCGCGCTACGCCGAACTGCTGGCCGGACGCGTCGACGCCTACCGCGCCGTGGCCGCCCACACCGTTGACGCCGACGCGCCGGTCGACCGCCTCGTCGCCCAGATCCTCACCGCATTGCCCCCGAATCAGGAGAACCCCTCATGACCGAGCCGGTTAAGGTGGCCGTCCGCGCGGCCGCACCGTACGACGTGACGATCGGTCGCGGCCTGCTGACCGACCTGGCCGAGGCCGTCACCGGCGCCGACCGGGTGGCCGTGGTCTACCAGCCGCCGCTGCGCCAGACCGCCGAGCAGATCGTCGAGTTCCTCGGCGAACACGGGAAGGAGGCGCACCGCCTGGAGATCCCGGACGCCGAGGACGGCAAGGACCTGCAGGTCGCGTCGTACTGCTGGGAGGTCTTCGGCCGCATCGGCCTCAAGCGCAACGACAAGGTCGTCAGTCTCGGCGGCGGTGCCGCCACCGACCTCGCCGGCTTCGTCGCCGCCACCTGGATGCGCGGCATCGGCGTGGTGCACGTGCCGACCACCCTGCTCGCCATGGTCGACGCGGCCGTCGGCGGCAAGACCGGCATCAATACCGACGCGGGCAAGAACCTGGTCGGCTCCTTCCACGAGCCCGACGCGGTCCTCATCGACCTCGGCACCCTCGAATCGGTGCCGCGGAACGAGATCATCGCCGGCCTGGCTGAGGTGATCAAGACCGGTTTCATCGCCGACCCGGTGATCCTCGATCTCATCGAGGCCGACCCGGACGCCGCGCTCGATCCGACCGGCACCGTGCTGCCCGAACTGATCCGGCGCAGCGTGCAGGTCAAGGCCGACGTGGTGTCCGCGGACCTCAAGGAGTCCTCGCTCCGCGAGATCCTCAACTACGGACACACCCTCGGCCACGCCGTCGAACGCCGGGAACGGTACAAGTGGCGTCACGGCGCCGCCGTGTCGGTGGGCATGGTCTTCGCCGCCGAACTCGCCCGTCTGGCCGGGCGTCTCGACGATGCGACCGCCGACCGGCACCGGACGCTGCTGGAGCTGGTGGGCCTGCCCACCAGCTACGACCCGGATGCGCTCGGCGAGCTGATGCAGTACATGGCCGGGGACAAGAAGAACCGCTCCGGGATGCTGCGCTTCGTGGTGCTCGACGGACTGGCCAAGCCCGGCCGGCTCGAAGCCCCGGACCCGGCGTTGATCGCCGCCGCCTACGGCGCGATCGGCGGCCGGCGCGCCTCCGGCACCACCATCTCGCTCTAGCCACGCTCGCGTGTCGCGACCCTGATCGCGGGTCGCTCGCGGAGCCCGCGTGGCGACTCGGCAGCGGGGTCGCGACACGCCTGACCGGGAGAGAGAAACGCCGCGGACTTCGAGAGGAAGTCCGCGGCGTTTCTGGTTCGTGTCTGCTCAGGCGTTGGCGTCGACCACCTCGGTCGGCTGGTTGTGCAGCGCGTGCACCGACCAGTCTTCTTCGGGGTCGTTCTTGTGCTGGTCGCGGCGGACGATCCAGCGTCCCACGCTGACGCCGAAGAAGGCGGGCGCGTACACCAGCAGCGTGATGAACGAGGTGCCGGCGATCATCTCGATCCAGAACGAGGCCTGGCCGATACCGTCGAGCCAGAAGGTACCCAGCAGCCAGCAGACGAAGCAGGCCACCAGACCGGCGAAGAACCCGGCCTTGAGCCACCGCATGGTGAGATCTTCGTAGTCGTCGGGGTCCGGATGGGCCCGCGCATCGCGAATGCCGTCGTAGCCGCCCCAGATGACCGCGACCAGCACGACGGCGATGATGGCGATCCACCGCGAGATGGGCGACTGGACGGGCCAGGCGATGATGGCGAAGCCGAGGGCCACTCGGGCGATGATCTGAACGATCGACATGACGATGCCGCGCAGAAGCCAGGATTGCATGGGGTCAACATACCGGCCTGAGATGTGTACAACAATCTTAGGTATGCGTGTTGCACCCGATACCGTTCCCGATCACCCCACCCGACGAGCCGCCGTGGCGGCCGCCCTGGCCGCCCACGACGCCGATGCCGTGGTGGTCAGCGACCTGACCAACGTCCGCTATCTCACCGGCTTCACCGGCAGCAACGCCGCGGTGCTGATCTGGCGCGACGATCCCTCGCGCGACCGCATCGCCACCGACGGCCGGTACACCGCGCAGGTGGCCGAACAGAGCCCGGACCTGGAGGCGATGCTCGCCCGCGACACCATCGGTGCGCTGGTCGAACGCGCCGGGGCCGCGGGCACGGCGGTGCGCGTGGCCTTCGAAGCCGATGCGGTGACGGTCGGTGACTTCGGCGAACTGTGCACGGCCGTCGAGGCGTCGCCGGTGGAGCTGGTCCCGGTCCGCGGACTGGTGCAGGCGCTGCGTGAGGTCAAGGACGCGGGGGAGACGGCCCTGGTAGAGGCGGCCTGCCGGATCGGCGACGAAGCGCTGGCCGCGCTGGTGGAACGGGGCGCCGTGGCGCCCGGCCGCACCGAACGCGAGGTGGCGCGCGACCTCGAATGGGAGATGTATGCGCGCGGCGCCGCGGCGATCGCGTTCGAGACCATCGTGGCCGCCGGCCCGAACTCCGCGGTCCCGCACCACCGTCCGACGTCGGATGTCCTCGCGGCGGGGGACTTCGTCAAGATCGACTTCGGTGCGGTGGTCGACGGCTACCACTCGGACATGACGCGCACCGCGGTGCTCGGCGAGCCCGCACCGTGGCAGCGGGAGATCTACGAGATCGTGCGCCAGGCGCAGGCCGCCGGTCGGGCGGCCCTGGTGCCCGGGGCCGCGCTGGCCGAGATCGACGCCGCCGCGCGGGAGGTGATCGCCGCCTCGGGATACGGCGAGCAGTACGTGCACGGCCTCGGGCACGGCGTCGGACTCGAGATCCACGAAGCGCCGGGGATCGGGAGCGCGGCGCGCGGTACACTGCGTGACGGTGCGATCGTCACCGTGGAGCCGGGCATCTATCTGCCTGGCCGCGGTGGGGTCCGCATCGAAGACACGCTCGTTGTCTCCGATGCCGGGCCGCGGTCGCTGACGAACGCCCCCCGGGCGTTGCTGATCCTGTAGCGGATTTCAAAGGAGACTTCACATGGCGACTACCGCCGACTTCAAGAACGGCCTCGTGCTCAAGATCGACAATCAGCTGTGGCAGATCGTCGAGTTCCAGCACGTGAAGCCGGGCAAGGGCCCCGCCTTCGTGCGCACCAAGATCAAGAACGTGGTCTCGGGCAAGAACGTCGACAAGACCTTCAATGCCGGCGTCAAGGTGGAGACGGCCAACGTCGACCGCCGCGACATGACCTTCCTGTACAACGACGGCACCGACTTCGTGTTCATGGACGCCGAGACCTTCGATCAGGTGTCGATCACCCCCGAGGTGATGGGCGACGGCTCGCGCTTCCTGCTGGAGAACATGTCCGTGCAGGTCGCCACCCACGAGGACGTGCCGCTGTTCGTCGAGCTCCCGGTCACCGTCGAGCTCGAGGTCACCAAGACCGATCCGGGCCTGCAGGGCGACCGCTCCACCGGCGGCACCAAGCCCGCCATCCTGGAGACCGGTGCCGAGGTCGCGGTGCCGCTGTTCATCAACACCGGCGACAAGCTGAAGATCGACTCGCGCGACGGGAATTACCTCGGCCGTGTCAACAGCTGATCGCGCGGGAGAGCCGCGCGGCCGCCACCGCCAGCGCCGTCGCGCCGTGGATCTGCTCTTCGAAGCCGAAGCCAAGGGCGTGCCGGCCACCGACCTGATCGCGCAGCGTCGCGAGGTCTTCGCCACGGACGACAGCGTCGGCGAGATGACCGGCTACGCGGTGCGTGCGGTGGAGGGCGTGGTGGCCGACGCCGGCCAGGTGGACGCCATCATCTCCTCGCATCTCGAGAACTGGTCGTTCGACCGCCTGCCGGCCGTCGATCGCGCGATTCTGCGTCTGGGTACGTGGGAACTGCTGTACGCGCCCGACGTCGACATCAAGGTGGTCCTCGACGAAGCTGTGAAGCTCGCCACGGAACTGTCCACCGACGACTCTCCTGCCTTTGTGAACGGGGTTTTGGACCGCATTTCGGCGTTGGCCCCCCAGGTGCGAGCGGCGGGCTCGGCGGAGTAGAGTTCTCACCGGCACATCCTTTAACGATCCGTCCCGTGAGGCGGAGAAGGAGGTCGGTGTGACGACTCGCACCCGCACCTTGTTGAACGCGTCAGAAGTCGGTCGGACGGTGGCGCGCATGGCGCACCAGGTGATCGAGAAGACCGCGCTCGACGGCGACCATCCCCAACAGGTGGTCCTGATCGGAATTCCCACCCGCGGCACCACGCTCGCGCAGCGGCTCGCCGCGAAGATCGAGGAATTCACCGGCGTGCAGGTGCCCACCGGCTACCTCGACATCACGCTCTATCGCGACGATCTGCGCGACAAGCCGCACCGCCCCCTGGAACGCACCCTGGTACCGACCGGTGGCGTCGACGGTGCGCTGGTGATCCTCGTCGACGACGTGCTCTTCTCCGGCCGCACCGTTCGCGCCGCCCTCGACGCGCTGCGCGACCTGGGCCGCCCCGCCGCCGTGCAGCTCGCGGTCCTCGTCGATCGCGGCCACCGCGAGCTCCCGCTGCGTGCCGACTACGTGGGCAAGAACATCCCCACCGCCCGCGACGAGGACGTCGACGTGCACCTGGCCGAGCACGACGGCGTCGACGAGGTCGTCGTCCGCACCACGGTGGAGGCGGCACAGTGAAGCACCTGCTCTCCACCGAAGGTCTGAGTCGCGACGACGCCGTCGAACTGCTCGACGAGGCGGCCCGCTTCGAACAGGCCCTGGCCGGTCGCGAAGTGCGCAAGCTGCCCACGCTGCGCGGCCGCACCGTGATGACGGTGTTCTACGAGAACTCCACCCGCACCCGCGTCTCCTTCGAGGTGGCCGGCAAGTGGATGAGCGCCGACGTGATCAACGTCAGCGCGTCCTCCTCCTCGGTCAGCAAGGGGGAGTCGCTGCGCGACACCGCCAAGACGCTGCGGGCCGCCGGCGCCGACGCACTGATCGTGCGCCACCCGGCCTCCGGCGCGGCGGCGCAGATCGCACGCTGGACCAACGACGGCACCGACCTGCCCGACCTGGCACCCGGCCAGGAACGGCCGCTCACCACCGGCCCGTCGGTGATCAACGCCGGCGACGGCACCCACGAACATCCGACCCAGGCCCTGCTCGACGCCTACACGCTGCGGTCGAAGTTCGGTTCGCTCGACGGCCGCCGGATCACCATCGTCGGCGACGTCCTGCACTCCCGCGTGGCTCGCTCCAACGCGCACCTGCTCTCCACACTGGGCGCCGAGGTGACGCTGGTGGCGCCGCCCACGCTGCTGCCCACCGGGGTGCAGACCTGGCCGGTGCGGGTCAGCACCGAACTCGACGCCGAACTGCCCGGCAGCGACGCGGTCATGATGCTGCGCGTGCAGGCCGAGCGCATGAACGGCGGATTCTTCCCGAGTTCCCGCGAATACTCGGTCCGCTACGGCCTCAACGACGCCCGGCGCGCACTGCTGGGTGAGGACGCGCTGATCCTGCACCCCGGCCCCATGCTGCGCGGCATGGAGATCGGCTTCGACGTGGCCGACGCCCCGCAGTCGGTGGTCCTGCAGCAGGTCCGCGCCGGCGTGCACGTCCGCATGGCCGTGCTGTTCCGGCTACTCGCCAGCGGCGGCGCCGAGGCGCCCGCCCACCACCAGTCGACAGGAGCGCAACAGTGACGGTCTCAGGTTCGATCCTGCTCACCGATGTCCGGCCGTACGGCGAAGGCGACCCGGTGGACGTCGCCGTCACCGACGGCGTCATCACCGCGATCGGGACCGGTCTGACGGCCCCGGAGGGTGCCCGCACCGTCGACGGCCGCGGCGGCGTGCTGCTGCCCGGTTTCGTGGACCTGCACACCCATGTCCGCGAACCCGGCCGCGAAGACACCGAGACCATCGCCACCGGTTCGGCCGCCGCGGCCCGCGGCGGCTACACCGCGATCTTCGCGATGGCCAACACCAGCCCGGTGGCTGACAACGCGGCCATCACCGACCTCGTCTGGCGGATCGGCCAAGAGGTGGGTCTGGTCGACGTGCACCCGGTCGGTGCGGTCACCGTCGGACTGGAAGGCCGTCAACTCGCCGAGATGGGCATGATGGCCGACGGCGCCGCCAAGGTGAAGCTGTTCAGCGACGACGGCAAGTGCGTCCACGACCCGGTGCTGATGAAGCGCGCCCTGGAGTACAGCTCCGGCCTGGGCGTGCTGATCTCCCAGCACAGCGAGGATCCGCGGCTCACCGAGGGCGCCGTGGCGCACGACGGCCCGACCGCCGCTCGCCTGGGTCTGGCCGGCTGGCCGCGCGCCGCCGAGGAGTCGATCGTCGCCCGCGACGCACTCTTGGCCCGCGACGCCGGCGCCCGCGTGCACGTGGCGCACGCCTCCACCGAGGGCACCGTGTCCCTGCTGCGCTGGGCGCGCGAGCAGGGCATCGCCATCACCGCCGAGGTCACTCCGCACCACCTGCTGCTCGACGACTCCCGCCTGGAGACCTACGACGGCGTGAACCGCGTCAACCCGCCGCTGCGCGAGGACCGCGACAAGCTGGCCCTGCGCGCGGCACTGGCTGAGGGCGTCATCGACTGCGTCGCCACCGACCACGCACCGCACGCCGCGCAGGAGAAGTGCTGCGAGTTCTCCCAGGCCAAGCCCGGCATGCTGGGCTTGGAGACGGCGCTGTCGGTGGTGGTGGAAACCATGGTCCGCCCGGGTCTGCTCGACTGGCGCGGGGTGGCCCGCGTGATGAGCGAACGTCCCGCGCAGATCGTCGGACTCGACGACCAGGGTCGGCCGATCGCCGTCGGCGAGCCCGGCAACCTCACCGTCGTCGATCCGGACGCCGAATGGACGGTCGAGCCGGACGCGCTGGCCAGCAAGTCCCGCAACACCCCGTACGCGGCGATGACCCTGCCCGGTCGCGTGGCGCTGACGGTGCTGCGCGGCACGGTGACCGCCGAATGAGCCCGTGGTTGGTCGACGTCCTGATCGTGGGCGGCGTGGCGCTGTTCTGGCTGTTCCTGATCTGGCTGGGACTGCGCGGCTGGCGCAAGCGCGGCCGCGCCCAGGCCGACCAGCTGGGGGAGCTACCCGTGGTGCCCGATCAGCTCGGTGAGGTCCTCGACGGACCGGACACCGGCGTGTACGTCGGCAGCACCCTGGCACCGACCTGGGCCACCCGCGTGGCGGTCAAGGACTTCGGCGACCGCGCGCTGGTCCACTACTCGCGCTACGCGGAGGGCATTCTGCTCGACCGCACCGGCGCATCGCCGATCTGGATCCCGACCGAGGCGATCACCGCAGTCCGCACCGAGAGCGGCCTGGCCGGAAAGGTGATGAGCCGCGACGGCCTGCTGGCCATCCGCTGGCGACTGCCGTCCGGGGTGGAGGTCGACTCCGGTATCCGCGGCGACGACAAGTCCGTCTACCCGGCGTGGACCACGGCCTACGCGGAGATCACCGCACGCACACGCACCGAACTTGACGCCGCTGACGCGGCAGGCACCGAGACGAAGAGGAAGAAAGCATGAGTAAAGCGGTATTGGTGCTGGAGAACGGCAACATTCACACCGGGCGCAGTTTCGGCGCCGAAGGCGTCACCCTGGGCGAGGCGGTCTTCTGCACCGCGATGACCGGCTACCAGGAGATGCTGACCGACCCGAGCTACCACAAGCAGATCGTGATCTCCACGGCCCCGCAGATCGGCAACACCGGCTGGAACACCGAGGACGGCGAGAGCCTGCTCGGCAAGCGTTCGCAGGTGCGATGGTCGGCGGACTTCATCGATCACAAGGACCCCGGCAAGATCTGGGTGGCCGGCTACGCCGTGCGCAACCCCACGGTGCGCGTGTCCAACTGGCGCGCCACCTCCAGCCTCGAAGACGAACTGATCGCCCAGGGCGTGGTCGGTATCGGCGGTATCGACACCCGCGCGGTGGTCCGCCAGCTGCGCGAGGTCGGCGCCATGCGCGCCGGCATCTTCTCCGGCGCGGCCGTCACCACCGCCGAGGAGATGCTGGCCCAGGTGCGGGCGCAGAGCCCGATGGCCGGCGCCGACCTGGCCGCCGAGGTCAGCACCGAGGAGCCGTACGTGGTCGAGGCCGCGGGCGAGCCCAAGTTCCGCGTCGCCGCCCTGGACCTGGGGATCAAGGCCAACACCCCGCGCATGCTCGCCGCACGCGGCGTGGAGGTGCACATCCTGCCCTCCGACGCGACGATCGACGACGTGCTCGCCATCGCGCCGGACGGCTTCTTCCTGTCCAACGGCCCGGGCGACCCGGCCACCGCCGACGGCGCCGTCGCGCTGACCCGCGCGGTCCTGAAGGCCGGCCTGCCGACCTTCGGGATCTGCTTCGGCAACCAGATCCTCGGCCGCGCGCTCGGCCTGAAGACCTACAAGCTCAAGTTCGGCCACCGCGGCATCAACATCCCGGTGCTCGACGTCGCGACCGGCGCGGTGGCGATCACCTCGCAGAACCACGGTTTCGCGCTCGAAGGCAAGGCCGGTGACGAGTTCGACACCGACTTCGGCCGCGGCCGCGTGAGCCACGTCTGCGCCAACGACGGCGTGGTGGAGGGCATCGAGCTGATCGACGGCTCCGCCTTCTCCGTTCAGTACCACCCCGAAGCCGCGTCCGGGCCGCACGACGCAGCCAACCTCTTCGACAAGTTCGTCGCCGCCATGGAAGGGACCAAGTCCTAATGCCACGCCGTACTGATCTCTCCCACGTCCTGGTCATCGGCTCGGGCCCCATCGTCATCGGTCAGGCCTGCGAGTTCGACTACTCGGGCACCCAGGCCTGCCGCGTGCTCAAGGCCGAAGGCCTGCGCGTCTCGCTGGTCAACTCCAACCCGGCCACGATCATGACCGACCCGGAGTTCGCCGACGCCACCTACGTCGAGCCGATCACCCCCGAGTTCGTCGAGAAGGTCTTCGAGACCGAAGCCGCCGCCGGCCATCCGGTCGACGCCGTGCTGGCCACCCTCGGCGGCCAGACCGCGCTGAACACCGCGGTGGCCCTGCACGAGCAGGGGATCCTCGCCAAGCACGGCATCGAGCTCATCGGTGCCGACATCGACGCCATCCAGCGCGGCGAAGACCGCCAGATGTTCAAGGACATCGTCACCAAGATCGGTGGCGAAAGCGCACGCTCGGCCGTCTGCCACACCATGGACGAGGTCCGTGCGACCGTCGCCGAACTCGGCTACCCGGTGGTGGTGCGCCCGTCGTTCACCATGGGCGGGCTCGGCTCGGGCATGGCCTACGACGAGGACGACCTCAACCGGATCGCCGGCGGCGGTCTGGCCGCGTCGCCCACCGCGAACGTCCTCATCGAGGAATCCATCCTCGGATGGAAGGAGTTCGAACTCGAGCTCATGCGCGACAACCGCGACAACGTCATCGTGATCTGCTCCATCGAGAACGTCGACCCGGTGGGCGTGCACACCGGCGACTCGATCACCGTCGCCCCGGCGATGACCCTGACCGACCGCGAGTACCAGCTCATGCGGGACCAGTCGATCGCCATCATCCGCGAGGTGGGCGTCGACACCGGCGGCTGCAACATCCAGTTCGCCCAGGATCCGCGCGACGGTCGACTCGTGGTGATCGAGATGAATCCGCGCGTCTCGCGGTCGTCGGCGCTGGCCTCCAAGGCCACCGGCTACCCGATCGCGAAGATGGCCGCGAAGCTGGCCATCGGCTACTCGCTCGACGAGATCACCAACGACATCACCAAGGCCACCCCGGCCGCATTCGAGCCGTCCATCGACTACGTGGTGGTCAAGGCCCCGCGGTTCGCGTTCGAGAAGTTCCCGGGCGCCGACGACACCCTCACCACCACGATGAAGTCGGTGGGCGAGGCGATGAGCCTGGGCCGCAGCTTCACCGAAGCCTTCGGCAAGGTGATGCGGTCGCTGGAGACCAAGGCCGCCGGGTTCTGGACCGAACCCGACCGTCCCGACCCGGCGACGATCGACCTGCCGGCGCTGCTCGCCGACATCGCCGTCCCGCGCGACGGCCGGATGTACAAGATCATGCAGGCCATGGAGGCCGGCGCGACCATCGAGCAGCTGTACGAGGCCACCGCCATCGACCCGTGGTTCCTGGCCGAGATCGCCTTCATCGGCGAGATGGGCGCGCGGGTGCGCGACGCCGACGTGCTCGACGAGGACCTGCTGCGCGAGGCCAAGTCGACCGGTCTGTCCGACCGGCAGATCGCGGCGCTGCGCAGCGCGCGCGGCGACGACGCCCTGGGCACCGAGGCCGCGATCCGCGCCCACCGTCACGGGCTGGGCGTGCGCCCGGTGTACAAGACCGTCGACACCTGCGCGGCGGAGTTCGAGGCGAAGACGCCGTACCACTACTCCAGCTACGAGCTCGATCCCGCGGCCACCTCGGAGATCGCGCCGCAGCCCGATCGCCCCAAGGTGATCATCCTGGGCTCCGGTCCCAACCGGATCGGTCAGGGCATCGAGTTCGACTACTCGTGCGTGCACGCGGCGCTGACGTTGAGCGAGGCCGGCTACGAGACGGTCATGGTGAACTGCAACCCGGAGACGGTGTCCACCGACTACGACACCGCCGACCGCCTGTACTTCGAGCCGCTGACCCTCGAGGACGTCCTCGAGGTGATCCACGCCGAGTCCGAGTCCGGCACCGTGCGCGGCGTGATCGTGCAGCTCGGCGGCCAGACGCCGCTCGGGCTGGCGGCGCACCTGGAAGCCGAGGGCGTGCCGATCGTCGGCACCAGCCCCGCGGCCATCGACCTGGCCGAGGACCGCGGCGAGTTCGGCAAGGTGCTCACCGAAGCCGGCCTGCCCGCGCCGAAGTTCGGCACCGCCACCACCTTCGAGCAGGCCCGCGACATCGGCGCCGAGATCGGCTACCCGGTGCTGGTGCGCCCGTCGTACGTGCTCGGCGGCCGCGGCATGGAGATCGTCTACGACGAGCAGGGTCTGGCCGACTACATCTCCCGCGCCACCGAGATCTCCGACGACCGTCCGGTGCTGGTGGACCGCTTCCTCGAGGACGCGGTGGAGATCGACGTCGACGCGCTCTACGACGGCACCGAGATCTACCTCGGCGGCGTGATGGAGCACATCGAGGAGGCCGGTATCCACTCCGGCGACTCGGCCTGCGCGCTGCCGCCGATCACCCTCGGCGCCGAGGAGATCGCGGCGGTGCGTCGCTCCACCGAGGCTCTCGCCAAGGGCATCGGCGTGCGCGGTCTGCTGAACGTGCAGTACGCGCTCAAGGACAGCGTGCTGTACGTGCTCGAAGCCAACCCGCGCGCCAGCCGGACCGCGCCGTTCGTGTCCAAGGCCACGGCCGTGCCGCTGGCCAAGGCGTGTGCGCGCGTCATGCTCGGCATGTCCATCGCCGAACTCCGCAGCCAGGGGATCCTCCCGCCGTCCGGTGACGGCAGCGTGATCCCGGTGAACTCGCCGGTGGCGGTCAAGGAAGCGGTGCTGCCGTTCAACCGGTTCCGCACCCCCGAGGGCGCGGCCATCGACACGTTGCTGAGCCCGGAGATGAAGTCGACCGGCGAGGTGATGGGCTTCGACCGCGACTTCGGTCGCGCCTTCGCCAAGGCCCAGGCCGGCGCATCGAACGCCCTGCCGACCAGTGGCGCCGTCTTCGTCTCGGTGGCCAACCGGGACAAGGCGTCCATCGCCTTCCCGACCAAGCGGCTGGCCGATCTCGGCTTCACCATCCTCGCCACTTCCGGCACTGCAGATGTGTTGCGGCGCAACGGCATCGAGGTCACCGAGGTGCGCAAGCACTTCGAGGCCGGCGCCGATGAGGAGTCGGTGGTCGACATGATCCGGGACGGCCGCGTCGACCTGATCATCAACACCCCGGCGGGCAGTTCCGGGCCGCGTGCGGACGGCTATGAGATCCGCGCGGTGGCGATCACCGCCGGTATCCCGTGCGTCACCACCGTGCCCGGAGCGGGCGCCGCGGTGCAGGGTATCGAAGCGGCGCTGGGCGCCACGATGGGCGTCGAGTCGCTCCAGCGTCGGCACGCGAGCCTGCAGCGGACGCAGGCGTGAGCACCGGCTTCGCCGAGCGCTACCGCGCGGCGGTGACCGCCCGCGGTCGCCTCTGCGCCGGAATCGATCCGCATGCCGCGCTGCTGGAGCAGTGGGGACTGCCGGTGTCGGTCGACGGCCTCCGGGCCTTCGCCGAGGCCGCCGTGGCGGGGCTGGGTCCCACCGCGGCGGTGATCAAACCGCAGGTCGCGTTCTTCGAGGCCTTCGGCTCGGCCGGACTGGCCGTGCTGGAGGAGACCATCGCCGGGTGCACCGCGGCCGGCGCCCTGGTGCTGGCCGACGCCAAACGCGGCGACATCGGGTCGACGATGGCGGCCTACACCACCGCCTGGCTCGACGACGCCTCACCGCTGTGCTCGGACGCCGTCACCGTTTCGCCCTACCTCGGTTTCGGGGCCCTGAGCCCGGCCGTGGAGCAGGCGCGCGCCACCGGCCGCGGCGTCTTCGTGCTGGCCCGCACGTCCAACCCGGACGGCCACGCGCTGCAGACCGCTCTCACCGGTGACGCGGTGACCGTGGCCCAGTCGATCGTGGATGCCGCCGCCGCGGTCAACGCGGACGGCTCGGCGACGGTGGGTGTGGTGGTCGGCGCGACCCGCGAGCACGGTTTGGACCTGGCCGCACTCGCCGGACCGATCCTGTCGCCGGGATTGGGTGCACAGGGCGCGACCGCCGCCGATCTGGCCGCCATCTTCGGCGACACCGCCGATCTGACGTGGCTGCTGCCTGCCGCCTCGCGCAGCATTCTGGGTGCGGGCCCGGCTCCCGCGGCGCTGGCCGCGGCGACGGCCGCCACCCGCGACGAGATCGAAGCCGCGCTGGGATAGGGGAGACCCCCGAGAGCGATCTACAGGCGTTCCGCGTCCAGCCGGGCGCGGAACGCCGCGATCGCCGGCCACGTCTGTTCGGCCGCCGCCGCACCGGTCAGCAGACCGAGGTGGCTGGTCTCGACCGTGTGGAACTCCACATGGGCCGACTCGGTGAAGATCTTCTCACCGTGCCGCACCGCCGCGTGGCTGGCGATCGCGTCGCGGTGCGAGCCCACCATGAAGATCGGCGCGGTGATCGACGTCAGATCCACCACCGTGTCGTCGAACTCGAGACGTCCGCGGCTCAACTCGTCGCGCACAATGAAGTTCACCAGCATCTGCTGGGCCACCTTGCCCGGATAGCCGGGCAGCGACCGCTGGAAACGGTCGATCACCTGCATGCGCGCCAGCGCCTCGGGGTCGTCGAGGTTCTTCAGGATGTACCACGGCTTCTTGAGTTCGCGTTCCCACGCGAAACCGCGGTACACGGTCCGCACGATGGGTGCGGGGATCCCCGCCATGGCGCGCAGCACGTACGTGGCCGGACGTCCGCCGGTGGGGGCCAGCAGCGTCCTCACCAGCGGATAGGGCGGCAGCAGCATGTAGTTCAGGGGAGTGCCGACGGTGATCACCGACCGGATCGGCAGGCTCTTGTCGTGCGCGGCCGTCATCAGACTGACCGTGCCGCCCAGGCTCCAGGCCATCAGGTCCACGGCGTCGCCGCCGGACGCGAAATCGTCGATCGCCTCGCCGATCGCGCGCGGCACGAACGTGTCGAAATAGTCCTCGAAACCCAGGTGCCGTTCGGCGCGCGTCACGTCGCCGAAGTCCACCACGTAGACCACAGTGCCCGTGGACAGCAGGAATTCGACGACCGAATTGCCCGGTGTCACGCCGGGCGCCAAGTCGTAGCAGCCCGCGGGAACCGCCAGCGGCGGCACCAGCAGCACCGGAACGGCGCCGGACTCGCGCGCGGCGTTGAGCTGCTGGTCAGAGCCGTATCGGATCAGTCGAGCGTGCGGGTGGTCGGCGATGACCACCGAGGTGGAGGCGGTGCGCGGGGCGATGTCGTCGCGGAGCACCCGCGCGAGTGTGGCCAGGTCGGACGCGAGCATGGTCCCCGAGGCTACTCGGCGGGCGGATCGTTCGACGCGCCCGGGGCGGTAGTCGCCGAGAACGGCGCGACGGGGTACCGTCGCTCCTGGTCATGACGCGAATGGATACACTCGTCGTGAAGTACCGCCGGTCCGCCGGGCCGCGGTGCACAGCCACCCGGCGCTCGTATAGCGTCGGTGGACCACACCGAACCAAGACCAACGAAAGGCGGAGGAACCGTGGCTCTTCCCCAGTTGACAGACGAGCAGCGTGCGGCCGCACTGCAGAAGGCGGCCGAGGCACGCCGCGTCCGCGCCGAGCTCAAGGAGCGCCTCAAGCGCGGCGGCACCGACCTCAAGCAGGTCCTGGCCGACGCCGAGGAGAACGAGATCCTGGGCAAGATGAAGGTCTCCGCCCTGCTGGAGGCGCTGCCCAAGGTGGGCAAGGTCAAGGCGCAGGAAATCATGACCGAGCTGGAGATCGCTCCGACTCGTCGTCTGCGTGGCCTGGGCGACCGTCAGCGCAAGGCTCTGCTCGAGAAGTTCAGCTCCTGAGCGTGCCCGCTGAGCAATCCACACAGGATTCCCCGTCGAGGGGCCGACTGGTTGTACTGGTCGGCCCCTCGGCCGTTGGGAAGTCGACCGTGGTGGCCCGCCTCCGCGAACTGCTGCCGCAGCTGATCTTCTCGGTGTCGGCGACGACGCGCGATCCGCGCCCCGGCGAAGTGGACGGCCGCGACTACTACTTCGTGACCCGCCCGGCGTTCGACGCGATGATCGAGAACGACGAGCTCCTCGAGTGGGCCGACATCCACGGGGGCCTGCAGCGTTCCGGCACGCCGGCCGCGCCGGTGCGCGCCGCGCTGGAGCACGGCGACCCCGTGCTGGTGGAGGTCGACCTGGTCGGCTCCCGTCTGGTCCGGCAACAGATGCCCGAAGCGATCATGGTGTTCCTGGCGCCCCCGAGCTGGGAGGAGCTGGAACGCCGCCTGCTGGGCCGCGGCACCGAAAGCCCGGAGGCGCGTGCGCGCCGACTGGAGACGGCCCGCGTCGAGATGGACGCCATCGGCGAATTCGGACACGTCGTCGTGAACGACGATGTCGACGCTTCGGCCCGCCAGTTGGTAAACTTGCTGATCGGCCCCTCTGCGGGCCGTACATAACGAACGTTGGAGAGACAAGCGTGAGCACCGAAACCGAGATCGACGTCGATCTCGTCGAAGAAACCGTCTACGACACCCCGCAGGGCATCACCGACCCGCCCATCGACGAACTGCTCGACCGCGCGTCGTCCAAGTACGCGCTGGCCATCTACGCCGCCAAGCGTGCGCGCCAGATCAACGACTACTACAACCAGCTGGCCGAGGGCCTGATGGAGTACGTCGGACCGCTGGTGGAGCCGGGCGTGCACGAGAAGCCGCTGTCGATCGCGCTGCGCGAGATCCATGCGGACCTGCTCGAGCACACCGAAGGCGAGTAGTCCTCGTTGCACGTCATCGTCGGAGTCGGCGGCGGCATCGCGGCCTACAAAGTGTGTTCGGTCATTCGGCATTTCACCGAAGCCGGCCACGATGTACGCGTGATGCCGACCCGTTCGGCCTTGAACTTCGTCGGCGCCGCCACTTTTGAGGCGCTATCGGGTAATCCCGTCACCACCGAGGTCTTCGACGACGTCGACGAGGTGGCGCACGTTGCCTTGGGTCGGGAGGCCGACCTGGTGGTGATCGCCCCGGCGACCGCCGATCTGATGGCCCGCGCCGCCGCCGGTCGCGCCGACGATCTGCTCACCGCATCGCTGCTGACCGCGCGCTGCCCGGTGATGTTCGTGCCCGCCATGCATACCGAGATGTGGGAGCATCCTGCGACGGTCGCCAATGTCGCGACGTTGCGTGCCCACGGTTCGACGGTCCTCACCCCGGCCTCCGGTCGATTGACCGGCGCCGACACCGGAGCGGGCCGCCTGCCCGAGCCGACCGAGATCGGTCTGCTCGGCGATCTGCTGCTGACCCGCCCCGATGCGTTGCCCTACGACCTGTCCGGGGTGCGCGTGTTGATCAGCGCCGGCGGCACTCGCGAGGCGCTGGATCCGGTCCGCTATCTGGGCAATCACAGCTCCGGCAAGCAGGGCTACGCCCTGGCCCGGGTCGCCGCTCAGCGCGGCGCCGCCGTGACGCTGGTGTCCGGCGCAGTGAGCGAACCCGGCGCTCCCGCCGCGGTCGACATCGTGCACGTCGACTCCGCGGTGGAACTGAGCCGCGAGATGAACGTCCGCGCCGCCGACTCCGACGTGATCATCATGGCCGCGGCCGTGGCGGACTTCCGTCCCGTCGGCGTGGCCGACGCCAAGATCAAGAAGGGCGCCGAAGGTCCGGCGCCCATCGAACTGACCACCAACCCGGACATCCTCGCGGGTCTGGTGCAGTCGCGCACCGCGGCGCAGATCCCGTCGTCGACGGTCATCGTCGGTTTCGCGGCGGAGACCGGCGACGCGGACGGCGGCGTCCTCGATCACGGCCGGGCCAAACTGCGCCGCAAGGGCTGCGACGTCCTCGTGGTGAACGCGGTCGGCGAGGGCCGCGCCTTCGGCACCGCCGACAACTCCGGATGGCTGTTGCGCGCGGATGGTACCGAAACCGGACTGCCTTACGGCTCAAAGACATTGATGGCGAGCAGAATCCTTGACGAAGTCGCCGCCCTCGTGCCTGATAGGTAGTGTTCGGCCGGTCCCGCCGCCGCTCCACCCCGTACTTTTCAGCTTTTTCTTACCTTCCGAGAGGAACCGATGACCGCGTCAGCGTCCCGCCTGTTCACCAGCGAGTCCGTCACCGAAGGGCATCCGGACAAGATCTGTGATGCGATCAGCGACTCCATCCTCGATGCGCTGCTCGAGCAGGATCCGAGCGCCAAGGTGGCCGTGGAGACCCTGGTCACCACCGGTCAAGTGCACGTGGCCGGCGAAGTGAACACCACCGCCTACGCCGATATCCCGACCATCGTCCGCGAGAAGATCCTGGAGATCGGCTACGACTCGTCGACCAAGGGCTTCGACGGCGCTTCGTGCGGCGTGAACGTGGCCATCGGCGCGCAGTCGCCGGAGATCGCGCAGGGTCTGACCGACTCGCACGAGAAGCAGACCGGCACCCACGCCGACGAGCTGGACCTGCAGGGCGCCGGCGACCAGGGCCTGATGTTCGGGTACGCGACCGCCGAGACCCCGGAACTCATGCCGCTGCCGATCGCGCTGGCGCACCGCCTGTCGCGTCGTCTCACCGAGGTCCGCAAGACCGGCCTGCTGCCGTACCTGCGCCCGGACGGCAAGACCCAGGTCACCATCGAGTACGCCGACGACGTTCCGGTCCGCCTGGACACCGTGGTGCTCTCCACCCAGCACGCGGCCGACATCGATATCGCTGGCATGCTGACCCCGGACATCGCCAAGCACGTGCTGGAGCCGGTCTTCGCCGAGCTGGATCTGCCGACCCCGCTGGACACCTCCAACCCGCGCCTGCTGGTGAACCCGACCGGCAGCTTCGTGCTGGGCGGTCCGATGGGCGACGCCGGCCTCACCGGCCGCAAGATCATCGTCGACACCTACGGCGGCATGTCCCGCCACGGCGGCGGTGCCTTCTCCGGCAAGGATCCGTCGAAGGTGGACCGCAGCGCCGCGTACGCCATGCGCTGGGTGGCCAAGAACGCGGTCGCCGCGGGCCTGGCCAAGCGCATCGAGGTCCAGGTGGCCTACGCCATCGGTAAGGCCGCTCCGGTGGGTCTGTTCGTGGAGACCTTCGGTACCGAGAACGTCGACCCGGGCACCATCGCGAAGGCGATCTCCGAGGTCTTCGACCTGCGTCCGGCCGCCATCGTGCGTGACCTGGACCTGCTGCGTCCGATCTACGCGCCGACCGCGGCCTACGGCCACTTCGGCCGGACCGACGTCGAACTGCCGTGGGAGCAGACCAACCGCGTCGCTGAGCTGCGCGCGGCCGCAGGCATCGCCTGACCCTTTCGGGGACCAAGGCGTGAGCAAGAATCAGCGCCTGCCCGCAACCGAGCATCCGGTGGCCCGCGTGCTGCCGATGCTCGGTTTGGCGCATCTGGACCGCCCGTTCGACTACCTCGTCGACCAGGCGATGGACGCCGACGCCCAGCCGGGCACCCGCGTGCGGATCCGGTTCGCAGGACGGCTGGTCGACGGCTATCTCCTGGAGCGGCGCGCGAGCAGTGACCACGGCGGCAAACTCGCCTGGCTGGAGCGGGTCGTCTCGCCCGAGCAGGTGCTCACCCCGGAACTGGTCGAGCTCACCCACGCCGTCGCCGAACGCTACGCGGGCACCACGCCCGACGTGGTGCGGCTGGCCGTGCCGCCGCGGCACGCCCGCGTGGAGAAGGCCGAATTCGCGGCCCCGCCGGCCGAGGAGCCCGTCGAGGCCGAACTGAGCCGGTGGGCCGACTACGACGGCGGCGTCGACTTCCTGTCGGCGTTGCGCGACGGGCTGCACCCGCGGGTGGCGTGGCAGGCGCGACCCGGTGAGGACGTCGCGACCCGACTGGCGGAGCTGGCCAGCGTGGTGGCCGCGGCCGGGCGCGGCGTGGTGATCGTGGTGCCCGACCAACGGGACCTGGACCGGCTCGAACACGCCTGCGCGGAACTGCTCGGCGACTGGTGCGTCACCCTGGCCGCGGGGCTCGGGCCCACGGCGCGTTACCGCCGCTGGCTGCGCGTGCTGCGCGGCTCGGCGCGGGTGGTGATCGGGACGCGCAGCGCCGTCTTCGCGCCGGTCCGCGATCTCGGGCTCACGGTGGTCTTCGACGACGGCGATCCCAGTCTCGACGAGCCGCGCGCACCGTATCCGCATCCCCGCGAGGTGGCGGTGCTGCGTGCTCACCAGACGGCGTCGGCACTGGTGATCGGCGGTTTCGCGCGGACCGCCGAAGCCCAGGCCCTCGTCGAATCCGGGTGGGCGCGCAACCTGGTCGCCGCGCGCGACGTGATCCGCGGCGATATGCCCCGCATCGAGGGCGTCTCCGACGACGACCGGCGCATCGCCGGCGATCCGCTGGCCCGCTCCGCCCGCATCCCGAACATCGCTTTCGACGCGGCGCGACGTGCGCTCGCCGAGGACCGGCCGGTGCTGTTCAGTGTGCCGCGACGCGGCTATCTGCCGTCGGTGGCGTGCGGACGCTGCCGCGAGGACGCCCGCTGTCGTCGATGTCATGGCCCGCTGCAGATGAACGAGCGCGGGGATCTGACGTGCCGCTGGTGCGGTCGCCCGGAGAACCGCTTCGTATGCCCCAACTGCGGCGGCACCGTGGTGCGGGCCCGGATGGTGGGGGACAAGCGCACCGCCGAGGAGCTGGGGCGCGCCTTCGTCGGCGTGCCGGTGCTCACCTCGGCCGGCGACAAGATCGTCGACGACGTCCCGCCCGGCGCCCGCGTCGTGGTGGCCACCCCGGGCGCCGCCCCGCGTGCCGAAGGCGGGTACGGCGCGGCGGTGCTGTTGGACACGTGGGCACAGTTGGACCGGCAGGATCTGCGGGCGGCCGAAGAAGCGGTCCGCGCGTGGATGGCGGTGGCCACGCTGGTGCGGCCGCACACCGACGGCGGACGGGTGGTGATCGTCGCCGATGCGGCGTTGACGCCGGTGCAGGCCCTGGTGCGCTGGGACCCCGTCGGCTTCGCCGGTCACGAGCTCGGTCTGCGGCGCGAGTTGGCCTTCCCGCCCGCGGTGACCATGGCGTCGATCGACGGTCCGCCGGCCGCCGTCGCCGCCTTCCTCGGCATGCTCGAACTGCCCGCCGGTGTGCAGCAGCTGGGCCCGGTCCCGCTCCCGCTGGGGGTGCGTGCACCGGCCGGGCTGGACCCGAGCGAGGGGATCGAGCGGGTGCTGCTGCGCACCGCCCGCGAGCACGGCCGTGGGCTGGCGGCGGCGCTGCGGGCCGCCCAGGTGGTGCGGCACGCTCGGCACGAAGACACCGCGGGTATCCGCGTGCAGTTGGACCCGCCTACCATCGGTTGACATGAGAGTGGTGTTTGCCGGGACCCCGCAACCGGCCGTGCCGACGTTGCAGGCGCTGATCGATTCTGACGAGCACCAGGTGGTCGGGGTGATCACCCGCCCGGACACCGTCGCCGGACGCGGACGCACCGCGGTGCGCTCACCGATCGGCCGACTCGCCGACGCGCACGCGCTCGAAGTGCTCACGCCGGCGAAGATGTCCGACCCCGAAGTGGCGGAGGCGCTGAGCCGGTGGAACGCCGATCTGGGCGTGGTGGTCGCGTACGGCGGACTCATCCCGCCCGCAGTACTCGGCGCCCTGCCGTACGGGTGGATCAACCTGCACTTCTCGCTGCTGCCCGCGTGGCGCGGGGCGGCGCCGGTGCAGGCCGCGTTGGCCGCCGGGGACGAGATCACCGGCGCGAGCGTCTTCGCGCTGGAAGCGGGACTCGACACCGGCCCGGTGTTCGGGACGTTCACCGAACGCATTCAGGACGCGGACACCGCGGGGGAACTGCTCGATCGCCTCGCCGACGCCGGTGCCGTGTTCACCCGCAACGTGGTCGACGGCATCGCCGCCGACGAACTGTCGCCGGTGCCGCAGGACGCCGACGGCGTGTCGTACGCGCACAAGATCACCGTCGCCGATGCGCAGGTGAAGTGGAACCTGCCGTCGCATCTGATCAACCGCGCGATCCGCGCGCACACCCCCGCGCCCGGTGCCTGGACGCAGCTCGACGAGGTCCGTATCAAGCTGGGGCCGGTGCTCGTCGCCGATCACCACGAGCTGGTCAACGGCTCGGTGGCGCCGAAAGACCTTGCGCCGGGCCAGATCTCAGCCGGAAAGAAGGCCGTCTACGTCGGAACCGCCTCGGGCGCAGTACAACTCGGCTGGGTGCAACCGCCCGGCAAGAAGCCGTTGGCCGCTGCGGACTGGGCGCGCGGCGCGCGGCTGACCGGTGAGGAGCACTTCGCATGAGCAACCCCGACCGCAAGTTCCGCAGCAAGAATCTGAGTCCCGAGCGCGTCGTCGCCCGCGATGTGCTGCGCGCCGTGCGCGAGCGTGACGCCTACGCGAACCTGTTGCTGCCCAAGCTCCTTCGCGAGCGCAAACTCGACACCCGGGACGCCGCGCTGGCCACCGAACTCACCTACGGCACGGCCCGCAGCATGGGCCTGCTCGATCAGGTGATCGCCGCGGCCGCCGGACGTCCGATCGCCGAGATCGACGGCGAGCTCCTCGACGTGCTGCGGCTGGGCACCTACCAGTTGCTGCGCACCCGCATCGGTTCGCACGCCGCGGTCTCCACCTCGGTGGACCTGGTGCGCAGCGAGAAGGGGATGGGGCCGTCCGGCTTCGTCAACGCCGTGCTGCGCAAGGTGTCCCAGCGCGACGAGGCGCACTGGGTGGACCAGATCGCCCCACCGATCACCGAGGACCTGATCGGGAACCTGGCGACGTCGTACGCCCACCCGCGGTGGATCGCGGAGGTCTTCTTCGAATCGCTCGGACGGTCCGCGGGCGAACTGCAGGCCGCACTCGCCGCCGACGACGAGCGGCCCATCGTGCACCTGGTGGCGCGGCCGGGCCAGATCAGTGCCGAGGAGCTGGCCCTGATCAGCGGCGGCGACGAGGGACGCTACTCGCCGTACTGCGTGTACCTGCCCGACGGCGACCCGGGGAAGCTCGACGCGGTGCGCGAAGGCTTCGCGGGCGTGCAGGATGAGGGCAGCCAGCTGGTGGCCTTGGCCGTCGATCGCGCCGAGGTGCTCGGCGAGGACACCGGCCGCTGGCTGGACCTGTGCGCCGGCCCGGGCGGCAAAGCGGCGTTGCTCGGTTCGCTCGCCGACCTGCAGGGGGCCCACCTGGTTGCGGTCGAGGTGTCCGAGCACCGCGCCGCACTGATCGAGAAGATCGTCGACGGCCTGCCCGTGCAGGTGCACGTCGCCGACGGCCGCGACAGCGGTCTGGAGCCGGGCTTCGACCGCGTGCTGGTCGACGCGCCATGCTCCGGTCTCGGCTCGCTGCGACGACGACCGGAGGCCCGCTGGCGGCGGACCCCCGAGGAGGTGCCCGCCCTGGTGCAGCTGCAGACCGAACTGCTGACCGCGGCCCTGGAGCTGGTGCGGCCGGGCGGCGTCGTCGTCTATTCGACGTGCTCGCCGAACCTGGCCGAGACCACCGAGGTGGTGGCTGCGGTGCTGGCCGAGCAGACCGACGTGCAGCAGCTCGACGCGCGCCCGTTCGTCGCCGGTGACGTCTTCGATCCGGAGAGTCTCGGCGCCGGCCCGCACGTGCAGTTGTGGCCGCACCGGCAGGACACCGACGCGATGTTCGTGGCCGCGCTGCGCAAGGACGCGCCGTGAGCCAGTTCGTGCAGTTCTATTTCTCGCTCGGCGACGCGGGCGCCGTGGCTGAGCAGCAGCTCACCGAGGCGGTGCGGCTGGTCCTCAGCGCGGATCCGGACGAGGATCCGGTGGAGGCCGGCCAGCAGGAGGTCGACGCCGAGGCGCTCGTGGAGATCCTGGCGATCGCCCACCAGGGGGCGAGCGACGGCGTGCCGCTGCCGCTCGACGAACGCGCCGCGATCTCGGTGGATCTGGGCCCGGGCGCCACGGTGAGCGCGTTCTCCGACAGTGCGCCGCCGGAATGCCCGCAGTGCCACGAACTGCTGGATCAGTGGGATCCGCACGAGTGGTGGGACGGCGGCGACGAGCCGGTCGAGGAGTGCCCGTCGTGCGGATTCACCGCGCCGATCGGTGACTGGGACATCCGCAACATCGCTTACGCCCGCACCGACTGCGGGTTGGTCCTGGTGGACTGGCCGCCGCTGGAGGAATACGGACCGGAACTGCACGACGCGCTGCTGGCAGTAGTCGGCTCCCGCGCCCGCTACGTCTCCGGCACCGTCTAGTCCACTAGAACGGCGGTTCCCCCATCGCCCGTTTCGCCTCGTAGTCGTCCCAGATGGCGGCTTCCTCGGCGGCCTGCTGTCGTGCCTGGTCGACGGCGCGCTGTTCGTGGTTGGCCTGGCGCTCCGCGCGCCGCCGCGCATGCTTGGCCGCCGTCCGCGTGCGAGCTCGCTGCGGCGAGTCCTCGATGCTGCTCGTCGCGGTCCCGTGCTGACCGAGCTGGTGGCGGCACCGCAGGTCGGCGAGTCGAGGGAACAACCACTGGTTCGGTGCGAGCAGCTCGACGGTGATACCGCCCGGGGTGGTCACCGACGAGTGGTAGCGCCCGTGGTCGTCGATCCAGAGGTCGTCGAGGAAGCCGGTCAGATGGGTTTTCATCAGATGATGGAACCGGCACTTGGGCAATAGATTGCAAACGCAAGTAGGGCCACCTTGCGATGGGCAGATGTTGTCGAACTCGGCGACGTGGTCCAGATCGCACGCGAAAGCGGCCCGTTCGCAGCCGGGGATCGAGCAGGTGCCCCAGAGGAACCGCGCGACGAGGTCGGTGAGCAGGTTCGGGCGATACGGATCGCTCGGGAACGCGGTTTTCGCGATCAGGAAGCGTGGCGGCGGCTCGGTTCCGGCGGCGGATTCGCTTGCGGGAGTGCTGTTTTCGTCGTTTTCCGGGTCGGGGCGTGCGTCATCGGCCCGGCACTCGTCCGGGCTGTCGGGGCGGGGTCCTTTTCGGTGGACCGCCGCCTCGTCGAGATCGTCGTCGTCGTTCGGATCGGCTGCGGGATCGGGTTCGAGGAGATCGTTCAGGTCGTGCTGGTGGATCACGGCGTCCTCGCGCTCGGCGATCTGCCGGACGTGGTCACCGGAGATCGGGCCGTAGCCATCGAGGTAGCCGCACTGATCGCCACCGTCCAACGTGGTGGCGTCACACAAGACGTGCACGACGATCCGTGCAGCATGCGCGTCGAGCTGCACGTCGCTGATCTGTGCGGTGCAGCCGTCGCTGTCGCACCGACAGGTGAATGGGATGCGCTGCAGCAGAGCGATCGCCGCGTCCGAGCGGGCCTGCGACTTAGTCCGTGGATCTTCCGGGCAGAGGCCGGCGATCACCGCGTCGAGCATCTGCCGTACCAAACGCACGTCTTCGGCGGTGGCCGTGATGGAGATCTGCGCCATGCCGCTGTCGAGTGCTTGGAAACCCACGGTGCGGGCGGCTTTGGCGCGGTCGCGGTCGAGTTTCTCGGCGTCGGGGTCGTATTCGGCGACGAGTCGGCGGGCCATGTGGCCGGTCTTGGTGATCGACATCGACGACACCCCACCCCGTAGGCCCATGATCTGCAGGGCGAGGGTCTGGTCGATGAGTGCCATGGTCTCGTCGTCGCGGACGAGTTGGGTCTCGTTGACGATGCGGTGGAACCGGGCCCGATCGATGAGCCCGAGTCGCATCGTCGAGAACACCGCCGGGAGGCGATCGCGGGCGCAGACGGCGTCGTCGAGCAAGGCGTGGGCGAAGTGATCGGTGCTGTCCAGACTCATCTGCAGTTCGAGCGCAGTCTGAGCCTCGAGATCGAGGATCGACCGCTGGGTCACCGCGACGTTCTTACTGACGGCCTGGACGTGGTCGAACATCGAGAGCGCGAACTGGAACAGCCGCCAATCGAGGTAGCAGTGGCCGTTCTTGATCGCGTGGACGGCCTCGGCGAGGTCGCCGGTCGACAGTTCTGCGAGAGAAACGCTGGACGAGGGCATGCCGACGGCAGCCAAGTCCGCCTTCGGCCAGGCGGAAGCAGCGAGCTTCGTCATGCCTACTCACCTCCCCAAGCGAGTCAGCCACACCGATCGTTCTGGTGTACTAACTCCACGTTACGCCGATCTACCTAATAGAACAAGCATTCGAGGCGGTCTATTTCCATGACTTGTCGGCGGATTTTCCAGTGGCTTCTCCGGTGGCCACGAGCGGAGCGGGCGGGCCGTTTCGCGGCGGGGTCGTAGACTCGTCCCCATGTGCCAACGCCCCGCGCCGATGATCGCGCCCTCGATTCTGTCCGCCGACTTCGCGAATCTGGCCGACGAGATCGCCAAGGTCGGTCCGTCCGACGTCGACCCGGGCGTCGACTGGGTGCACGTGGACGTGATGGACAACCACTTCGTGCCCAACCTGACGCTGGGGCTGCCGGTGGTCGAGTCGCTGCTGAAAGCCACCGACATCCCGCTGGACTGCCACCTGATGATCACCGATCCCGGCCGCTGGGCACCCGCCTACGCCGAGGCCGGCGCCTACAACGTCAGCTTCCACGCCGAGGCCACCGACGATCCGATCAGCGTCGCCCGCGACATCCGCGCCGCCGGCGGCAAGGCCGGACTCGGCATCAAGCCGGGCACCGCGCTGGCCCCGTACCTCGACATCCTGTCCGAGTTCGACACCCTGCTGATCATGAGCGTGGAGCCCGGCTTCGGCGGCCAGAAGTTCATGCCCGAGGTGCTCGACAAGGTGCGTGAGCTGCGCACCAAGATCGACGCCGAGCAGCTGAAGCTGATCGTCGAGATCGACGGCGGTATCGCCACCGACACCATCGAGCAGGCCGCGGAAGCCGGTGTGGACTGCTTCGTCGCTGGTTCAGCGGTCTACGGCGGTGACGACCCTGCCGCCCGCGTGGCCTCCCTGCGCGCGCTGGCCACCGCAGCACGCTGATGCGCGAGCAGGCGATGGCGACCGCCATCGCCGCCTCGCAGGCGGCGGTCGGTGTGAGTTCGCCCAACCCGCCCGTCGGCGCGGTGATCCTCGACGCCGACGGCGCCGTGGTCGGGGTGGGCCACACCCAGCCGGTCGGCGGACCGCACGCCGAGGTGATGGCGCTGCGCCAGGCCGGCCCGGCCGCCCGGGGCGGCACCGCCGTGGTCACCCTCGAACCGTGCAACCACACCGGGCGCACCGGCCCCTGCGCGCAAGCCCTGCTCGACGCCGGAGTAGCGGAGGTGCGCTACGCCGTGGCCGACCCGAACCCGCAGGCGTCCGGGGGAGCAGCCGCCCTCGCCGCGGCCGGCGTCACCGTCGCCGGCGGTCTCGGCGAGGCCGACGCCCGCCGAGGGCCGTTGCGGCACTGGCTGTTTCGCCAAGAACACGGGCGGCCGTTCGTCACCGCCAAGATCGCGGCGACCCTCGACGGCCGTATCGCGGCGCCCGACCGGACCAGCCAGTGGATCACCGGCCCGCAGTCGCGGGAGCACGCCCATGCCCGCCGCGCCCAGCTCGACGCCATCGTGATCGGCACCGGCACCGCGCTGGCCGACGACCCGTCGCTCACCGCCCGCCGCCCGGACGGCACCCTGCACACGCACCAGCCGACGCGCGTGGTGCTCGGCACCCGGGACCTGCCACCGGACGCAGGACTGCGCGACGGCGCGGCACCGCTGGTGCAGGTGCACTCCCACGATCCGCGCGACGTCCTGGCCGCGCTGCCCGACGCGCTCTGGATCCTCGTCGAGGGCGGCCCGGGCATCGTCGGCGCCTTCCTGGCGGCTGAACTCGTCGACGAGGTGCAGGTGTATCTGGCGCCGACCATCCTCGGCGCGGGCCACTCCGCGGTCCACGATGCGACCGTCACGACGCTGTCGCAGGCCCATCACCTGCGTCGAGAGTCGGTCACCGAGCTCGGTGAGGACCTGCTCATCACCCTGTCGCCGCGCTGAAATCGCCGGGGACCGATGCCGCGCCGACACGCCGACACGCCGTCGTGCTAGCGTCGATGATGAGTTCTCGGGGCGGGGTGCAATTCCCCACCGGCGGTAATGGATCGGTACCACACTGATTCGAGCCCGCGAGCGCCCGCGCTGTGCGCGGGGACAGCAGATTCCGGTGTGATCCCGGAGCCGACGGTCATAGTCCGGAAGCGAGAGAACGGCAGTGCGGCGCCCGGTCGTCACTTGTCATCCCCGAGCGCGGACGCCAAAGGAGACAAGTGTTTACCGGAATCGTGGAGGAGCGCGGCGAGATCGTCGCCCGCGAAGACCTCGACCAAGCCGCTCGATTCTCGATCCGCGGACCCCTGGTCACCAGTGACGCCTCCTACGGCGACTCGATCGCCGTCAACGGCGTGTGCCTGACCGTCGTCGAACACGTCGACGGCGTCTTCACCGTCGACGTGATGGCCGAGACCCTCCAGCGCAGTTCGCTCGCCGAGCTGGCCGCGGGCGCGCCGGTCAATCTCGAGCGCGCCATGGCCGCCGACGGCCGGTTCGGCGGACACATCGTCCAGGGCCACGTCGACGGCGTCCGCACCGTCCTGGCGATCTCGCCGACCCCGAACTGGACCGTCGTGCGCGTCGGACTGCCCGCGGACCTGGAGCGGTACGTCGTGGAGAAGGGTTCGATCACCCTCGACGGCACGTCGCTGACGGTCTCGGCCATCGGCCACGAGAACGATCAAGCTTGGCTGGAAGTCTCCTTGATCCCCACCACGCTCGCCGAAACCACCCTGGGCTTGGCTCAGGTCGGTACCCCGGTGAACCTCGAGGTGGATGTGATCGCAAAATACGTAGAGCGGCTGACGGGCGCGGGCATCGCGCGCCAGGAGAAGGGCGAATGAGCGACATGACCGACGACACCACCCCGAAGGTTCCCCTCGACACCGTCGAACGTGCGCTCGCCGACATCGCCGCCGGCAAGGCCGTCGTCGTGGTCGACGACGAGGACCGCGAGAACGAAGGCGACCTGATCTTCGCCGCCGAGAAGGCGACCCCGGAACTGGTCGCCTTCATGGTGCGCTACACCTCCGGCTACGTCTGCGTGCCGATGGAGAGCGTCGACTGCGACCGCCTGGGCCTGCCGCCGATGTACTCGGTGAACCAGGACAAGCACGGCACCGCCTACACCGTGACCGTCGACGCCCGCGAGGGAATCGGCACCGGTATCAGCGCCGCCGACCGGGCGGTCACCATCCGAAAGCTGGCCCAGACCGACACGGCCGCACACGATTTCACGCGCCCCGGCCACGTCGTGCCGCTGCGTGCCCGCGAGGGCGGCGTGCTGCGTCGGCCCGGCCACACCGAGGCCGCCGTCGACCTCGCCCGCCTCGCCGGCTTGCGTCCGGCCGGCGTGATCTGCGAGATCGTCAGCCAGAAGGACGAGGGCGAGATGGCGCGCACCGACGAACTGCGCGTCTTCGCCGACGAACACGACCTGGCGCTCATCTCGATCGCCGACCTGATCACGTGGCGTCGCCGCAACGAGAAGCACGTGGTCCGTGTCGCCGAAGCCCGCATCCCCACCGCGCACGGCGATTTCACCGCCGTCGGCTACTCCAGCCCCTACGACGACGTCGAGCACGTCGCTATGGTGATGGGCGATGTCAGCGAAGGCAGCGACGTGCTGGTGCGCGTGCATTCGGAGTGCCTCACCGGCGACGTCTTCGGCTCGCTGCGTTGCGACTGCGGTCCGCAACTCGACGCGGCGTTGGCCGCCGTCGCCGAAGAGGGCCGCGGCGTGGTGCTCTACATGCGCGGACACGAAGGCCGCGGCATCGGCCTGCTGCACAAGCTGCAGGCCTACCAGCTGCAGGACGGCGGCGCCGACACCGTCGACGCCAACCTTGCGCTGGGCCTGCCCGCCGACGCCCGCGACTACGGACTCGGCGCACAGATCCTGGTGGATCTCGGTGTGCGCTCCATGCGGTTGCTCACCAACAACCCGGCCAAGCGCATCGGCCTCGACGGCTACGGCCTCGAAATCCTCGAGCGGGTGCCGATGCCGGTGCGCGCCAACAAAGAGAACCTGCGTTACCTGCAGACCAAGCGTGACCGCATGGGTCACGAGCTGACCGACCTCGAGGACGGTCCGGACACGGAAGGAACCGGCGCGTGAGCGGTCACGGAGAACCCACCCTGGAGCTGGCGAACGCCGGCGCACTGAAGGTCGCGATCGTGGCCTCGCAATGGCACGAGGTGATCTGCACCGCGCTGCTCGACGGCGCCGCCAACGCCGCCGCGGCCGCGGGCGTCACCGACCCGACCGTGGTGCGCGTGGCCGGAGCCATCGAACTGCCGGTGATCGTGCAGGCGCTGGCCCGCACGCACGACGCCGTCGTCGCCCTCGGCGTCGTCATCAAGGGGGAGACCCCGCACTTCGAGTACGTCTGCGATGCCGTGACCGCCGGTCTGACTCGGGTCTCGCTCGACGAGTCGACCCCGGTCGGCAACGGCGTGCTCACCACCCTGAACGAGGCGCAGGCGCTCAACCGCGCCGGACTGCCCGAGTCGTCGGAGGACAAGGGCGCGCAGGCGATGACCGCGGCCCTCGCCTCGGCGCTGACGCTGCGGGAGCTCGCGCAGCGATGACCGCCGAGGAACCCACCGACTGGGACATGGTCTATCGGCCGTCCGGGATCGTGCGGATCGTGATCATCGCGATTCTGGTCGTGCTCGCCATCCACATCACGTTCGGTCTGCTGCTGACCATCTCCTACACCGGCGTCAACATCGGGTGGGGCGACCAGATCGCGCTGATCGGCATCGGCGTGGTGATCTGCTGCTCCCTGCTGCTGTTCACCCGTTCCCGGCTGCGCGTCGGACCGGAGGGTGTCGGCGTGCGCAACCTGGTCTCCGAGCGCTTCTACGAATGGGACGCGGTCAAGGGGCTGTCGTACCCGGAGAAGGCCCAGTGGGGCCGCCTCGACTTCGCCTACGACGAGCACATCCCGGTGATGGCCGTGCAGGCACGCGACGGCGCTACCGCCGTCGCCGCGATGCGACGATTCCGCGAACTGCAGGTGCAGTACGCGACGGACCCCACCGGGAAGACCCCGCCCGCGGAGACGGCCGCCCCCACCGAGCGCAAGGACTGACCGAGTCGCTCAGCGCGCGATGATCGCCCGCAGCGGTACACCCAGCGCGGCGGCCCGCTGCTCGACGGCCGCGAGCACGGCAGGATCGGTACCCGCGGGCAGATCCAGCTCGAACTGCGGTGCGTCGACCGGCTCCTGCGACGTCGCCCGCCACCGCCGCGGGGTGACGTCGGGCGGTAAGGCCGCCAGAATCAGGCGCATCGGGCGCAGGGCTTGGACCGACCCGTCCGCATCGAGGCTCACCACGCCCAACGACCCGACGTGACCGCTGCGTGCTGAGAGGCGCCGGACAGTCGGCGGTCGGGTCTGCGCGTACGCCACCAGCGCGTCGGCGCTCGCGTACGGGTCACCCGAGGTCCGCGCGTCCAGATCGCCGGCCGACGCCCACATCTCGATCAGTCCGGGATCGGTGGCGGCGTACGCACGCACCAGCTGGACGCGCTCGCGTAACGCGGCCGGATCGGTGTCCTGCACCGGTTCGTCGCCGGTCCGGACGAACACCGAGACGCGCGCCGGGGCGCCACTGCCGTTCGGGGTGGTGACGAAGACGGACAGACTGTGGTGGTTGACCTTCTGGTCGGTCCGGTACCGCGCAATCTCGCTGATCGCGGTGGCGATCTGGTCGTCGGTCAGACCGTCTCGCAGGTCCACCCGGGTGTCGGCATTGCCCTGACCAGGCAGGTTGTTGTAGCCGCGGACGTCGTAGTCGGCCACGTCGTCGCGGGTGGCGAGGTACTTCTCGTACTCGGCGGCGAACTCCGTGCCGGCATTCAACGTGCAGCCGGTCACCAGCCCGGCCACCACGATCAGCCACACCAGCATCCGGCGCCTCATGGGCTCAGAGTAGTCGCGCACGGCAGACACGACCGCGGTCCGCCGTTACCGTGGAGCAATGATCCGACTGCCGTTCACCGAAGGCCTGTCCGACCTGGATGTCCGCGTCTTCGAAGCCATCGCCCACGCTCCCAGCCCGCTGCTGGACGCCACGATGCGACCCCTGTCCGCGTCCGCCGATCACGGACGTCTCTGGTTCGTGCTGGCCGGCGGAATGGCGTTGACGCGGCGTACCGATCTCCAGCGGGCGGCCGTCCGGGGCGTGGTGACCCTCGGCGCGGCGAGCCTGCTGGCCAACCAGGTCGGCAAACGCCTCTATCCGCGACGGCGTCCCAACGCCAGTCGCATCACCGTGGAGCGTCTGCGTCGGCAGCCGATGTCGAGCTCGTTCCCGTCCGGGCATTCGGCCAGCGCCGCAGCCTTCGCCACCGCGGTGGCCACGGAGAACCGGCCGGTCGGTTTCGCCCTTGGACTACTGGCCGGGGCGGTGGGTCTTTCGCGCATCACCACCGGCGCGCACTACCCGGGCGATGTGCTCGGTGGCTTCCTCCTCGGTAGCGGCCTGGCCGTACTCGGCGCGCGACTGGTCCCGCTGGTCGACGAGAACATGCTGATCGTGGCGCCGCCGAGCCCGGCCGTCGAACCGCCCCGGCCGGACGGCGCCGGCGTCACCGTCCTGGTGAACCCGACCTCCGGGGACGGCACCGGCGCACGAGTCCTCGATCACATCACGGAGGCGCTGCCCGCCGCCCGCATCGTCGAGGTGGCCGAGGCCGACGATCTGGACCGACTGGCCGCCGACGCCGCGGCCGGCGCCGAGGTGCTCGGAGTGGCCGGCGGCGACGGCACCGTGGCGACCGTCGCTCGGCACGCACTCGCCGCAGGTCTCCCGCTGGCGGTGTTCGCGGCCGGGACCTTCAACCACTTCGCCAAGGACGTCGGCACCGCCACCGCCGAGGCCACCGTGGCAGCCGTCCGCGACGGGCGCGCCGCGCAGGTGGATGTGCTCCTGCTCAACGAGGAGACGGTCATCCTCAACACTGCGAGTATCGGGGCCTACCCGGAGTTCGTCCGCATGCGCGAGCGCTACCAGAACTCCGCGCGCAAACCCGTCGCCGCGTTCCGCGCCGCCCTGCACGTGCTGCGGCACAGCTCGCCGGTGACCGTGACGATGAACGGCGCCGAGGTGTCGACGCTGTTCTTCTTCCTGGGCAACGGTCGGTACGGCGCGCCCGGCCTGTTCCCGGGGCGTCGTGCGCGCCTCGACGACGGCCTGATCGACGTCCGGTACCTCACCACCGGCCACCGCTTCGAGCGGCTGCGCCTCGCGGCCTCGCTGCTGTCCGGCCGCATCCGCAACTCCCACCTGTACCAGGAGGCCCAGGTCCCGGAGTTCACCATCGAGTCGGCCGAGCCGATCCGCGTCGCCCACGACGGCGAAGCCGGGGAACCGACCACCCGCGCCGACTTCCGCCTGGACTACCGCTCCCTGCGCGTCTTCGGCACCGCGAAGGTGCCGCGCTGATGATGCTCGGCAGAGTGTGAGGTTGTGGTGCTCCAGGCACCACAACCTCACACTCTGTGGCAGCTACCTCATCGACCGGACACTCTCCTCGCCCTCCCGTCGGCCGGAGCCGTCGGCACCGGCGACTAGCCTGGAGTCGTGGCCGATCCGACGACCTACCGCCCCGCTCCGGGCACCATTCCGACCGATCCCGGCGTCTACAAGTTCCGCGACGCACACGGGCGGGTCATCTACGTCGGTAAGGCCAAGAATCTTCGCGCCCGACTGACCACCTACTTCGCCGACCTGGTGACGCTGCATCCGCGCACCCGGCAGATGGTCACCACCGCGGCCTCGGTGGAGTGGACCGTGGTCGGCACCGAGGTGGAGGCGCTGCAGCTCGAATACAACTGGATCAAGGAGTTCGATCCGCGGTTCAACGTCCGCTACCGGGACGACAAGACGTACCCGATGCTCGCGGTGACCATGAACGAGGAGTATCCGCGGGTCTTCGTCTACCGCGGCGCCCGCAAGCCGGGCGTCCGGTACTTCGGCCCGTACGCGCACGCCTGGGCCATCCGGGAGACCGTCGATCTACTGACGCGCGTGTTCCCGGTGCGGACGTGCTCCAACGGCGTGTTCAAACGCAACGCGCAGATGGGCCGGCCGTGCCTGCTCGGCTACATCGACAAGTGCGCGGCCCCGTGCGTGGACCGCGTCGACGCCGCCGAGCACCGGCGGATCGCCGAGGACTTCTGCGACTTCCTGGCCGGCAAGACGGACACCCTGATTCGCCGCCTCGAACGCGAAATGTCCAGTGCCGCAGAGGAACTCGACTTCGAGCGGGCCGCACGACTGCGCGACGACGTCTCCGCGCTGCGCCGCGCGATGGAGAAGCAGGCGGTGGTCCTCGGCGACGGCACCGACGCCGACGTGATCGCCATGGTCGGCGACGAACTGGAGAACTCGGTGGCCGTGTTCCACGTCCGCGACGGTCGGGTCCGCGGCGAGCGCGGCTGGGTGGTGGAGGTCCAGGAGAACGCCACCCCGGGCGAGCAGGTCGCGGCCTTCCTGCTGCAGTTCTACGGCGACGAACTACAGATGAGCTCCGGCGTGCCCCGCGAGGTGCTGGTCCCGGTGCTGCCCGACGACCACGACGAACTCACCGAATGGCTGTCGCAGCGGCGCGGCAGCCGCGTCTCGCTGCGCGTGCCGCAGCGCGGCGACAAGCGCACCCTCGCCGAGACCGTGGAACGCAATGCCGGCGAGGCCCTGACCCGCCATAAGCTCAAGCGGGCGGGCGACCTGACCACGCGGTCGGCCGCCCTGACCGAACTGCAGGAGGCGCTCGGCACCGACGACGCGCCGCTGCGCATCGAGTGCATCGACATCTCGCACGTGCAGGGCACCGACGTGGTCGCGTCCCTCGTGGTCTTCGAGGACGGCCTGCCGCGCAAGTCCGACTACCGGCACTATTCGATCCGCGAGGCAGCCGGCGACGGCCACTCCGACGACGTCGCCTCCATCGCGGAGGTCACCCGGCGCCGCTTCCAGCGCCACCGCACCGATCTCGCCGCGGACCAGGCCGAGCAGGCCGCTGAGCAGCCCGGCAACGGGGGAGACCTGGCACCGGAGGCGGCCCTCGATCCGGCCACCGGCCGACCGCGCCGGTTCGCCTACCCGCCCAACCTGTTCGTCGTCGACGGCGGGCAGCCGCAGGTGCATGCGGCGGCCGCGGTCCTGGACGAACTGGGCGTGACCGATGTCGCGATCATCGGTCTGGCGAAAAGGCTGGAAGAAGTCTGGGTTCCAGGCGACGATGAACCGGTGATCCTGCCGCGTAACTCCGAGGCGCTGTTTCTTCTGCAGCGCATTCGCGACGAGGCGCACCGGTTCGCGATCGGCTTCCACCGGTCCAAGCGCAGCAAGCGGATGACCGCCTCGGCGCTGGACGGCATCGCCGGTCTCGGCGCCACCCGGCGCACCGCGCTGGTGACCCATTTCGGGTCCGTGGCGAACCTCAAGAAAGCCGACATCGACGAGATCGCTCAGGTCCCCGGCATCGGAGCGACCACCGCGCGCAGCGTCTACGAGGCACTGCGCGACGAGCAACCCACCCCGGCAGTACAGCCCGCCCCAGCAGAAAGGTCTACCCAGTGAGGTCTCCCCAATGAGCCACGCGGACACCCCGTCGACGGTCCTGTTCGTCACCGGCATGTCGGGTGCCGGACGGACCTCGGTGGCGAACGTCCTGGAGGACGACGGTTGGTACGTGGCCGACAACGTCCCGGTCGCGGTGATCGGTCAGGTGATCGACGGCGTGCCGGCGACGGCCGGGACACCGCCGAAGATCGCCATGGTGGTTCGCCCCACCGGCCCGAGTTTCGCCGCCGATCTGACGCACCTGCGCCAGGAACTGGCGGCCGGCGGTGCGCAGACGCACCTGCTGTTCGTCGACGCCTCCGATCCGGTGCTCATCCGCCGCTTCGAGGCCGTGCGACGTCGCCACCCGCTGCAGGGCACCGGCACCCTCTCCGAGGGGATCGCCGCCGAACGCGAGATGCTGGCGGCGGTGAAGGCCGACGCGGAGACCGTCATCGACACCTCGGACCTGTCGGCCACCCGCCTGCGCACCATGGTCTCCAGCGTGTTCCGGTCCTCGGAGAGCCAGGGCCTGACCATCGCGGTGCAGTCGTTCGGGTTCAAGTACGGGCTGCCCATCGACTGCAACCTGGTGGCCGACGTCCGCTTCCTGCCGAACCCCTACTGGATCCCGGAACTGCGCGACCACAACGGACTCGAAGCACCGGTGCGCGACTATGTGCTCGGCCAGCCCGACGCCGACGACTTCCTGGACCGCTACGTGGACCTGGTGGACATCGTCGCGCGCGGCTACCTCCGCGAGGGCAAGGGGTACATGACCATCGGCATCGGCTGCACCGGCGGCAAGCACCGCAGCGTCGCGATGACCGAGGAACTGACCCGGCGCCTCACCGCGGTTGCCGACGACGACGGCAATCCGCGCTACGTGGTCGAGGCCGGCCATCGCGATCTGGGGCGCGAGTGAGCGCCGCCGCGGGTACGCCGCCGGCGCGGCGGGATCTGCGCGCGGTCGCGCTCGGCGGCGGCCACGGCCTGTACAACACGCTGACCGCGCTGCGCTATCTGACCGCCGACGTCACCGCGGTGGTGACCGTCGCCGACGACGGCGGATCATCGGGACGCCTGCGGCACGAACTCGGTCGCATTCCGCCCGGGGACCTGCGGATGGCGTTGGCCGCCCTGCTGTCGGCGCCGGCCGCGCTGGAGGACTGTCGCGCGAGCGACCCGGCGGCCGCTGAGCGCCACGCGCGGTGGGCGCGCATCCTGCAGCACCGCCTCGGCGGCAGCGGGGCCCTCGCCGGTCATCCGGTGGGCAATCTGCTGCTGTCCGGAGTGGACGAGTACTGCGGCGACCTCGTGTCCGCCCTCGACGAGCTCGTCGACCTCTTCGGCATCGACGGCCGCGTGCTGCCGATGTCCACCGAACCACTGGTGATCGAGGCCGACGTGACCGGCCTGGAGGAGGACCCGCGCATGAGCCGGGTGATCCGCGGCCAGGTCGCCGTGGCGACCACGCCGGGCGTGGTGCGGCGGGTGCGACTCACCCCGGAGGCGCCCGCGGCGTGCCCGGCGGCGCTCGCCGCGATCGCCGCGGCCGACGTGGTGACCCTCGGCCCCGGGTCGTGGTTCTCCAGCGTGATCCCGCACGTGCTGGTACCCGAACAGCTGGAGGCGCTGCGAACCACCGCGGCGCGCAAGGTGCTGTTCGTGAACCTCGTCGCGGAGCCGGGGGAGACCACCGGGTTCTCGCTCGAGCGCCATCTGCACGTGCTCAACGCGCATTCCGGCTCGCTGCCGATCGACGACATCGTGGTCGACGCCGCCTCCGTGCCGGCCGGTCGCGAACGCGAACACCTCGAACGCGCCGCCCAGCTCTTCGGCGCCCAGCTGCGCAGCGTCGACCTGGTGCATCCCGATCGGCCGGACGTGCACGATCCGGTCAAGTCGGCGATTGCGCTCGACGGCTTCCTGGGGGCGGGGACACGAAACTGACGCCGCGGTAACCTAGAGCGATCCATCACGAAGGAGGCTTGGTCGATTTGGCCATGACAGGGGCGGTCAAAGACGAGCTGAGTCGGCTCGCGGTAGCGCACCTCAGCAGTCGGAAGGCAGAGGTGTCCGCGCTGCTGCGGTTCGCCGGGGGACTGCACATCGTCGCGGGGAAAGTGGTCGTCGAGGCCGAGGTCGACATGGGCAACGTGGCCCGTCGACTCCGGTCGGAGATCCACGACCTGTACGGCTACGGGTCCGAGGTGCACGTGCTCCGCTCCGGCGGTCTGCGCAAGGGCGCCCGCTACATCGTGCGCGTGGGCAAGGACGGCGAGGCGCTGGCCCGTCAGACCGGCCTGCTCGACCCGCGCGGTCGACCGGTGCGCGGCCTGCCCGCGCAGGTGGTCGGCGGCAGCGTCAGCGATGCCGAGGCCGCCTGGCGCGGCGCCTTCCTCGCGCACGGCTCGCTGACCGAACCCGGCCGCTCGTCGTCGCTGGAGGTCAGCTGCCCGGGCCCGGAGGCCGCGCTCGCCCTCGTCGGCGCCGCCCGCCGGCTGTCCGTGGTGGCCAAGGCCCGCGAGGTGCGCGGCAGCGATCGCGTGGTGATCCGCGACGGTGAGGCCATCGGCGCGCTGCTCACCCGCATGGGCGCCCAGGAGACGCGGCTGGTGTGGGAGGAACGGCGGATGCGTCGCGAGGTCCGGGCCACCGCCAATCGACTCGCCAACTTCGACGACGCCAACCTGCGTCGATCCGCCCGCGCCGCCGTCGCCGCGGCCGCCCGCGTGGAACGCGCCCTGGAGATCCTCGGTGACGAAGTGCCCGACCACCTCCTCGCCGCCGGTCGCCTGCGCGTGGAGCACCGTCAGGCCTCGCTGGAAGAACTCGGCCAGCTCGCCGAACCCGCGATGACCAAGGACGCCGTGGCCGGCCGCATCCGCCGACTGCTCTCGATGGCCGACAAGAAGGCGCGCCTCGAGGGACTGCCCGACACCGAGTCCGCGGTCACCGCGGAACTGCTCGACGAGGCCTGAGTGACCGCCGAGAACACCGAGAACGCCACCTGCCACGTCTCGCAGCGCATCCTCGCCGACGGACGGCCGGTCGGGTACATGGTGCGCGACGAACTCGGGTGGAGTTTCCTGGCCGGCGACGAGACGCAGGAGTACGTCGACGATCCGGCGAACCTCCCGGTGGTCGCGCTGCACGACCTCCTCGAGCGCGACCCCTGGATCGCCGCGCACCTGCAGGCGCCGGTCGGCACCGCCCTGGTGCGCACCGCGACGGGCTTCGCGGTGGAGTCCGCGCCCCCGACGTCACCGATGCCCCCGCCGTCACCGGTGCCGCCGGGCCTGCACCCGGACTACCCGGTGGCGCAGGGACACACGCAACTGTCCGAGCACTGGTCGCTGACCCTGCCGCAACCGATGAACCGCCGGATGGAAGACGGGGCGCTGGTGCTGTGGCGGCCGGGACTGACGCTGTGGCTCACCCTCTGGGACCTCCCGGACGGCAGCAGCCCCGCCGAATACGTCGATCGTCTGCCCGCCGAATCGGCGGAACGGCGTTTCGACGTCCGCCGATGGCGCTATCAGAACGCCCAGTACGTCGGCTACCGGCTCGCCGAGGAGGCGCCGGACGCCCGCGTGCCCGCCCTGTACGGCATCGCCGCGGCCGACGGAGGGGTCCTGCACCTGGCCGCCTACTTCGACGCCGAGTCCACGATGGGCGAGGCGGGGACCATCCTCGCGTCGGCCCGCAACGGGGCCTTGTGCTGACGCGCGTAGACGCGACGATTAGGCTGGAAGTCAGCGGGCCGGACATTCCCACCGGCTCTTCACCCTGGTAATAGGAGTTCACAGTGGCAGTTCGGGTAGGTATCAACGGATTCGGTCGTATCGGCCGTAACTTCTTCCGTGCCGTGGCGGCACAGAACAAGGCCGGTCTGGCCGACATCGAGATCGTTGCGGTCAACGACCTCACCGACATCAACACCCTCGCCCACCTGCTGAAGTTCGACTCGATCCTGGGCCGTCTGCCCGAGGACGTCAGCGTCGACGGTGAGTACATCGTGGTCGGCGACCAGCGCATCAAGGCGCTCGCCCTGCGCGAGGGCCCGGCGGCACTGCCGTGGGCCGAGCTCGGCGTCGACGTCGTGGTCGAGTCGACCGGCATCTTCACCAAGCGCGAGGCCGCCAAGGGCCACCTGGAGGCGGGTGCCAAGAAGGTCATCATCTCGGCCCCGGCCGGCGACCCCGACCTGACCGTGGTGATGGGCGTCAACGACGACCAGTACGACGGCAGCCAGAACATCATCTCCAACGCCTCGTGCACCACCAACTGCCTCGGCCCGATCGCCAAGGTCCTCAACGACAGCTTCGGCATCAAGCAGGGCCTGATGACCACGGTCCACGCCTACACCCAGGACCAGAACCTGCAGGACGCGCCGCACGGCGACCTCCGTCGCGCCCGCGCCGCCGCGATCAACATCGTCCCGACCTCCACCGGTGCCGCCAAGGCCATCGGCGAGGTGCTGCCCGAGCTCAAGGGCAAGCTCGACGGCTACGCCCTGCGTGTGCCGATCCCCACCGGCTCGGTCACCGACCTCACCGTGGAACTGGAGAAGGACGCCACCGCGGAGGAGATCAACGCCGCGATGAAGGCGGCCGCGGACGGCCCGATGAAGGGCATCCTGAAGTACTACGAGGCGCCGATCGTCTCCAGCGACATCGTCACCGACCCGCATTCGTCGCTGCTCGACGCCGGCCTGACCAAGGTCCTGGGCAACCAGGTCAAGGTGGTCTCCTGGTACGACAACGAGTGGGGCTACTCCAACCGCCTCGCCGACCTGATCACTCTCGTCGCGAAGTCGCTGTAACCGACGATGGCTGTACGCACTCTCAAAGACCTTCTCGCCGAAGGTGTGTCGGGCCGGGGCGTGCTGGTCCGGTCGGACCTCAACGTCCCGCTCGAGGGCGGCGAGATCACCGATGCCGGTCGCATCCTGGCCAGCGTTCCCACGCTCCGTCAGCTGCTCGACGCCGGCGCCAAGGTGATCGTCACCGCGCATCTGGGCCGCCCCAAGGGTGAGCCGGATGCCGCGCTGTCGCTGGCTCCGATCGCCGCGCGCCTGTCGACCGAGCTGGGCCGCAACGTCCAGCTGGCCGGCGACGTGGTGGGCTCGGACGCGCTCGCGCGCGCCGAGGGCCTCACCGACGGCGACATCCTGCTCTTGGAGAACATCCGCTTCGACCCGCGCGAGACCAGCAAGGACGACGCCGAGCGCACCAAGCTCGCCACGGCGCTCGTCGAGTTGGTCGGCGACGACGGCGCGTTCGTCTCCGACGGTTTCGGTGTGGTCCACCGCAAGCAGGCCTCGGTCTACGACGTGGCGAAGCTGCTGCCGTCGTACGCCGGCGACCTGGTGGCCACCGAACTGGATGTGCTGACCCGGATCACCACCGACACCGAGCAGCCGTACGCGGTGGTGCTCGGCGGCTCCAAGGTGTCCGACAAGCTCGCCGTGATCGAGGCGCTGGCGCCCAAGGTCGACACCCTGGTGATCGGCGGCGGCATGGCCTTCACCTTCATTAAGGCGCAGGGCAGCCCGGTCGGCGATTCGCTGCTGCAGGAAGACATGATCGACACGTGCAAGGACCTCCTTGAGCGGTTCGGCGATGTGATCCACCTGCCGCACGACATCGTGGTGGCCGACAAGTTCGCGCCCGACGCCGCGACGTCGATCGCGATGACCAGCGACGGCTTCACCGAGGGCATGGGTCTGGACATCGGTCCGGGCAGCGTGGAGCGGTTCGCCGCGGTGCTGCGCTCGGCCAAGACCGTGTTCTGGAACGGCCCGATGGGCGTGTTCGAGTTCGAGATGTTCGCCGCGGGCACCCGCGGCGTGGCCGAGGCGATCGTCGCGGCCACCGCGGACGGCGCGTTCAGCGTGGTCGGCGGCGGCGACTCGGCGGCTGCGGTGCGGTCGTTCGGTCTGTCCGACGACGCCTTCTCGCACATCTCCACGGGCGGCGGCGCCTCCCTGGAGTACCTCGAGGGCAAGGAACTGCCCGGTCTCGCTGTTCTCGAAACGGAGGGTTAGTCCATGGCACAGCAGCGTAAGCCGCTCATCGCGGGCAACTGGAAGTGCAACCTCAACCACTTCGAGGCCATCGCACTGGTGCAGAAGGTCGCGTTCGCGCTGCCGGAGAAGTACTACGACAAGGTGGACGTCACCGTGCTGG
Organism: Gordonia alkaliphila; assembly: GCF_039542465.1. Classification (NCBI taxonomy): domain Bacteria; kingdom Bacillati; phylum Actinomycetota; class Actinomycetes; order Mycobacteriales; family Gordoniaceae; genus Gordonia; species Gordonia alkaliphila. The sequence goes on along the minus strand of NZ_BAABIE010000002.1, from coordinate 68,587 downwards.
TGCCGTTCACCGACATCCGCAGCGTGCAGACCGTGGTCGACGGCGACAAGCTCCTGCTCACCTATGGTGCGCAGGACGTCTCCCAGCACGACTCGGGCGCGTACACCGGCGAGATCAGCGGCGCCTTCCTGAGCAAGCTCGGCGTCAGCTTCGTGGCCGTCGGGCACTCGGAGCGTCGCACCCTGCACGGGGAGACCGACGAGGTGGTGCTGGCCAAGACCAAGGCGGCGCTGCGTCACGGCCTCACCCCGATCGTGTGCATCGGCGAGGGGCTGGACATCCGCGAGGCAGGCGACCACGTCGCCTACAACGTGGCCCAACTGAAGGCCTCCCTGGCCGGACTCTCTGCCGCGGAGATCAGCAAGCTCGTGGTGGCGTACGAACCGGTCTGGGCCATCGGCACCGGCCGGGTCGCCAGCGCCGAGGACGCGCAGGAAGTCTGCGCGGCCGTCCGCGAGGCTCTCGCCGAGATCGCCGACCCGGCCACCGCGGCCGGCGTCCGGGTGCTCTACGGCGGCAGCGTGAGCGCCAAGAACGTGGCCGAGATCGTCGGGCAGCCCGACGTCGACGGTGCACTGGTCGGCGGCGCGTCGCTGAAGGCCGACGAGTTCGCGCAACTGTCCGCCATCGCGGCGGGCGGGCCGTTGCTCTGATCGGAAGGACCATCGCGTAGACTGTGGCAGGTTGCTCTCTGAGCGACCTGCCACAGTTCTTTTGACCGAACGGACTCTCCCCTCGTGACTCTCGCGCTGAACATCGGCCTGATCATCACCAGCCTGCTGCTGATCGTCCTGGTGCTGCTGCATCGCGCCAAGGGCGGCGGCCTGTCGTCCCTCTTCGGTGGCGGCGTGCAGTCGAGTTTGTCCGGTTCGTCGGTGGTCGAGAAGAACCTCGACCGACTGACCATCTTCGTCGGTCTGATCTGGCTGATCTTCATCGTCGGCGTCGGCCTGGACATCAAGTACTCCTAAGCCATACCCTTCGGCATGAGCACTCTGCCGATGATCAGCCGCCTGGCCGTAGACGACACCGGACGGGCTGCCACCGAACCCTTACGCGAAGACATCCGCTTTCTCGGCGGTCTGCTGGGGCAGGTGATCGCCGACCACGCCGGCGCGGAAACCTTTGCCCTGGTAGAGGATTCGCGTCGCGACGCGTTCGCCGTTCGGGATCGCGAACTCTCCCGCGATGTGCTCGCGGCTCGCTACACCGATCCCGGTGTGGCCCAACTGCTTCCGGTGATCCGGGCGTTCTCCAACTTCGCGCTGCTGGCCAACCTCGCTGAGGACCTGCATCGGGAACGACGACGCCGTATCCACCTGCTGGCCGGTGATCCGCCCCAGCCCTCCAGTCTCGCCGCCAGCCTCACCGCCCTCGCCGCGTCGGACTGCACCGACGACGAGGTGGGCGCCGCGCTCGCCCACGGTGCGGTGATCCCGGTGATCACGGCACACCCCACCGAGACGCGCCGCCGCAGCGTCTTCGACGCCCAGAACCGCATCACCGAACTGATGCGGGTGCGCGCGCGCACCGAACTGACGCCCGCCGAGGCGGCGGCCCTGGACGCCGAGATCGGCGAGCAGATCCTGCGCCTGTGGCAGACCGCACTGATCCGGCTGCGGCGCTTGACCATCAGCGACGAGATCACCACCGGGCTGCGCTACTACGACGCCTCCTTCTTCGAGGTGGTGCCGCGGCTCAACCGCGACGTCCGCCGCATGCTGAGCGAGACCTACCCGGCGGCCGACCTCGAGGAGCTGTCCATCATCACGATGGGCTCGTGGATCGGCGGCGATCGCGACGGCAACCCGTTCGTGACCGGCGAGGTGGTGACCGAGGCGACGTCGGCCGCCGCCGCGGCCGCGCTGCGCCATCACCTCGACGAGGTGCACGAGCTGCGGCAGGAACTGGCGATGTCCGCGCGCCTGGTCGGTCCGATCACCGACGACCTGCGTCGGCTCGGCGGGCCGGAATGCCTCGACGACGACGAACCCTTCCGCTGCGCGCTCCGCGTGGTCCGCGCCCGGCTGGCGGCCACCGGACGGGCGCTGCTCGGCACCGACTTCCTGACGGCGACCGAACTCGAGTGGGCCCAGGACGCCCGCGCCTACGCCGATCCCGCGGAGCTGTCCGCCGACCTCGACGTGGTCGACGCAGCCCTGCGGGCGGCGGTCGACGCGTCGATCGCCGACAACCGCCTCGGGGCCCTCCGCGAAGCAGTCCGCACCTTCGGCTTTCACCTGTCCGGCCTGGACATGCGCCAGAACTCGGAGACCCACGAGGAGGTGATCGCCGAACTGCTGGCGTGGGCGGGCGCGTGCCCGGACTACCGCAGCCTGGACGAGGCCGAGCGCGTCGCACTGCTGTCGGCAGAGCTCACCTCCCGGCGGCCGCTGCTGCAGGCCGGTGCCGATCTCAGTGACCTCGCCGTCAAGGAACTCGGCGTGCTCGAGGCGGCCGCCACCGCGGTGGCCCGGTTCGGGCCCGCCGCGGTGCCGACCTACATCATCAGCATGTGCACCTCGGTGTCCGATCTGCTGGAAGCGCTGCTGCTGCTCAAGGAGGTCGGGCTCTACGGTCTCGACGCCGAGGGCGCCCCGGTGTGCACGGTGCGCGTAGTACCGCTGCTGGAGACCATCGAGGACCTGCAGGCCGGGGCCGCGATCCTCACCGCCGCCCTGGAACTGCCCTTCTACCGCGCCCTGATCGACGTCCAGCAAGGCGTGCAGGAGATCATGCTCGGTTACTCCGACTCCAACAAGGACGGCGGCTACCTCGCCGCCAACTGGGCGCTGTATCGGGCCGAGCTCGACCTGGTGGCCGCTGCCGCCGCGGCCGGCATCGCGTTGCGGCTGTTCCACGGCCGCGGCGGCACGGTGGGACGCGGCGGCGGGCCCAGTTACGACGCCATCCTCGCGCAGCCGCCCGGCGCGGTGCAGGGGTCGCTGCGCCTCACCGAACAGGGCGAGATCATCGCCGCGAAGTACGCCGAACCGATCAGCGCCCGCCGCAACCTGGAGACCCTGGTGGCCGCGGCCCTCGAATCGACGCTGCTCGACACCGAGGGCCTGGGGGAGGACTCGGCCGCCGCCTACGCGGTGCTCGACGAGCTGGCGGCGCTGGCGCGCAGCGCCTACGGCGACCTGGTGCACCGTACGCCCGGCTTCGTCGAGTATTTCACCGACTCCACGCCGCTGTCGGAGATCGGCGCGCTGAACATCGGCAGCCGGCCCACCTCCCGGAAACAGACGACGGCGATCTCCGATCTGCGCGCGATCCCGTGGGTGCTGTCGTGGACGCAGTGCCGCGTGATGCTGCCCGGCTGGTACGGCACCGGCAGCGCCTTTTCCGCCTGGGTGGGCGACGACCCGGACCGCCTGGCACAGCTGGCCGACTACTACCGGCGCTGGCCGTTCTTCCGCTCGGTGATGTCGAACATGGCGCAGGTGCTGGCCAAGTCCGATCTGGGCCTGGCTGCGCGCTACGCCGAACTGGTGCCCGACGCGGACCTGCGCGAGCGTGTCTTCGGGATGATCGTCAACGAACACGCCCGCACCCTGGACATGTACGCGGCGATTACCGGGACCGACGACCTGCTCGCCGACAACGACGCGCTGAAGCGCTCGGTGTACAACCGGTTCCCGTACTTGGAGCCGCTGAATCTGATGCAGGTGGAGCTGCTGCGGCGGTTCCGCTCCGGGCAGGACTCGCCGCAGATCCGCCGCGCCATCCAGCTGACGATGAACGGTCTGGCCACCGCGCTGCGCAATAGCGGTTGAGCGGGTAACAGCGGCTGATTCGAGGTCCGCCCGAGGCCTCACTAGGGTTGACCGCATGACTCTGTTGGCCGTCTACCTCGCCGTGGTCTTCGGTTGCGGACTCGTCGCCAAGCTCATCCGTCTTCCTCCGCTGATCGGTTTCCTGGCGGCCGGCTTCATCTTGAAGGCGGCCGACGTGGAGATGCTCGGCGGGCTGGACATCATGTCCGAGGTCGGCGTCACGCTGCTCCTGTTCGCGATCGGTCTGCAGTTGGATCTGCGTTCGCTGATCAAGAAGGAGGTCTGGCTCAACGCCGGGGCGGACATGGCGGTGATGACCGGAATCGGCATCGGCTTCCTCTCACTGATGGGCGTGCTCGGCGCCTTCGGCCCGCAATCGCTGACGGTGCTGGCGGCGATCGCGTTCGTCCTGTCGTTCTCCAGCACCATCGTCGCGGTGAAGATCCTGCAGGAGCGCGGCGACGAACAGTCGCTGTACGGCCGGATCGTGATCGGCGTGCTCGTGGTGCAGGACATCGGTGCGGTGGTGCTGATGTCGATCTCGCGCGGGGAGGCGCCGAGTCTGTGGGCGCTGATCCTCGTGGTGGTGGTGCCTGCCCTCGCGTGGGCCACCAAGTACTGGAGTCGTCTCGGACACGGTGAGATGGAGGTGCTGTTCGGCCTCGGTATGGCGGTGATCCCGGGCTACCTCCTGTTCACCGCAGTCGGGCTGTCCGGCAGTCTCGGCGCGCTGGTGATGGGAGTGGTTCTCGCCCGCCATTCGGGCGCCGAACGCCTGTCCAACGCCCTGTTCCGCATCAAGGATCTGCTGCTGGTCGGCTTCTTCGTCTCCATCGGCTTCCACGGCATCCCCACCTGGGAGAACGTGGTCATCGGGCTGGGACTGCTGCTGCTCCTGCCGATGCAGGCTTTCCTCTACTGGGGATTGCTCTGGCTGCTCGGCCTGCGCAACCGCACGTCGCTGCTCGCGGCCTTCGCCCTCGCGAACTACTCTGAGTTCGCCCTGATCATCGCGGAGATCGGCACCGAGGACGGCTGGCTGTCCGAGGAATGGCTGCTCTCCCTGGTGATCGCCGTGGCGGGCAGCTTCGTGATCGCCGGTCTCGTGAACCCGACCAGCGTCTCGGGTATCTCCCGGCTGGCACGGCGCCTGCCCACCCGCCCGCCGGACAAGATCCACCCCGAAGACCGGCCCATCGACGTCGGCGACGCCGAGGCCGTGGTGCTCGGCATGGGACGAGTCGGGTCGGCCGTGTACCGCCGGCTCACCGAGGAGTACGGGTACAACACCCTCGGAGTGGAACACGACCCCAACCGAATTCGCGCGCTCGTACCGCAGGGCTTCCAGATCATCGAGGGCGATGCCACCGACTGCGACTTCTGGACCCGGGTGGTCACCGGTAGCGGCGTCAAGATGATCGTGCTCGCGATGCCCGCGCAGTACGCCAACATCGAGGCCTTGCGTGAACTGCAGCGCATCGGCGACGGGGGAGCAGTGGTGGCATCGGTCGCGCTCTACCGCGAGGACGTGGCGGAGCTGACCGAGCTCGGCACCGACGTGGTGATCCACCTGTACGCCGGTGCCGGCGAGGCCCTCGCCGACCGCGCCGTGGAAGCGGTACGGGCCCGAGACAACGACGACGACGACCGCCTGCCGCCGGTCGAGGGGAAGCCGGACCGCTTCGATCGGCACATGCTCGGCACCCGCGAGACGCGGGTGCGCGACGACACGCGCCTACCGGACGGTTAGGCCCCGATCGATCAGGCCGCTAAGGATCAGGCCGCTAAGGATCAGGCCAGGTCCGCGGCAGCGGCCGCGTCGACGAACCAGACCGTCCGCTCGGTGCCGTGTGCTCCGGCGCACGGCCAGTCGGCACGATCGGCACCGCGGTGGGCAGCGGCGACGGCCTCGGCCTTCTCCGCGCCGGACACCAGGAACCACACCTCGCGGGACCGGTTGATCACCGGGAAGGTCAGCGTGATGCGGCGCGGCGGCGGCTTCGGCGAATCGGACACCGCCACCACCGGCGCGGAGCTCTCGGCGGTCGCGGCGGTGTGCGGGAACAGCGAGTTGATGTGGCCCTCGCCGCCCATGCCCAGCAGGTGCACGTCGAAGGCGAGGTCGTCGTCGATCAGTTTCGCGTAGGCGCGGGTGGCGGCCGCCAGGTCGTCACCGAACTCGCCGTCGCTGGCGGGCATCATGTGCACCCGCGCCGGATCCAGCGGTACCTGACCGAGCAGCGCCTGCCGCGCCTGCCACGCGTTGCGCTCGGGGTCGTCAGCAGGCAGGAAGCGCTCGTCGCCCCAATACAGGTCGACGCGGCTCCAGTCGATGACGGCCGGGTCGGCGACCAGGGCGCGCAGCAGCCCGATGCCGTTGGAGCCCCCGGTGAGGGCGAGCACGGCGCGTCCGCGCGCCTGCTGGGCGCGGGCCACCGCATCGACGAACCGCGCGGCCGCGGTCTCCAGCAGCGCCGGGGCGTCGTCGAAGATCAGCGTTTCGAGTTCACTCATCAACCCTCAGTCCTCTTGTGTGACGCTGGAAAGTCCTTCCAGCGCATGGCGATACACGATGTCGGCATCCAGACGGCGGAGTTCCTCGGCGAGGCATTCTGCCGTGGTGCGACGTTTGAACGGCATCCGGCCGTCGGGGCGCCCGGGGAAGTGCAGGATGCCGCCGCCAGCGTCGTCCATGACCAGTTCCACGGCACCGTCACTGCGCTCGAGGCTGACCCGCCAGTCCCCGACGCGGCGGGTGACCGGTACCCCGAGGGCGTGGGCCAACCAGCCGGCGATCAGGTCCAGACCCGGGATGTGCGCCGGTCCGCACACCGCCGCGGAGTCCACCGGTGCGTGCGGCGGTCGGTCCAGCGCAGAGGCCAGCATGGCGCGCCACGGCGTGGTCGCGCTCCACGCCAGGTCGGTGTCGCCGGCGCTGTACCCGAGACGTCGCGCAGCGAGCGCGCCGTCGCAGTCGGCCGCCGACCGGGCGTCGGTGATACGACGCGAGGCCAGCCGGCCGAGCGGGTCGGCGGCGGGGCGGGCCGGCGCGCGGCCGGGCCACCACGTCACCACCGGGGTGTCCGGCAACAGGAAAGGCGTCACCACGGCGTGCGGGTGGTCGGCGAGCTCGCCGTGCAGACCCAGCACCACCACCTCGGAGGCGCCGGCGTCGCCGCCCACGCGGATCTGGGCGTCGAGCTGGGTGGCCTGGTTCCGGTCGCCGCGACTGACGACGATCACGCGGCACGGGTGCTCGCGACTGGCCTGATTGGAGGCGTCGACCGCGGCCTCGGCCTCCTCCCCGGCATCGGTGTCGATGACGAGGGTCAGTACCCGCCCGATGGTCACCTCGCCGCCGGAGTTGCGCATGCGGACAAGCTTCTTGCTGATGTCGAGCGTGCTGGTGTCGGGAAGATCGACGATCATCGCTGCCTCCTCAGGGCCGCCGCCAGGTCCGGCCGGTGCGTTCCATCATCTTGTCCGCGTCGGCGGGGCCCCAGGTGCCTGCGTCGTAGGTCTCCGGTGCGCCCTCGGTGGCCCACTCGGCGAGCACCGGGTCGAGGATCTGCCAGCTGAGTTCCACTTCCTCGTTCACCGGGAACAACGACGGCTCGTCGAGCAGCACGTCGAGCAGGAGACGCTCGTAGGCTTCCGGCGAGCTGACCGTGAAGGCCTCGCCGTAGGAGAAGTCCATGTTGACGTCGCGGACCTCCATGCCGGTGCTCGGCACCTTGGAACCGAAGCGGAGCGTGACGCCTTCGTCCGGCTGCACCCGGATCACCAGGGCGTTCTGCCCCAGCTCGGCGGTCATCGAGTCGTCGAACGGCAGGTGCGGAGCCCGTTTGAAGATCAGTGCGATCTCGGTGACCCGACGCCCCAGACGCTTGCCGGTGCGCAGGTAGAACGGCACTCCCGCCCAGCGGCGCGTGTCCACCTCCACGGCGATCGCCGCGTAGGTCTCGGTGGTCGAATCGGCCCGGAAGCCCTCGTCGAGCAGACCGGGCACCGGTTCCGAGCCCTGCCAGCCGGGGCCGTAGCGGCCGCGGGCGGAGTTCTCGTCGATCGGCAGCAGATTCCGCGTCGACATCAGCACTTTGATCTTCTCCACCTGCAGCTCCCGCGGGGAGAAGGAGATGGGCTCCTCCATCGCGATCAGCGCGAGCAACTGCAGCAGGTGGTTCTGGATCACGTCGCGGGCGGCGCCGATGCCGTCGTAGTAGCCCGCGCGCCCGCCCAGACCGATGTCCTCGGCCATGGTGATCTGCACATGATCGATGTAGTGGCTCGACCACAGCGGTTCGAAGAGCTGGTTGGCGAACCGCAGCGCCAGGATGTTCTGGACCGTCTCCTTGCCCAGGTAGTGATCGATGCGGAACACCGACTCCTCCGGGAAGACACTGTTGACCAGGGTGTTCAGTTCCTTGGCGGATTCCAGATCGTGGCCGAACGGTTTCTCGATGATCACCCGCTGCCAGGATCCGTCGGTGCCCGGGGCGGCCAGCCCGGTGCGCTTGAGCTGGTTGAGCACGGTCGGGAAGCTGTTCGGCGGGATCGCGAGGTAGAAGGCGTGATTGCCGTCGGTGCCGCGCTCGCGGTCCAATTCGGCGAGCGTGGTGGTGAGGCGGTCGAAGGCGTCGTCGTCGTCGAAGCTGCCCTCGATGAAGCGGATGCCCTCGGCCAGTCGCTCCCAGCGTTCCTCGTCGAAGCGGGTGCGCGAATGCTCCTTCACCGCGTCGCGGACGGTGTCGGCGAAGTCCCGGTCACTCCATTCGCGGCGGGCGAAGCCGACCAGCGCGAAGCTGGGCGGCAGCAGACCACGGTTGGCGAGGTCGTACACCGCCGGCATCAGTTTGCGGCGGGACAGGTCACCGGTGACGCCGAAGATCACCAGCGCCGACGGCCCGGCGATCCGCGGCAGGCGCCGGTCGTGCGGATCCCGGAGGGGATTGGTCCACGCACCGTCGCCCGAGCCTGCCGCGGGAGCCATCGGGGTCAGGCCTTAGCGCTCGTGAGCTGGGCCGCCGTCGCGGTCAGCAGTTCGTCCCAGGCATCGACGAACTTGGTCACGCCCTCGGTCTCGAGAAGCGCGAAGACGTCGCCGAGATCGATGCCGACGCGGCTGAGCGCGTCGAAGACGCCGCGGCTCTCCTCGTCCCGGCCGACGATCGACTCGGTGTTCACCCAGCCGTGGTCGGCGAAGGCCAGCATGGTCTTGCCAGGCATGGTGTTCACCGTGTCGGGTGCGACCAGTTCGCTGACGTACAGCGTGTCCGGGTACTCCGGGTTCTTCACGCCGGTCGACGCCCACAGCGCCCGCTGCGGGCGTGCGCCGTGCGCCTTCAGGTCGGGGAAGCGCACCCCGAGATCGAAGACCTCGGTGTAGGCCGCGTAGGCCAGGCGGGCGTTGGCCAGACCGGCCTTGCCACGCAGCGCGAGCGCCTCGGGGGTGCCGATCTGATCCAGGCGCTTGTCGATCTCGGTGTCCACGCGGGAGACGAAGAACGAGGCGACCGAGACGATGTCGGCGACGTCGTGCCCGTTCTCCAGCGCGGCGTCGAGCCCGTTGAGGAACGCCTCCATCACCTCGCGGTAGCGCTCCACCGAGAAGATCAGGGTCACGTTGACGCTGATGCCCTCGGCCAGCACGCGGGTGATCGCCGGCAGCCCCGCCTTGGTGGCCGGAATCTTGATCAGCACGTTGGAGCGGTCGACGATCTTGGACAGCTCGATCGCCTGCGCCACGGTGGCGTCGGTGTCGTGCGCCAGCCGCGGATCCACCTCGATCGATACGCGACCGTCGACGCCGTCGGAGTCGACGGCGACCGCGGCCAACACGTCACACGCCGACCGGACGTCGTCGGTGGTGATCGCGGTGAGCGTCGCGTCCACGTCGGCGCCCTGCGCGGCGAGCGCGGCGATCTGGTCGTCGTACATCGACGACTTGGCGATGGCCGCCTGGAAGATGGCCGGGTTGGTGGTCACCCCGACCACCGAGTGCTCGTCGATCTCGCGGCGCAGCGCACCCGAGTCGATCATGTCGCGGGACAGGTCGTCGAGCCAGACCGAGACGCCCGCGGCGGACAGGTCGGCGAGTTTCGCATTCTGCGTCATCGAATGTTCTCCTTCTCTCTTCAGAGTCGCTCGGGGGGTCAGCGCTCGAGCAGCCGGTGCGCCGCCGCGGCGACGGCCTCGGCGGTGATCCCGAACTCGGTGTACAGCGTCTGGTACGGTGCCGACGCGCCGAAGTGCTCCAGCGAGACGATCTCGCCCGCTGCGGGGCTGATGCCGCCGCCGCCGTGCACCACGCGGTACCACGGCATGGCGATGCCGGCCTCGATCACCACGCGCGGCACACCGGCGGGGAGCACCGAGTCGCGGTAGGCCTGATCCTGTTCGTCGAACCACTCGAGCGACGGCATGGACACCACGCGTGCCGAAATGCCTTCGGCGGCAAGGGTTTCCGCGGCCTCCACGGCGAGCGAGACCTCCGAGCCGGTGCCGATCAGCACCACGGCCGGGGCCTGCGCGGGCTCGACGAGCACGTAACCGCCGCGGGCGACGCCCTCGTAGGACGTGCCCTCCAGGACCGGGACGTTCTGGCGGGTCAGGGCCAGGCCGACCGGCCGACTGCGGCGGGTCAGCAGATGCCGCCAGGCGTGGGCGGTCTCGTTGGCGTCGGCCGGGCGCACCACGTCCAGGCCCGGGATCGCGCGCAACGCGGCCAGATGCTCCACCGGCTGGTGGGTGGGGCCGTCCTCGCCGAGGCCGATCGAGTCGTGCGTCCACACGTAGATCGGATCGATCTCCATGAGTGCGGCCAGCCGCACCGCGGGGCGCATGTAGTCGGCGAACTGCAGGAAGGTGCCCGCGTACGCGCGCGTCGGGCCGTGCAGCACGATGCCGTTGAGGATCGCCGCCATCGCATGCTCGCGGATGCCGAAGTGCAGGGTGCGACCGTACGGGTGCGCGGTCCAGGTGGAGGTGCTGATCGACTCGGGGCCGAACGACACGGCGCCGTCCATCGTGGTGTTGTTGGAGCCCGCGAGGTCGGCCGAGCCGCCCCACAGTTCCGGCAGCACCGGAGCCAGTGCGGACAGCACCTTGCCCGACGCCGAGCGAGTCGCCACGGCCTTGTCGCCGGGAGCCCAGGTCGGCAGGACGTCTGTCCAGCCCTCCGGAAGCTCGTGGGCGGAGAGACGGTCGAAGAGGGCCTTGTTCTCGGCGTTGTCGGCGGCCCAGGCGTCGAACCCGACCTGCCACTGGGCGCGGTCGGCGGCGGCGCGTTCGGCCAGCGCGCGGGTGTGGGTGATCACCGCGTCGGAGACCTCGAAGTCCAGTTCCGGGTCGAAGCCGAGGATCTTCTTGGTGGCGGCCACCTCGTCGGCGCCGAGCGCACTGCCGTGCGAGGCGCCGGTGTTCATCTTGGTGGGTGCCGGCCAGGCGATAATGGTGCGGATCAGGATGATCGACGGCTTGTCGGTCACGCTCTTGGCGTGCGCCACGGCGGCCTCGATCGCGACGACGTCTTCGCCGCCCTCGATCACCTGGACATCCCAGCCGTACGACGCGTAGCGCGCGGCGGTGTCCTCGGTGAGGGCGATCGTGGTGTCGTCCTCGATCGAGATGTGGTTCTGGTCGTAGAAGACGATCAGGTTGCCCAGCTGCTGGGTGCCGGCCAGCGAACCGGCCTCGGCCGTGACGCCCTCTTCGATGTCGCCGTCGGAGGCGATCACGTAGATGTGATGGTCGAACGGGCTCTGCCCGGTCGCGGCGTCCGGATCGAACAGGCCGCGCTCGCGGCGCGCCGCCATCGCCATGCCGACGGCCGACGCCAGACCCTGGCCCAGGGGACCGGTGGTGATCTCCACGCCCTTGGTGTGCCGGTACTCCGGGTGCCCGGGGGTCAGCGAGTCCCAGGTGCGCAGCGCCTGGATGTCGGACAGTTCCAGACCGAAACCGCCGAGGTAGAGCTGGATGTACTGGGTGAGGCTGGAGTGGCCGCACGACAGGATGAAACGGTCGCGGCCCACCCACTCCGGGTCGGTCGGATCGTGGCGCATCACGCGCTGGTACAGGGTGTACGCCAGGGGTGCCAGGCTCATCGCGGTCCCCGGATGTCCACTCCCGCAGTGCTGCACGGCGTCCGCGGCCAGCAGCCGGGCCGTGTCGACCGCGCGTGTGTCCACCTCCGTCCAATCAGCGGGGTACACCGGCTTGGTCAGCGCTGCGATCTCATCTGTAACGGCCACGATCGGGCAATCTCCTGTGGGGTAGAAACGGCGGATTCCACCAGCCTAGGGCATGTACCGGCATCCGGCCGAGACCGCGTCGTGCGCCACTGCCTGACCGGCCGGATTCTTCGCATAGCGCCGGGAGAGTTACCATTTAAATCATCAGCCCCAGTGCGCATTCGGAATCTGCAATCGCGTCGTCGTGGCTGTGCTGCGCAGAAACAAAGGAGCCAGTCGTTGAGGATCGGGGAAAGCGTAAATACGAACGCTTCCGCCAGCGGCGAGGCATCGCCCGCTTCGGCCACCGCTGAGGCGCCCACCTCGGTACCGGCCCGCCTGAAGGCCACGCTGCTCGCCTATATCGCGCTCACCAAGCCGCGCGTGATCGAGCTGCTGCTGGTATCGACCATCCCGGTGATGCTGCAGGCCGAGCGCGGCCGGGTGGACATCGGCTTGATTCTGATCACCGTGATCGGCGGCTGGTTGGGCGCCGCGAGCGCCAACAGCCTGAACATGGTGGCCGACGCCGACATCGACCAGAAGATGAAGCGCACCGAGCGCCGACCGCTGGCACGCCACGCGGTACCGGTTCGCCACGTGCTGATCTTCGGCCTGGTCCTGGCCGTCGCGTCGTTCCTGGTCCTGTACTTCGGCACCCAGGCGTACGGCAACGTCCGCCCGTGGCTGCCGCCGGTGCTGGTGATGATCACCATCGCCTTCTACGTGGGCGTCTACACCCTCATCCTCAAGCGCCGGACCTGGCAGAACGTGATCTGGGGCGGCGCCGCCGGGTGCATGCCCGCGCTGGTCGGCTGGGCCGCGGTCACCGGTTCGCTGAGCTGGCAGCCGTTCGTGCTGTTCCTGGTGGTCTTCTTCTGGACGCCGCCGCACACCTGGGCGCTGGCCTGGCGCTACCGCGCCGACTACGAGGCCGCCGGGGTGCCGATGCTCCCGGTGATCGCCACTCCTGAGCACGTCACCCGCCAGATGCTGATCTACACCTGGCTCACGGTGATCACGTCGCTGTTCCTGATTCCGGTGACGAGCTGGATCTACTTCGCGGTCGCGATCCTCGCCGGCGGCTGGTTCCTCTGGTACGTGACGCGCCTGTACATCGAGACCCGGCGCGGCGTCGACGTGAAGCCGCTCAAGATCTTCCTCAAGTCCAACGAGTACCTGGCCCTGCTGTTCTGCGGCCTGGCCGTCGACGCCGTGCTCGACTGGCCCACGATCGCCTCGTACTTCTAGGCGTCTCGTACTTCTCGCGTACTCCTAGGGAACGAGCACCGTCGTCCCGGTGGTCCGACGACCCTCCAGGTCCCGGTGGGCCTGCGCCGCGCCGTCCAAGCCATAGCGCTGGCCCACGCGCACCTGCACCGAACCGTCGGCGAGTGCCCCGAAGTATTCGCCGGCGCGCCAGGCCAGTTCCGCCGGATCGGCGATGTAGTGGCCCAGCGTCGGGCGGATCACCGACAGCGACCCGAGCGGGTTGAGTCGCTGCAGATCGAACGGCGGCACCGGTCCGCTCGCGGCGCCGAAGAGCACCACGCGTCCGCGCACCGCGGTCGCCGCCAACGACTGCTCGAAGGTGTCCGCGCCGACGCCGTCGTAGGCCACCGCGACCCCGCGCCCGTCGGTGAGGACGCGGATCCGCTGCGCCAGATCGTCGCCGTAACGCAGGATCTCGTCGGCGCCCGCGGCGCGCGCCAGCCGCTCCTTCGCGTCGCTGGACACGGTGGTCAGCACGCGCAGTCCCGCGCGTGTGGCCAACTGCGTCAGCAGCAGGCCGACGCCGCCCGCACCGGCCTGCACCAGCACGGTCTCGCCGGACCGCGGCGCGGCCGCGCCGTCGAGCAGATAGTGGGCGGTGAGCCCGCGCAGCAGGCTGGAGCCGGCCGCCTCGTCGCTCACCCCGTCCGGGATCACCAGGGCGCGGGCCACCGGCACCGCGACGAGCTCGGCGTAGCTGCCGGGGACGTCGCACCAGGCCACCCGCTGGCCGACGGACAGCTCCGTCACGCCCGGGCCGAGCGCGACGACCTCGCCGGCGCCTTCGCTGCCCGGGACGTACGGCACGGGCATGGGGTAGAGGCCGCTGCGGAGGTAGGTGTCGATGAAGTTCACTCCGGCCGCGCCCACGCGTACCAGGACCTGCCCCGGAGCGGGCTTCGGATCGGGCGCCGGTCCCGGTGTCAGCACGTCGGGACCGCCGATGGACGTCACAGTGATCGCTCGCATAGCTCAGTGTGGCACGCGGTTATGATGAGCCACATGACCGACAACACCGCAGCGCCGACCACGCCCGCCTACGGCGTGGTCGAATCGATCAGCAAGTACGTCGCCGCCGAGGGCGGCTCGGCCAAGGCCGTCCTTCAGCCCGCGGGTGCGGCCGGCGTCCGCATCACGCTGGTGGGCGAGCAGGACGGCGATCTCGCCGACCGGGTGGTGCCCACCCTGGAGGAAGCCCGACGCATCGTCGACGGCATCGAGGGCCTGGAAGTGGCCGAATGGGACCGCGACCTCACCAACAAGGCGACGGTGCAGCCGTCGCACTGGCGTCAGATGGCCGGGTGGGTCGCCGGTTCGCACCGCTTCCCGAAGGCCCGCAACCGCAAGGTCGTCGACTACCGCTGACTCAGGCGGTTTCGCGCGTCCGATCGGCGTCGACGGCCTGCAGCAGCAGCACCGTCGCGCCGATCATCAGCAAGGCGCTGCCGAACATGTGCAGCACCACCAGGATCACCGGCAGCCCCGTGGAGTACTGCACGTAACCGATCACGCCCTGCAGCAGCAGAATGCCGGCGAACCACCACGCCGACCGCTGCATGGCCAACCGTGCGATCACGGCGAGCAGCAGCAGCGCGAAACCGGTGCCGAGCAGGGCCCACACCGCATCCGCGTGCAACTGGGTGGCCAGCACCGGATCCAGATTGTTGCGGTGGGAGTCCTCGTCGCCCGAGTGCGGTCCGGATCCGGTCACCACGGTGCCGAGGTAGATCGTGGTCCAGGTGATCGCGTAGACGGTGATCGCCAGTGCCGTGGCGAGCCGAGCGATCACCGAGTCGCGGGGAACCGGCACCTCATCGGGGTCGGTCGCGACGTTCGGGCGCGTGCGGTACACCATCCAGGTGGCGAGCGAGATGATCAGAATGGTCGCCAGGAAGTGGAACGCCACCACCCACGGGTTCAGTTTGGTCAGCACCGTGATGCCGCCGATCACGGCTTGCAGCGGCACCCCGAGGGCCACCAGCGTCGCCAGGCGGCGGGCCACGTGATCGACCGGCCGGTAGCGCATGGCCGCGACCCAGGTCGCCACCGCGATCGCCACCAACAGCCAGGTGAGCATGCGATTGCCGAACTCGATCACGCCGTGATAGGTCATCGGCGGCGTGTACTTGCCGTCGCCGCACTGCGGCCAGGTGGGGCAACCGAGACCGGAGCCGGTCACCCGGACTGCGCCGCCGGTCACCACGAGTAGGACGTTGGCGGCGAGGTTGGCCACGGCCCAGCCGTAGAGGAACCGCAGCGAGGGCGTGCGGAAACCGAGCCAGCCGGAGGCCGGAGTGACGGAAGTACTCATTCGAACTTGAACCACCTGATTGCGAGAAGACCGCCGGCGACGGCCCAGACGAGAAGGACGAGAAGACTGCCGATGTCGAAGGCGTTCTGACCCACCGCCTGCGCGAGCGCCTGCGTGAGAGCGCCGGAGGGGGACCACTCGACGAGCAGTCGTGCCCCGTCGGGCAGCCGATCGTCGAACACCACCAGTCCGGCCAGGCCCAGCAGCACGAACCAGATGAGGTTGCCCAGCGCCAGCACCACCTCGGCCTTGAGGGTGCCGCCGAGCAGCAGGCCGAGCGCGGCGAAGGCCGCGGTGCCCAGGGCGATAGCCAGTGCGCCGATGGCCAGGCCCGCCGCCTCCGGGCGCCAGCCGAAGGCCAGGCCGATCGCCCCGATGATCAGCGCCTGCAGCGCCACCACGATGATCACGGCGAAGGTCTTGCCCGCGATGATGCCCCAGCGTGGGATCGGCGTGGCGCCGAGCCGTTTCAGCGCACCGTAGCGCCGGTCGAAGCCCACCGCGATGGCCTGACCGGTAAAGGCCGTCGACATGATGGAGACCGCCAGGATGGCGGGCACGAACTGCGCGGCGCGGTCGGCGGCCGAATCGCCGGAGGCGGTGCCGATGGGGAGCAGACAGAGGCCGATCAGCAGGGTGATCGGAATGAACATGGTCAGCAGCAGCTGCTCGCCGTTGCGCAGCAGCAGCGTCAGTTCCAGTCGGGTCTGGGCGCCCAGCATCCGGGGCAGCGACGCCGGTTGCGGCCGCGGGGTGAACGTCCCGACCGGGAAACGTGCCGTACTCATCGGCGGACCTCCGCTCCGGTGAGGTTGAGGAAGACTTCTTCCAGACTGCGCTGCGCGGCCGTGAGTTCGGTGGCGAGCACGTCGCGCTCGGCGCACCAGGCCGCGACGTCGGCGATCAACCGCGGTGTGAGCGCGCCGATCACCGCGTACGCGCCGCTCGTGCCGCGCTCGCAGCGGTACCCCGCGCCGAGGGCGGCGGCGAGCTCGTCGGGGTCGATCGGCGTCGCGGTGAGCAGGCGCAACCGGTCTTGCGACTGGGCGCCGGTGAGGTCGGTCGGCGCACCCGAGGCGACCACCCGGCCGTGGTCCACGATGACGATCTCGTCGGCCAACTGCTCGGCTTCGTCGAGCAGATGCGTGGTGAGGAGCACCGAGACACCGTCGGCGCGCAGGGCGGAGATCAGCTCCCACACCAGGATCCGAGCGTGGGCGTCGAGGCCGGCGGTCGGTTCGTCGAGGAAGACCAGTTCGGGGCGGCCCACTAGGGCACAGGCCAGCGCGAGACGCTGCTGCTGCCCGCCGGACAGCCGTCGATACGGCGTCCGCACGTTCTCGCGCAGCCCCAGCATGTCGAGCAGCCAATCGGGGTCGAGGGGATCGGCGCTGTAGGCGGCGCAGAGGGCCAGCATCTCGCCGGCCTTCGCACCGGGGTAGGCGCCACCGCCCTGCAACATCACGCCGATCCGCGCGCGGAGGCGGTCGTTGTCGGCGATCGGGTCCAGACCGAGGACGCGGACCTGCCCGGCATCGGGACGGAGGAAGCCTTCACAGGCCTCGACGGTGGTGGTCTTGCCGGCCCCGTTGGGGCCGAGGAGGGCGAGGATCTGGCCGCGGGGCAGGACCAGGTCCAAACCGTCGACCGCGGTGACCTCGCCGAACTGCTTGCGAAGACCCCGAATCTCGACGGCCGGGGACGAAACAGAAGCGGACTGCACGTAGCCCAGCCTAGGCCCCGAGCGCCGCAGCACGGTATTCGGGTCAGACCCGCCTGCGGGCGGCCCACCACCGACGTGTCGGATGGTCGATGAAGAAGAAGATGCTGGCCACCAGGGTCATCAGCAGGCCGGTGGACAGTCCCTGCACCACCACCATCGGTGAAGTATCCGAGCTGGTGGGCATCACGACCACGGCGATTATCGCGGAGATCACAACCGTGCCGACCCGGAACCAGCGCGTCGTGGCCCACGCGGCGAGCGGGATGATGGCCCAGAGCAGGTACCAGGCCTGCACGAACGGGAAGAAGAAGATGACGGTGGCCATCGCGATGCCCAGGCCGCCGAGCGGATGGATGCGGCCGGCGAGCACCGCCAGCAGCCATCGGATCACGAGCACCACCGCGACGAGCTGACCGATCGGCCGGGCCACGTCGAGGATCACCTGGGTCTGTTCACCCAGGCCGAGCCACAAGCCGATGCGCCCGGCCACCACCGACAGCAGGGTGGGCATGGACATCCAGGAGCGGACGATGCCGCCGGTGGTGGTGGTCGACGTCCAGCCGAAGCCGAGTCCGGTGCCGACGCAGATCGCCACCACGACGCCGATCGCGACCGCTCCGGTGAGGAGCGCGGCGCCGCCCAATGCCCGCACCGTCTGCCGCGAGCGCGACCACCATTGGCGCCACGGCGCGTTGCGCAGCGCGGGCAGGGTCCCGCCCCAGCGCCGCGCGAGGGCGACGCCGACGAAACCGAGCGCGAGCAGGGAGGTGACCTTGACCATCGCCGAGGCGGCGATCACCGCGCAGCCGGCCAGCAGCAGCCAACCCGCCCGCGACGGCAGGCGCCGCTGCGGCGACCAGAGACTGTCGCTGTCGTAGATGGCACGGAAGCACCATTCGACGCCGACCAGCATCATGCCGATCATCAGCGCCTCGTTGTGGATACCGCCGACCAGGTGCAGGATCAGCAGTGGATTCAGGGCGCCCAGCCAGAGGGCGGCCACCGACGACACCCCGCAGCGACGGGCCAGTCGGGGCAGCGCCCAGATGATGAGCGCCACGCCGAACAGGGCCACCATGCGATGCAGGACGATCGCCGCGGTGATGTTCTCGCCGGTGACCCAGGTGATGTGCTCACCGATCCACAGAAACAGCGGCCCGTACGGTGCCGGCGTGTCCTTCCAGAGGTTCGGCACCGACAGACTCAATGGGTGATCGACGCCGAGACCGCGCATCGGGCTGTAGGTGTACGGATCCATCCCGCGGAAGCCGATCGCGCTCTGCGCGAGATAGGAGTAGACGTCCTTGCTCAACAGCGGCGGCGCGAACAGCAGCGGCACGATCCACATCACCAGGGTGCGGTCGGCCTGCGAGCGGGACATCCGGCGGGCCGGACTGCGATTCTCCGCCACTTCCACGGAGTATCTGCCGATCGCATAGCGGCCCAGCAGAATCCAGGCCAGCACCAGCATCATGGTGCCGCCGATGGAGATGGTCAGTGCCGTGGAGAACATCCGGGAGGGCAGCGAGAGCACTCGCATGCCGACGATCGGGTTCTGCAGCACCGGCATCATGCCGGTGCCGAGCGAACCGATCAGGATCAGTACGGCGCCGGTGGTGCCGAACAACCGGATGCGACGCAGCCGCTTGTTCTCCAGCGGGTTGAGCGGTCCGACGTGGGCGTCCTCGCCGTGCAACCGGGCCAGCGATACGCCGTAATCGCCGGTCGCATCGATGTCGGTGTTCCTCGACGGCCGAGACAGGCCGAGGTGATCGAGCGCAGCGCGCACTCCTGGAACGTTCCGCACCCGTCAGACTCTAAGGCATCCGGGCACCGGTTCCGGCGACCCGTCGACACGGACCCGCTTAGGTCACCCTTGCTGGAAGCCCGGGAATAATTACGTCACAATAATGTTGTGAAAAGCATGGACGGTGGGAACTCGCTGCTCATCGAGCAGTTCGCAGACGGGCCTGGCGCTGACGGCCAGACCCGCGCTGCCGTCGTCTCCCTCTTGATCGATGAGGGGCCGCTCACCGCGAGTGATATCGCCGACCGACTCGGCATCAGTGCCGCCGGTGTCCGTCGCCACCTGGACATACTGGTCGATGCGGGCGATGTGCAGACAGCGGCGCCCGGCTTCGGCAAGGGCGGCCGCGGCCGTCCGGCCAAATGGTTCCAGCTCAGCCCGAACGGTCGGGGCAAACTGCGACACGCCTACGATGACCTCGCCGGTGCCGCGCTGCGCAAGCTGCGCGACGTCGGCGGCGAGCAGGCCGTCTCGGAGTTCGCTCGCGATCGGGTGGACGGCATGGTCGCCTCGGTGGCGCCCGCCACCGGCGACGACGACGTGGTCCGCACCGTGGAAGACATCGCCGACGCACTCACCAGCGCCGGCTATTCGGCCAACGTGCGCGAAGTGGGCACCGGCGTGCAGATCTGCCAGCACCACTGTCCGGTGGCGCACGTCGCGACGGAGTTTCCGGAGCTGTGCGAAGCCGAGACCGTACGATTCACCGAATTGCTCGGGACGCACGTTCAGCGGTTGGCGACTATCGCCAACGGCGACTGCGTGTGCACCACGCACGTACCCATCGCACGACGAACACCCGCCCCAGAATCCGCTACAGCCCCAAAATCCACTACAGCACCGAACACCGACGGAAAGGCCTCACGATGACGGTCACTGACCCCGCCGCGACCACTGCTCCGGCCCCGCTGACCCAGGAAGAGACCATCGCGTCCTTCGACCGGTACGGCTACGGCTGGTCCGACAGCGACGTCGCCGGCGCTTCCGCCCAGCGCGGCCTGTCCGAAGCCGTGGTGCGCGACATCTCCGCGAAGAAGAGCGAGCCGGAATGGATGCTGGAGCAGCGCCTCAAGGCCCTCCGCATCTTCGACAAGCAGCCGATGCCGACGTGGGGCGCCGACCTGAGCGGCATCGACTTCGACAACATCAAGTACTTCGTGCGGTCCACGGAGAAGCAGGCGCAGTCGTGGGAAGACCTGCCCGAGGACATCAAGAACACCTATGACCGGCTCGGCATCCCCGAAGCGGAGAAGCAGCGCCTGGTGGCCGGTGTGGCCGCGCAGTACGAGTCCGAGGTGGTCTACCACCAGATCCGCGAGGACCTGGAGGAGAAGGGTGTCATCTTCCTCGACACCGACACCGGACTGAAGGAGCACCCGGAGATCTTCCAGGAGTACTTCGGCAGCGTGATCCCGGCCGGCGACAACAAGTTTTCCGCGCTGAACACCTCGGTCTGGTCGGGCGGCTCGTTCGTCTACGTCCCGCCGGGCGTCCACGTCGACATCCCGCTGCAGGCCTACTTCCGGATCAACACCGAGAACATGGGTCAGTTCGAGCGCACCCTGATCATCGTCGACGAGGGTGCCTACGTGCACTACGTCGAGGGCTGCACCGCACCGATCTACAAGTCCGACTCGCTGCACTCGGCCGTGGTCGAGATCGTGGTGAAGAAGGGCGGCCGCTGCCGGTACACCACCATTCAGAACTGGTCGAACAACGTCTACAACCTGGTGACCAAGCGTGCCAAGGCCGAAGAGGGCGCGACCATGGAATGGGTCGACGGCAACATCGGCTCCAAGGTCACCATGAAGTACCCGGCCGTGTGGCTGACCGGTGAGCACGCCAAGGGCGAGGTGCTCTCGGTGGCCTTCGCCGGCCCCGGCCAGCACCAGGACACCGGATCCAAGATGGTCCACCTGGCGCCGAACACGTCGAGCAACATCATCTCCAAGTCGGTGGCTCGCGGCGGCGGCCGGTCGTCGTACCGCGGCCTGATCAAGATCAATCCGGGCGCCCACGGCAGCCGTTCCACCGTGGAATGCGATGCCCTGCTGGTGGACCAGATCAGCCGCAGCGACACCTACCCGTACGTCGACATCCGCGAGGACGACGTGACGATGGGGCACGAGGCGACGGTCTCCAAGGTCAGCGACGATCAGATCTTCTACCTGATGAGCCGCGGCCTCACCGAAGAAGAGGCCATGGGCATGGTGGTGCGCGGCTTCGTGGAGCCCATCGCCAAGGAACTGCCCATGGAATACGCACTGGAACTGAACCGGCTCATCGAGCTGCAGATGGAAGGATCGGTCGGCTGATGGCGGCCCCGGATAAGAGCACGATCACCGACAACGCCCCCGCCGCGGTGGTGGTCAACAAGGGCGAGCTGTTCACCTCGTACGACGTGGACGCCTTCGAGGTGCCCAGTCAGCGTGAAGAGGCGTGGCGGTTCACCCCGTTCCGCCGCCTGCGCGGACTGCACAACGGCACCGCCGAGGCCACCTCGACCACGACCGTCGTGGTCGAGGGTGCGGGCGACGGTGTCCGCACCGAGACCGTGACCCGCACGGACGAGCGCCTCGGCACCGCCGGCGTGCCCTTCGATCGCGTTGCGGCACAGGCCTATTCGTCGTTCACCGAGGCCACCGTGGTGACCATCGAGCGCGAGGCGCAGGTCGCCGAGCCCGTCGTGATCACCATGACCGGCCCGGGTGAGGGCCAGGTGGCCTACTCGCACGTGCAGATCCACGCCGAGGCGTTCTCGCACGCCACCGTGGTCCTGGACCAGCGCGGCGGCGGCACCATCGGTGAGAACGTCGAGATCATCGCCGCCGACAGTGCGCATCTGACCGTGGTCAACGTGCACGACTGGGACGACGACGCCGTGCACGTGACCGCGCACCACCTCGCGCTCGGCCGCGACGCCACCCTCCGTCACTTCGCGATCAGCTTGGGCGGCAACACCATTCGGCTGTCCCCGCGCGTGCAGTACAACGCTCCCGGCGGCGACGCCGAACTGTGGGGCCTGTACTTCGCCGACGCGGGCCAGCACCTCGAGCAGCGTCTGTTGGTCGATCACAGCGCACCGATGTGCCGTTCGCACGTGACCTACAAGGGCGCCCTGCAGGGTGACCCGTCCGGTGACAAGCGCGGCGAGGCCCGCACCGTCTGGATCGGCGACGTGCTGATCCGGCCGTCCGCCGAGGGCACCGAGACCTACGAGCTCAACCGCAACCTGGTGTTGACCGACAACGCGCGCGCCGACTCGGTCCCCAACCTGGAGATCGAGACCGGCGAGATCCGCGGCGCCGGACACGCCAGCGCCACCGGCCGGTTCGACGACGAGCAGCTGTTCTACCTGCAGTCGCGCGGCATCCCCGAAGACGTGGCACGCCGCCTGGTGGTCCGCGGCTTCTTCGGCGAGGTCCTGGCCAAGATCACCATCCCCGAACTTCGCGAGCGGCTCGAAGCAGCCATCGAAGCCGAACTCGAATCCGCCGGCGCCTGAGCGCGCCCCAGCCTGCCTGAAGAAAGACGAGACCAACTGTGAGCACTCTCGAAATCCGCGACCTGCACGTCGACGTGACCCCGGCCGACGCCGACGCCGAGCCCATCCACATCCTCAAGGGCGTCAATCTGAGCCTCGATTCGGGCCAGACGCACGCCATCATGGGCCCCAACGGCTCGGGCAAGTCGACCCTCGCCTACGCCATCGCCGGTCACCCGCGCTACACCGTCACTCAGGGTTCGATCACCCTTGACGGTGAAGACGTGCTGGCCATGAGCGTCGACGAGCGCGCCCGCGCCGGCCTGTTCCTGGCCATGCAGTACCCGGTGGAGGTCCCCGGCGTCTCGACGTCGAACTTCCTGCGCACCGCGGTCACCGCGGTCCGCGGCGAAGCCCCCAAGCTGCGCCACTGGGTCAAGGAGAACCGCGAAGCGATGAGCGCGCTGGAGATCGACCCGGCGTTCGGCGACCGCGGCGTCAACGAAGGCTTCTCCGGCGGCGAGAAGAAGCGCCTGGAGATCCTGCAGCTGTCGCTGCTCAAGCCGAAGATCGCCGTGCTCGACGAGACCGACTCCGGCCTGGACGTCGACGCACTGCGCGTGGTCTCCGAGGGCGTCAACCGCTACCGCGAGAGCGAAGGCGGCGGCGTCCTGCTGATCACCCACTACACCCGGATTCTGCGCTACATCAAGCCCGACCACGTGCACGTCTTCGTCGACGGCCGGATCGCGGAATCTGGCGGTCCCGAACTGGCCGACGAGCTCGAGGAGAACGGCTACGTCCGGTTCACCTCCGCCGTCGCAGCGAAGTGAACCTCGACCGGATCCGGGCCGACTTCCCGATCCTCGCGCGCACGGTGCGCGAGGATCGGCCGCTGGTCTACCTCGATTCGGGCGCCACGTCGCAACGACCGCTCCAGGTGCTCGACGCCGAGCGGGACTTCCTCCTGAACCGCAACGCCGCCGTGCATCGCGGGGCCCATCAGCTGGCCGAGGAGGCCACCGACGACTACGAGCACGCGCGGGCGGCGATCGCCGGTTTCGTGGGCGCCGCAGTCGACGAGATCGTCTTCACCAAGAACGCCACCGAGGCGCTGAACCTGGTGGCCTACGCCCTGGGCGACGAGCGATCGGCCACGGTGTTCGACGGTGCGCCGCTGGGACCGGGGGACACCGTGGTGGTGACCGAGCTCGAGCACCACGCGAACCTGGTGCCCTGGCAGGAACTGTGCCGACGGACCGGAGCCACGCTGGCCTGGTACGGCGTGACCGACGACGGCCGGATCGACCTCGACTCGCTGACCCTCGACGATTCAGTGAAGATCGTCGCCTTCACGCACCAGTCCAACGTGACCGGTGCGGTGACCGACGTGCCGGAGCTGGTGGCCCGGGCCCGCGCGGTGCATGCGATCACCGTGCTGGACGCGTGCCAGTCGGTGCCCCACCTGCCGGTGGACTTCCACGCCCTCGGCGTGGACTTCGCCGCGTTCTCCGGGCACAAGATGCTCGGCCCGTCCGGCGTGGGTGTGCTGTTCGGGCGCGCGCAGCTGTTGGCGCAGTTGCCGCCCTTCCTCACCGGCGGATCGATGATCGAGACGGTCACCATGGAGGGCTCCACCTACGCGCCGCCGCCCCAGCGCTTCGAGGCCGGCGTGCCGATGACCTCGCAGGTGATCGGGCTCGGCGCCGCCGTGGAGTACCTGGAGGCGATCGGCATGGACGAGATCGCCGCGCACGAGCACGTCCTCGTCGACCACGCCCTGGAGCAGCTCGGCGCGATCGACGGACTGCGCCTGATCGGCCCGGCCGACAGCACCGACCGCGGCGCTGCGGTCTCCTTCGTCGTCGACGGCATCCACGCCCACGACCTCGGACAGATCCTCGACGACGAGGGCATCGCCATCCGCGTGGGCCACCACTGCGCGTGGCCGCTGCACCGACGTCTCGGCGTCGCCGCCAGCGCCCGCGCGTCGTTCGCGCTGTACAACACCGTCGACGAGGTCGACGCCCTGGCCGCAGGCATCCGGCGGGCGCAGGAGTTCTTCGGCACTAGCGGGGGAGGAGAGGACTGACCATGCGAATGGAGCAGATGTACCAGGAAGTGATCCTGGACCATTACAAGCACCCGCACGGTCGCGGTCTCCGCGAACCCTTCGGCGCCGAAGTACACCACGTCAACCCGACCTGCGGCGACGAGGTGACCTTGCGGGTGGCCGTCGACGACGGTGTGATCGCCGACGTCTCCTACGACGGCCAGGGTTGCTCGATCTCGCAGGCCTCCACCTCGGTGCTCTACGACCAGATCGTCGGCCTGACCACCGAGCAGGCCCTGGCGGCCGTGGAGTCGTACCACGGGATGCTGACCTCGCGGGGCGCCGACCTCGGCGACGAGGACCTCATCGGCGACGGCATCGCCTTCTCCGGCGTCAGCAAGTACCCGGCGCGCGTCAAGTGCGCTCTGCTCGGCTGGCTGGCCTTCAAGGACGCGCTGGCCCAAATTGACGAGAAGACTGGAGTCTGAGATGACCGAACCGAACACCGCTCTGCCGTCGCACGACGCCGTGGAAGAGGCGATGCGCGACGTGGTGGACCCCGAGCTGGGTATCAACGTCGTCGACCTCGGCCTGGTTTACGGCTTCGAGGTGAACGAGGACGCCGCCGTGCGCCTGGACATGACGCTCACCTCGCCGGCCTGCCCGCTCACCGATGTGATCGAGGATCAGACGCGCGGCGCACTCGTCGGCAGCGGCCTGTGCACCGACGTGGAGATCAACTGGGTCTGGCTGCCGCCGTGGGGCCCGGACAAGATCACCGACGACGGTCGCGAACAGCTGCGCGCCCTCGGGTTCACCGTCTGAGGCCTGTGATACTTTCAGCCGCGTGAGGACGTTTCCGCGCGCGCTGGCGCTGCTGACAGTAGGCGTGCTCGCGTTCACGACCGGGGGCGCGGGGATGGCGCGAGCCGACGGTTCCGGGTCGATCGCGGACACGGTGGGACCGTCGCTCGTCTTCCTGCAGACCGAGTTCACTGCGGCCGTGCAGATCCCGTTCGAGAGCGGCAACCGCTGGCTCGAGGACCTCACCGTGACCGGCAACTGCACCGGCTACGTGGTGGACCCGGCCGGCTATGTGGCGACCGCCGGGCACTGCGTCGATCCGTCCGACGAGGGCATCCTCAACGCCTTCCGGCAGCGTGCCGTGGAGACGGTCGCCCGCGCGCAGGGGCGCGACGATGCGTGGGCGTCGCGGATCTACGAACAGGCCGCCGCCGAGGAATGGACCGTGCGTGCGCCGAACGGCGACGCGGGTGCGTCCACCACCGTGCGTCTGCGTCAACCCACCGGCGACCATCAGCTGTTCCCGGAGTGGACCGCCGTCGACGTGGTGAACTACCAGAGCTTCGACGAGGGCGACAACGCGCTGGTGAAGGTCGCTCCGCGGGACGGACTCCGGGCCCTGGTGATCTCCGCCGAGGCGCCCGAACCGGGCGACGAAGTGGTCGCCGTCGGTTTCCCCGGCGCTGTGCAGTCGACCAACGAGTCCACGGCCATCGCGCAGCCGTCGTACAAGAACGGCACCGTCTCGTCGCGGCAGAACAGCGACAACGGCCTGTACCGCACCGAGATCTCCGCCGTGCTCGGCCAGGGCATGTCCGGTGGTCCGACCGTGGGCGCCGACGGCGCGGTGGTCGGTACCAATTCCTCGGGCGCCGCCCTGCGCGATGAGAAGGCGTCCTTCAACTTCATCACCGACAACATCGCGCTGCGCTCGTACCTGGAGAGCCACGGCGTGACCCTGGCGGTGGCGCCGAAGCAGGACAGTTCGCTCAATCCGTGGGTGTGGATCGGTCCGCTCATCGGCGCGGGCGTGCTGCTGCTGGGCGGAATGACCTGGATGCTGCTGCGCCGTCGCCGCCGCCCGGCCGCGCCGGCCGCCCCGATCGGCCCGCAGATGGGGCCGCGTCCGCCGATGCCGCCGCAGCCGCAGAACTGGACCCGACCCCCGCCACCCCAGCCCCAGCAGCAGCCCCGACCCCAACACAATCCGCGGCCCCCGCAGAATCCACAGCCGCGCCCCCAGGCCCAACAGCCGCCGCCGCGCCCGCGGCCGACGTCACCGCCGTTGGGCGAGCAGCCCACCGTGCTGAATCAGCCGCGCCCCAACCTTCCGCCGCAGTCCCCGGGCGGGCCGCCGCACCGGTAGCCTCGGAATAACCGAGCGACGCGACGACGTTAAGGAAGACATGAGCACAATCGAACTGACCGGTGACAATTTCGAGCAGACCGTTCTCGACAGCGAGATCGTCCTGGTGGACTTCTGGGCGTCGTGGTGTGGTCCCTGCCGCCAGTTCGCCCCGACTTTCGAGGCCGCAGCGGAGAAGCACGACGGCATCGTTTTCGGCAAGGTGGACACCGAGGCGGAGCAGCAGCTCGCGCAGGCCGCGAGCATCCGTTCCATCCCGACGCTGATGGTCTTCAAGAAGGGTCATCTCGTCTTCAACGAAGCCGGCGCACTGCCGCCGCAGGCCCTGGATTCGCTCCTCGAGCAGGTCAAGGCCCTCGACGTGGACAAGGCGATCGCCGAGGCCCAGGCGCAGGCACCCGACGCCCAGGCCTGAGAAAACCGGGTCGCAGAAACCCCAACGCCACGGCGACGCGCAGTCGCCACGGCACCCGCACGAACACAGCGAGCATCGCCGCCAGCACCCCCGTCAGGTCGGTGCGACCGGACAGATAGGCTCGCTGTGTTCGTATCGGGAGTGCGAAGAAGGCGTCGAAAAAAGCCGTGAGCTGCGGTCCGTCGAAGCCGAGCAGCACCGCCAGCCCGCGAAGACGCAGGCGATACACCCAGCGAGCCGACCGCGGCCACAGGGCGGCGCCGACGCCCCCGGCGGCGAGATCGGCCGCGAGCACGTCGGCCCACCGCAACGACTCGGCGACGCTGTAGCCGGTCGCCGGATGCATCAATCCGCCCGCCGCCCCGAAGCGCACCGGCGTCTGCCGCCACGGTGCCGCGGTGGCATACATCGGGAAATCCACCCACTCGTCCCCGCCCCATTCTGCTGGGCCGACGCGAGCTCCCGGCAGGCGCGCGGCGTTGCGCTGCGCCAGTTCTGCGCGCCCGATCTCCGTGGGGTCCGCTGCGAGCGACGTCTCCTCGACGAGGTCCCGATGCGCGTCGACGCGCACGCGATAGCTGAACGACGGCCGGTGCACCGGGGTGGCGCGCCAATCCATCAGCACCATCTCCGGGGCCGTATCGGCGGCGGCCACGAACGTCCCGACCGCGCGCTGGCGCGGAATCGTCGTCGACACCTCGGCGGCGCCGCGCGCATCCACCACGACCCGCGCGGTGAACTGCCGACCGTCGACGGTGTGTACGCGATCGGCGGTGACCCGCGCTGCCGCCGCAGGCACCACGTGCACGGCGTCGAGCGTCAGGGCATCCTGCAGCGCCGCGGCGTCGAGCACCGCGTACGCGCGGGGGAGCGATCGACGCCGCGGGGTGTAGACCACCGTCTCATCGGCGGCCGCGGCCACCACGGTCGGATCGAGCCAGTCGGGCAGATCGTCGACGAAGGCGCCGATCGTCATCGCCCACCGGGCCTCCGGCGCCGGATCCACCAGGGTCACCTGCACGCCGTGCCTCGCCGCCCGATGCGCCAGTGCTCGCCCGGCCGGTCCCGCGCCGACGATCAGCAGATCGGTCATCGTTCCAGGCTAGTGGACCCGTAGGGTGAGGGCCGTGTGGGTGCGCAGTGGCAGGTGGGTCGCCGGAGTGGCGGTCGGGGTCGGCCTCCTCGGCATCTATCTGCACTACACGCAGTTCACCGGCGATCTGATCACCAGTGCCGTCGCGTTCGCGCCGATGCTCATGGCCGTCGCGCTGATCGGTCTGCTGCTGGCCCTGATCGTGCGCGCATGGTGGGTGGTCGGCATCGGTGCGGTCGTGGTGCTCGTCGGCCTGCTGACGCAGGCGCCGCTGTACTTCAGCGCGACATCGGGACCCGGCGAGTTCACCGTGATGCAGCTCAATCTGGATCAGGGGCGGGCCGATCTCGGCGAACTGGCCGACACGGTGGCGCGCGAGGAGGTCGACGTATTGACCGTCACCGAAGTGACGCCGGCGGCGTGGGGCCGATTGGAGGCCTCGCCGATCGCCGCGGCCCTGCCGTATTCGGTGGCCTATCCGGCCGTCGCAGGCAACGGCGGCGCCGTGTTGTCGCGCTACCCGATCTCCGACCAGCGCCGCCTCGACGGCTTCTGGCTGCCGAATCTGCGTGTGGTGGTGGAGGTTCCGGGCCGCCGGCCGATCGCCGTCTATGGCATCCATGTGATGCCCCCGTACCCGGACACCGCCGACCAGTGGCGCAGGGAACTGGAGGAACTGTCGACGGTGCTGTCCGCGGAGACCGGTCCGGTGATCGCGGCGGGCGACTTCAACGCCACCTACGACCACCGGCAGTACCGGCAACTGATGGTGACGTCCGAGGGGCGCCCGGCCATGACCGATGCGGCCGAGGGGACCGGTGCCGGAATGGTCCGCACCTATCCGGCCGACAAGTGGTTCCCGCCGCTGCTGGCCATCGATCACGTCCTGTCCCGGGGCGGACCCGAGCCGGTCTACTTCGCGAGCTTCGAGGTGCCGGGCACTGACCACTACGGCGTCATCGCACGATTTCGGGGCCTGCCGACGCGCCGGTAGCATGGTGCGACGTGATCACCGCGACCGACCTTGAGGTACGAGCGGGCGCCCGGACGCTGCTGTCCGCGCCCGGCGACGCCCTGCGCATCGCCCCCGGCGACCGCATCGGCCTGGTGGGGCGGAACGGCGCAGGCAAGACCACGAGCCTGCGTATCCTGGCCGGTGAGACCGAGCCGTACGCCGGTTCGGTCCGGCGCAATGGGCCGATCGGCTACCTGCCGCAGGACCCCAAAGAGGGCGATCTGTCGATCCTCGCCAAGGACCGTGTGCTGTCGGCGCGCGGCCTCGACGAGATCCTCGCGCAGATGGCCCGGCAGCAGACCCTGATGGCCGAGGCGACCGACGACAAGTACCGCGACCGGGCCATCGCCAAGTTCTCCCGGCTCGAAGAACGCTTCGGCACGCTCGGCGGCTATCTCGCCGAGTCGGAGGCGGCGCGCATCTGCAGCAACCTCGGGCTGCCCGAGCGCGTGCTCGAACAGGAACTGCGCACGCTCTCCGGCGGTCAGCGTCGTCGCGTCGAACTCGCCCGCATCCTGTTCGCAGCGTCGGACGGCTCCGGTAAGTCCGACACCACGCTGCTGCTCGACGAGCCGACCAACCACCTCGACGCCGACTCGATCGCCTGGCTGCGGACCTTCCTGCAGAACCACGACGGCGGGCTGGTGGTGATCAGCCACGACGTGGAACTGCTCAACGACGTGGTGAACCGCGTCTGGTTCCTGGACGCGGTGCGCGGCGAGGCCGACGTCTACAACATGAACTGGAAGCGCTACCTGGATCAGCGTGCGACCGACGAACAGCGTCGACGCCGCGAACGCGCCAATGCCGAGAAGAAGGCCGGCGCGTTGCGGGTGCAGGCCGCCAAACTCGGCGCCAAGGCCACCAAAGCCACTGCGGCGCAACAGATGCTCAAGCGCGCCGAGAAGATGATGAACGAGCTCGAAGCCGAGCACGTGGCCGACCGGACCGCCAAGATCCGCTTCCCCGAACCGGCGCCGTGCGGCAAGACGCCGCTCACCGCGCAGGGCCTCACCAAGGTCTACGGGTCGTTGGAGATCTTCACCGGCGTCGACCTGTCCATCGACAAGGGCAGCCGCGTGGTGGTGCTCGGGCTCAACGGCGCCGGTAAGACGACGCTGCTCCGGCTGCTGGCCGGCACCGAGGAACCCGACCTCGGAACGATCGAGCCCGGCTACGGGCTGAAGCTGGGCTACTTCGCCCAGGAGCACGACACCCTCGACGACGCGGCCACGGTCTGGGAGAACATCCGCCACGCCGCCCCGGACGCGGGGGAGCAGGACCTGCGCGGCCTGCTGGGCGCGTTCATGTTCTCCGGCGCCCAGCTGGAGCAGCCCGCCGGGACGCTGTCCGGCGGCGAGAAGACCCGTCTCGCCCTGGCCGGCCTGGTGTCGTCGGCCGCGAACGTCCTGCTGCTCGACGAGCCGACCAACAACCTGGATCCGATCTCCCGCGAGCAGGTTCTCGAAGCCCTGCGCAGCTACACCGGGGCCGTGGTCCTGGTGACCCACGACCCCGGTGCTGCGGCGGCCCTCGATCCGCAGCGCGTGATCCTGCTGCCCGACGGCACCGAGGACCACTGGTCCGACGAATATCAGGAGATCATCGAACTGGCGTGAGCACCCGCTTGCGCAGTTCCCCCTTGACCAGCTTGCCCGTGGGCGTGCGCGGCAGGTCGTCGAGGAACTCGATGGACCGGGGCACCTTGTACGCCGCCAACTGCTCGGTGGCGTAGGCGATCAGATCGTCGGCGAGCTCCGGCGTGGGCTCCACCCCGTCGACCAATTCCACGAAACCGCGAGCCACCTCGCCCAGGTCGTCGTCGGGCAGGCCCAGCACCGCGACGTCGCTCACGGCCGGATGATTGATCAGGACGTTCTCCGACTCCTGCGGATAGATGTTGACGCCGCCGGAGATGATCATGAACGCCTTGCGGTCGGTCAGATACAGGAACCCCTCCTCGTCGAGGTAGCCGAGGTCGCCGGTGGTGGCCCAGAACTCGTGCTGCGGGTGACGCGAGGCTCGCGTCTTCTCCGGGTCGTTGTGGTAGGTGAAGGCGGCGAAGTCCCGCTCGAAATACACCGTGCCGACCTCGCCGACCGGAAGGTCGTTGCCGTCGTCGTCGCAGATGTGGATCACGCCCAGTGCCGCACGACCGACCGAGCCGGGCCGCTCGAGCGCATCCTGCGGTCCGATCAGCGTGACGCCGGCGGCCTCGGTGGCCGCGTAGTATTCCTGGATCACCGGACCCCACCACTCGATCATCTTCCGCTTGACCTCGGCAGGGCACGGCGCCGCGGCGTGGATCGCGGCCCGCATGCTCGTCAGGTCGTAGCGGCCGCGCACCTCGTCGGGGAGCTTCAGCATGCGGACGAACATGGTGGGCACCCACTGGCTGTGGGTGATCGAGTACTCCTCGATGAGGCGCAGAGCCTCTTCCGGTTCGAATCGGTCCATCATCACCACGGTGCCGCCCAGCGACGCCACCATCGCGCAATAGCGAAGGGGCGCAGCGTGATACACGGGTGCGGGGGACAGGTACACGGTGTCCGGTCCGAAACCGTAGAACGGTCCGAAGACGGCGCTGACGGTGTCCGGGATCTCGTCGACCTGCCCCTCCGGCAGCGGCGGTCGGATGCCTTTGGGGCGTCCGGTGGTACCGGAGGAGTAGAGCATGTCGGTGCCGCGCGGCTGGGTGGTGAGCGGCGCATCCGACGCGACGGCGAGTACCTCGTCGTACGAGGTGAATCCGTCGATTCCGCCTACGCCCCAAGCGATCCGGCGGTCGGAGCGGTCGATCACCTCGGCCGCGAGCGCGACCGCGTCGGCCACCAGCGCGGAGGCGAACAGCACGCCGGCGCCGCAGTCGGCCAGGATGTAGTTCACTTCGGGCGCGGTCAGGTGGTTGTTCACCACGGTCACGTACATGCCGCTGCGGACCGCGGCCCAGTAGACGTCGAAGACGCGAAGATCGTTGTCGGACACCACCGCTACGGTGTCGCCCGGCCGCAGGCCCAGCTCACGCAGATGATTGGCGATCTTCGTCGACCGTGCCATCAGCTCGGCATACGTCACGCTCTCTCCGGTGGAAGGGCGGATCAGCGCGGCCTTGTCGGCCGCGGCGGCGAGGTGGTTTCCGGGGTACACGGGGCTCCTAGTGAGTCAGGAAGGTGAGGTACGCCTCACGCTAGCCCGACTTCCCGTCGGCGGTGGGATTCCCCGCGGGTCTGTATGACTCCACCGCCGACGGGCGCCTGTCGCTGTGTCAGTCCCCAGTGCGGACCGATGCTTCGACCAGATCGAGCACGGCGTGCAGATCGTCGGTCGACTGGCCGGTGGCCAGGCGGGTGATGAGCCCGTCGAGCACGAGGTCCAGGTAGGTCACCAGCACCTCGGTCGGCACGTCCTTGCGGAGGCTGCCGTCCTCCCGCTTGCGCTGCAGGCGAGCGAGGGTGACCGCTTCCAGGTCGTCGTTGTGCGCGGCCCAGGCCTGGGCGAACGCCGGATCGCTGCGGATCTTCCGGACGATCTCCAGCCGGGTGCCCAGCCAATCGAAGTCCTTGGGGCGGGCGAGCATGTCGCGCATCACCTGCACCAGACCCTCTTGGGCGGCCACGTCGGCCATCCGTTCGGCGTCTTCCCGCGCCAGGGCGAGGAAGAGTGCTTCCTTGTCCTTGAAGTGGTGGAAGATCGCACCCCGCGACAACGCGGTGGCTTCTTCCAGCCGTTTGACCGTGGCCCCGTCGTAGCCGTACTCGGCGAAACAGTGCCGCGCGCCGTCGAGAATCTCCCGACGACGCGCGGCAAGCCGGTCATCGCTGACCCGTGGCACTGTCTATCAGCTCTGGATCATGTTCCGGAGCACGTACTGCAGGATGCCACCGTTGCGGTAGTAGTCGGCTTCACCGGGGGTGTCGATCCGGACCACTGCGTCGAACTCGACGACGTCGCCGTTCTCCTTGGTGGCGGTGACCTTCAGGGTCTCCGGGGTGACGCCCTCGTTGAGCTTCTCCAGGCCGGTGATGTCGAAGACCTCGGTGCCGTCCAGGCCCAGGGTCTTGGCCGACTCGCCCTCCGGGAACTGCAGGGGCACGACGCCCATGCCGATCAGGTTGGAACGGTGGATCCGCTCGAACGACTCGGTAATGACGGCCTTGACGCCGAGCAGCACCGTGCCCTTGGCGGCCCAGTCGCGCGAGCTGCCCGAGCCGTACTCCTTGCCGCCCAGGACCACCAGCGGGACGCCGGCGGCCTGGTAGTTGACCGACGCGTCGTAGATGAACGACTGCGGGCCGCCCTCGAGGGTGAAGTCGCGAGTGTAGCCGCCGGACACGCCGTCGAGCAGCTGGTTCTGCAGACGGATGTTGGCGAAGGTGCCGCGGATCATCACCTCGTGGTTGCCACGGCGGCTACCCAGCGAGTTGTAGTCCTTGCGGGCCACACCGTTGGCGTCCAGGTACTGGGCCGCCGGGGTGCCCGGCTTGATCGGACCGGCCGGGCTGATGTGGTCGGTGGTGACCGAATCGCCCAGCAGCGCCAGGACGCGCGCGCCCTTGATGTCGGCGACGGGGTCCGGCTCCATGGTCATGCCGTCGAAGTACGGGGCCTTGCGGACGTAGGTCGACTTCTCGTCCCACTCGAAGGTGTCGCCGTCCGGGGTGTTCAGACCCTGCCAGCGCTCGTCACCGTCGAACACGGTCGCGTACGACTTGGTGAACATGTCCGCGTTGATCGCCGACTTGATGGTGTCGTCGATCTCCTGCGCCGACGGCCAGATGTCCTTCAGGAAGACGTCGTTGCCGTCGGTGTCCTGGCCCAGGGCTTCGGTCTCGAAGTCGAAGTCCATGGTGCCGGCCAGGGCGTAGGCGATGACCAGCGGCGGGCTCGCCAGGTAGTTCATCTTCACGTCGGGGGAGATGCGACCCTCGAAGTTGCGGTTGCCCGACAGCACGGCGGTGACGGTCAGGTCCTCGTCGTTGACGGCCTTGCTGATCGCTTCCGGCAGCGGGCCGGTGTTGCCGATGCAGGTGGTGCAGCCGTAGCCGCCCAGGTAGAAGCCGAGCTTCTCCAGGTACGGCCACAGTCCGGCCTTGTCGTAGTAGTCGGACACGACCTGCGAACCGGGCGCCATGTTGGTCTTGACCCAGGGCTTGGAGGTCAGGCCCTTCTCGACGGCGTTGCGGGCCAGCAGGCCTGCGCCGATCATGACCGACGGGTTGGAGGTGTTGGTGCAGGAGGTGATGCCGGCGACCGCGACCGCACCGTGGTCGAGCACGAAGGTGTTGCCGTCGGAGGTGACGGTGACCGGCTTGCTCGGGCGGCCTTCGGCGCCGTTGGCGGCCGACTGCACGTTCACTGCGCCGTCGTCGGCGAAGGAAAGCGCAGCCGGGTCAGAGGCCGGGAAGGACTCTTCGACGGCCTCGTCGAGCTGGGTGTGCTCGGCGGGCATGTGCTCTTCGACGTAGTTGTGGATGTCCTTGCGGAAGGCCACCTTCGACTCCGACAGGAGGATGCGGTCCTGCGGACGCTTCGGGCCGGCGATCGACGGCACCACGGTGCCCAGATCCAGCTCGAGGTACTCCGAGTACTGCGCCTCGTTCTCGGTGTCGTGCCACATGCCCTGTTCCTTGGCGTACGCCTCGACGAGAGCGAGCTGCTCCTCGGTGCGGCCGGTCAGGCGCAGGTAGTTGATGGTCTCGCCGTCGAGCGGGAAGATCGCGCAGGTGGAGCCGAACTCGGGGCTCATGTTGCCCAGGGTGGCGCGGTTGGCCAGGGGGACCTCGGCCACGCCGGCGCCGTAGAACTCGACGAACTTACCGACGACGCCGTGCTGGCGCAGCATGTCAGTCACGGTCAGCACCACGTCGGTGGCGGTGACGCCCGGCTTGATCTCACCGGTCAGCTTGAAGCCGACGACGCGCGGGATCAGCATGGACACCGGCTGGCCGAGCATCGCGGCCTCGGCCTCGATGCCGCCCACGCCCCAGCCCAGCACGCCCAGGCCGTTCTGCATGGTGGTGTGCGAGTCGGTGCCGACGCAGGTGTCGGGGTAGGCCTGGCCGTTGCGGGTCATCACGACGCGCGCCAGGTGCTCGATGTTCACCTGGTGGACGATGCCCATGCCCGGCGGGACGACGCGGAAGTCGTCGAACGCGCCCTGGCCCCAGCGGAGGAACTGGTAGCGCTCGCCGTTGCGCTGGTACTCCAGCTCGACGTTGCGCTCGAAGGCATCGGCGCGGCCGAAGACGTCGAGGATCACCGAGTGGTCGATGACCATCTCGGCGGGGGACAGCGGGTTGACCTTGTTCGGGTCGCCGCCGAGGGCGCTGACGGCCTCACGCATGGTGGCGAGGTCGACGACACAGGGCACGCCGGTGAAGTCCTGCATCAGGACGCGGGCCGGGGTGAACTGGATCTCGACGCTCGGCTGGGCGTTGGGGTCCCAGTTGGCCAGCGCGTTGATGTGATCGGCGGTGATGTTCGCGCCGTCTTCGGTGCGCAGGAGGTTCTCGGCGAGAACCTTCAGCGCGTAGGGCAGCTTCTCGGTGCCGGGGACGGCCGACAGGCGGAAGATCTCGAACGAGTCGTCTCCCACCTCCAGCGTGCCGCGGGCGCCAAACGAATCCTTGCTCAAGGTGTGCTCCACTCTCATCGCGGGTGATCGCCGACGGGCTGTGTCGACGGAAGAACTGCTACCCGCACATCATAGCAGTACGGGCGTACTGGTTGGCGGGAACGGCGGGTAGCGCGTCGCCATCAAGAGAGCGAACACGCCTGCCGTAAGGTGAGCGCGTCCGTACCTCTCCGATTCGCAGGAGCTCCAGATGACGCCGGCACCGGCCACCTTCGTGTTCGCCGCACCGATCGACACCACCGCGCAGTGGGCAGATCTGGACATTCCGGCGATCGCTGCGGCCTTGCAGTCCACCGGGGTCTACGCCCCCGCCGACCAGGTGTCCGCGCTGGAGCAGGTGGTCGCAGGCGCCGCCTCCGACGGATACGACCTGCAGATCGTGGTGCTCGAGACCAGCTATTCGCCGTTCACCGTGTACCGCGACATCGCCACCGAACTGCAGTCGCAGGTGGGCGGCACCGTGCTGGTGATCGGGCCGTCGGGCATGGGTACCGCCTCCGACGAGTTCAGCCGCGTCGAACTCGAGGACGGCACCGGCGAGGTCAAAGCGGGCACCAGCCCGGCCGTCGCCGCGCAGCAGATCTACGACCGCGCCACCGAGCCGCACGTGGACTGGACCGTCCTGACGATCCTGCTGATCGTGCTCGTCGTACTGGGTGCGGTCGGCGCTCGCATCGCCATGGTTCGCCGTCGCGGCTGAGCCTTCGGCGTTACCCAACTGTGACGGGCAAGGGGCGAGCACTCTTTCCGCTGTTCAGTGCATTTCCGCAGGTAATCACTCGTTTGTAATTCATCCTGTCGGGTTCCTGGTGTGTCCGATGTGACGTACGGTGCAGTAGACACTTTTGAGTAACCAGGGGTTGGACGTGTCAGTGAGACAGATGCGTCGCGGGTACTCAGCAGGGACACAAAGGGAGTACTTCTGTTGAAGCGAGCAACCAGTACCGCACGTCAGGCGATGCGCGGCGGCACTCTCAGCGCTTTGCTGGTGGTGGGCACGCTGACCGCAGGCCACGCGGTGGCCGACCCGGCGAAGAAGCCGTCCCCGGTCGCGGAGTTGATCAACGACATCGCGACCATCGACCAGAACCTGTCGCAGCTGACCACGACGGTCGCCATCAAGCAGCAGGCCGTGAACAAGGCGCTGGTCGACTTCCAGAACGCCTTCGCCGCCCAGCAGGTGGCCGCCGCCACGGACGACGCCGCACGGGCGGCACTGACCAAGACCAACCAGCAGGTGGCCGACGCACAGCGCACGTTCGACGACTTCATGCGCGCTGTCAACCGGCAGGGCAACAATCGCCTCGGCACGATGTCGGATTACGTCTCGTCCGACGATCCCGGCAAGGTGCTCGACCAGCTCACCAGCGTCGAGCAGATGGGCCGGGAACAGCGCGCCACCGTCGCACGACTGCAGGCGATGCGCGGCCAGCAGGCCAAGCGGGTCGCGGCGACGTCGGCGACGCGGAAGCAGACCGCCGCGGCCGCCAAGGGCGCCGAGAGTCGTCGCGCCGATGCGATCGCCGCCGTGAACAACGCCCGCCAGGCCGTCACCGATCAGAACACCAAGCGGTCGAGCCTGCTCAACCAGCGCACCGCACTGGTGAACAAGCTCGACAAGCAGCGGGGCACCAAGACCCCGACGTCGCCCCCGCCCGTGCTGAGCGACGTCCTCGAACAGCTCCCGTCCACACAGGTCGAGGGCACCGAGAACGCGGCCGCCGAGGCCGCAGCCCTGGTGGCCAAGCTGGCTCTGGAGACCGGCACGCAACTGCTCGCCGGCTTGATCGGCGAGCAGCAGATCCCGCATTCGGAACTGCTCGACGAGTTGGGTCTGGGCGGATCCAGCATCGGCGACGGTCCCGACGGCGTGATCTCCCGCCTCGGCACCGGTTCGCTGGGTGCGCTCTTCGGCGG
This sequence comes from Gordonia alkaliphila, assembly GCF_039542465.1. Classification (NCBI taxonomy): domain Bacteria; kingdom Bacillati; phylum Actinomycetota; class Actinomycetes; order Mycobacteriales; family Gordoniaceae; genus Gordonia; species Gordonia alkaliphila. The sequence goes on along the minus strand of NZ_BAABIE010000002.1, from coordinate 30,683 downwards.
CGGAGGAGGCGGCGGCGGCATCGCCCGGCCGGGTCTGCGGGGACCGCAGGCCATCGAGCTCGTCGTCAATCGCGCGAAGTCGCAGATGGGCATCCCGTACGCCTGGGGCGGCGGCAACGCCGACGGCCCGACGCTCGGCATCCGCGACGGCGGCGTGGCCGACAGCTACGGCGACTACAACAAGATCGGCTATGACTGCTCGGGCCTGATGGTCTACGCCTTCGCCGGCGTCGGCATCGATCTGCCCAAGTACTCCGGCTATCAGTACACCTCCGGGCCGCACGTTCCGCTGGCCGAGATGCGCCGCGGCGACATGATCTTCTACGGCCCCAACGCCAGCGCCCACGTGGCGATGTACCTGGGCGACGGCACCATGATCGAGGCGCCCCAGTCGGGCAGCGTCGTGAAGATCTCGCCGGTGCGGACCGATGGCGCCATGCCGAATGTCGTGCGTCTACTCTGACCGTCGCGGCGGTCGGTAGAGTCGCTCGCAGCACCGTCAGCTACAGAGGAGTCACCGGTTTGAGTTCAGCCGCCGCGGAAAACGCACTCACCCCCGAGGATGTCAAACTCCTCGAACGGGCGATGTACGAAGTCAAGCGCGTCATCGTGGGTCAGGAAGAACTGGTCGAGCGGATCATGGTGGGCCTGCTGGCCCGCGGCCACATCCTGCTCGAGGGCGTGCCCGGCGTGGCCAAGACGCTCGCGGTGGAGACCTTCGCCACCGTGATCGGTGGCGACTTCTCGCGCGTCCAGTTCACTCCCGATCTGGTGCCGACCGACCTCATCGGTACCCGCATCTACCGGCAGGGCCGCGAAGAGTTCGACACCGAGCTCGGTCCGGTGGTGACCAACTTCCTGCTGGCCGACGAGATCAACCGCGCTCCGGCCAAGGTGCAGTCGGCCCTCCTGGAGGTGATGGCCGAGCGGCACGTGTCCATCGGCGGCATCACCTACCCGATGCCCGATCCGTTCCTGGTGATGGCCACCCAGAACCCGATCGAGAACGAGGGCGTCTACCCGCTGCCCGAGGCGCAGCGCGACCGCTTCCTGTTCAAGGTCCTCGTCGACTATCCGTCGGTGGAGGAGGAGCGCGAGATCGTCTATCGGATGGGCATCGAGCCGCCGACCGCCTCGCAGATCCTGGACCCGGCCACCACCATCCGCCTGCAGAAGGTGGCCGCCGGCGTCTTCGTGCACCACGCCCTGGTCGACTACGTGGTGCGCGTCGTCGACGCCACTCGGCGTCCGGCCGATCTCGGCCTGACCGACGTGGCGACCTGGCTCAGCTACGGCGCCTCCCCGCGCGCCACCCTCGGCATCGTGGCCGCTGCCCGCGCCCTCGCGGTGATCCGCGGCCGCGACTACGTGATCCCGCAGGACGTCGTCGAGATCATTCCGGACGTGCTGCGTCACCGCCTGGTGCTCAGCTACGACGCGCTCGCCGACGAGGTGACGCCGGACCAGATCATCACCCGGATCCTGCAGACCGTCGGACTTCCGCAGGTCAGCGCGGCACCGCAGCAGCAGGTGCCGCAGCAGCCCGCTCCCCAGCAGTACCAGCAGGCCCCGCAGCAGCAAGCACCGCAGCAGCAGCCGGTCACGCAGCAGCAAGCACCGCAGCAGCAGCCGGTCCCGCAGCAGCAGCAGGCGCCGCAGCAGGCGCCGACCCCGGAGGGTCATGTCGGCCAATAGCGATCTGCCGTCTCTGCGCGGAGGTGACCTCGACGACCCGCAGCTGACGGCGGCGCTGGGCAGCCTGGAGCTGACGGTCCGTCGCAAGCTGGACGGCGTGCTCCAGGGTGCCCACCTCGGCCTGATTCCGGGGCCGGGCTCCGAGCCCGGCGAGGCGCGACCGTATCAGCCCGGCGACGACATCCGGCGGATGGAATGGTCGGTCACCGCACGCACCACGCAGCCGCACGTCCGGCAGATGATCGCCGACCGCGAGCTGGAGACCTGGTTCGTGATGGACGCCTCCGCCAGCCTCGACTTCGGGTCGGGGGAGCACACCAAGCGCGACCTCGCCGTCGCCGCGGCGGCCGCGGTGGTCCACCTGACCGCCGGCGGCGGTAATCGGCACGGCGCCGTCGTCGTCACCGGCGACACCATCGCGCGCGTGCCCGCACGCTCGGGCCGCGCCCACGACCGCAACCTGCTGAAGACGCTCGCCACCACCCATCGCAGCAACGCCGGTGTCCGCGGCGACCTGAACGCGGGTCTGGAAGCCCTGCGTCGTCCGCAGCGACGCCGCGGCCTGGCCGTGGTGATCAGTGACTTCCTCGGCCCCCTCGACTGGACGCGTTCGCTGCGCGCCATCGGCGCCCACCACGAGTTGCTCGGTGTGGAGGTGCTCGATCCACTGGACATCGCATTGCCCCCGGTGGGCCCGGTGACCCTGGCCGACGCCGAATCCGGCGACGTCCTGGAAATCGACGTGACGCCGCAGGTGCGCGCGGACTTCGCGGCCGCCGCGGCCGCCCACCGGGAGCAGGTGCACGCCGCGTTCCGCAGTTGCGGCGGGGCGGTGCTGACGCTGCAGACCGATCGCGACTGGATCGCCGACACCGTGCGATTCGTGGGCCGTCGACGTCGTGCGGCGGGGGTGCGGTAGATGAGCCGTTGGTTCGGCCACCCGTGGTGGCTGCTGTCGATCCTGCTGGTCGTCGCACTGGTGGCGGCGTACGTCATCGAGATGCGGCGGCGGAAGACCCGCGCCCTGCGCTTCGCCAATCTGGACGTGCTGCGGTCGGTCACGCCGGGCGCGCGCGACCGGTTCCGGCACGTGCCGTTCGGTGTGCTGGCCGTCGGCCTGCTCTTGTTGACCATTGCGATGGCCGGTCCGCTGGCCGAACGCGACGTGCCGCGCAACCGCGCCACCGTGATGCTGGTGGTGGACGTCTCCAACTCGATGATGGCCACCGACGTGGCGCCGTCGCGCCTGGAAGCCGCGCAGGCGGCGGGCAAGCGTTTCGCCGACGAGTTGACCGCGGGCATCAATTTGGGTCTGGTGTCGTTCGCCGGCACCGCGTCGACCCTGGTGTCGCCGACGCCCGACCACAACGCCACCAAGAACGCGCTGGGAAAGTTGAAGCTGGCCGACAAGACGGCCACCGGCGAGGGCATCTTCGCGGCGCTCGACCAGATTCAGACGCTCAACTCGGCGCTCGGCGGCGACTCGCACGCGCCGCCCGCGCACGTGGTGCTGCTGTCCGACGGTAAACAGACCGTGCCGGAGAGCCCGAACGCCGAACGCGGCGGCTTCACCGCGGCCCGCAAGGCCAAGGAGGAGAACATCCCGGTCTCCACCATCTCCTTCGGAACGCTCACCGGCACCGTCGAACTGGAGGGGCCGAACGGCCAGATGCAGCGCGTGCCGGTGCCCGTCGACGACGATTCGCTGCGCCAGATCGCGAACATCTCGGGCGGCAACTTCTACACCGCGTCGTCGTTGGACGAGCTGAACAAGGTGTATTCGACGCTGCGCGAACAGATCGGCACCGAACGCCAGCGCGGCGACAACTCCCGCCCGTGGATGATCGCGGGAACGCTGCTGGTGCTCGCCGGGACCGCGGGTGCCCTCTTCCTCAACCGCCGACTTCCGTGAGATAGGTTGGACAACCATGTCAGAGAATGCACAGACCCCCGAATTCACTCCGCGCTCGGTGCTCGTCACCGGCGGTAACCGGGGTATCGGCCTGGCCGTGGCCCAGCGCCTCGCGGCCGACGGCCACAAGGTCGCCGTGACCCACCGCGGCTCCGGCGCCCCCGAGGGCCTGTTCGGCGTGCAGTGCGATGTGACCGACGACGAGTCGGTGACCCGTGCCTTCGCCGAGGTCGCCGAGCACCAGGGCCCCGTCGAGGTGGTCGTCGCCAACGCCGGCATCACCGAGGACACCCTCATCATGCGGATGAGCGTGGACAGCTTCGCCACGGTGCTCGACGCGAACCTGACCGGCGCCTTCCGCGTCACCAAGGCCGCCACCCGCGACATGCTGAAGAAGCGCTGGGGCCGGTTCATCTACCTCGGCTCGGTCGTCGGCATGATGGGCACCCCCGGCCAGGCGAACTACGCCGCGTCGAAGGCCGGCGTGATCGGTCTGGCGCGCTCGGTGACCCGCGAGCTGGGCGGCCGCAACATCACCGCCAACGTGGTGGCCCCGGGCCTGATCGACACCGACATGACCCGCGCGCTGCCCGAGGACTACACCAAGACCGCGGTGGACCAGGCCATTCCGGCCAAGCGCATGGGCCAGCCCGAAGAGGTGGCGGCCGTCGTCAGCTTCCTCGCCTCGAACGACTCCGCCTACGTCACCGGCAACGTGATCAACGTCGACGGCGGCCTCGGCATGGGTCACTGACCCACCCCACTACTTTCTAGGAGCATCCCGTGAGCGGAATCCTCGCAGGCAAGACCATTCTCGTCACCGGCATCATCACCGACGCCTCCATCGCCTTCGCCACCGCGGCGCAGGCACAGGAGGCCGGCGCCAAGGTGATCATCACCGGCATCCCGGAGCGGCTGCGGCTCATCAACCGCATCGCTAAGCGCCTCCCGCAGGAAGTGCCCGACGCGATCGGTCTGGACGTGACCGACGAGGAGAGCCTGGGCGCCCTGGCCGATCAGGTGCGCGCACTGGCCCCGGAGGGCATCGACGGCGTGGTGCATTCGATCGCCTTCGCCCCGCGCACCCTGATGGGTCCGGATGCGCTGCCGTTCCTCGACGGCCCCGGCCCGGACGCGGCCAAGGCCTTCGAGATCTCGGCGTGGAGCTACGCGTCGCTGGCGCGCGCCGTGCTGCCGGTGATGAACGAGGGCGGCTCCATCGTGGGCATGGACTTCGATCCGCGCACCGCTGTGCCCGACTACAACTGGATGGGCGTGGCCAAGGCCGCGCTGGAGTCGGTGAACCGCTACGTGGCCCGCGAGGTGGGGTACGCCAAGAAGGTGCGTTCCAACCTGGTGGCCGCCGGTCCGATCAAGACCCTGGCCGCCAAGGCGATCTCCGGCACCGCGACCGACGATGCCAAGAAGCTGAACATGCTCAACGAGTACTGGGACGGTGCGTCGCCGATCGGCTGGAACGTCGACGATCCCGCCCCGGTCGGCAAGAGCGTCGTCGCGCTGCTGTCGGACTGGCTCCCGGCCACCACCGGTTCCATCGTCTACGTCGACGGCGGTGCCAGCCACAACACCTGGTTCCCCGAGAACCTGCTGAGCTGACATGACGGCGGCCGCATCCGAGCAGTTCACCGCCGTCCTCTTCCACTCCTTCGGCGGACCGGACGGTCCCGAGGACGTTCGTCCGTTCCTGGAGAACGTCACGCGCGGTCGCGGGGTGCCGCCCGAGCGGCTCGAGGAGGTGGTGGAGCACTACCTGCACTTCGGCGGCATCTCACCGATCAACCGGCTGAACCTGGACATGATCGCGGCGCTGCAGGCCGAGCTGCGTTCGCGCGGCACGGATCTGCCGATCTACTTCGGTAACCGCAACTGGACACCCTTCGTCGCCGATGCGCTGACCGCTCTGCGGAGCGACGGCCACCGTCGGGTGCTGGTGTTCCCGACGTCCGCGTGGGGCGGTTACTCGGGTTGCCGCCAGTACCACGAGGACCTCGCCGGTGCGCTGGCGCAGGTGGACGGCTCGTCGGACCTGCTGGTGCGCAAACTTCCGCAGTTCTGGGACCGCCCCGGTTTCGTCGCCGCGGCCGCGGCGGCGGTCCGTCGTGCGCTGGCCGAGTTGGGGGAGGGCGCCCCGGCTCGACTGGTGTTCACCGCGCACTCGATTCCGCTCGGCGCCGACCGGACCGCCGGGCCGCCGGAGGACGGCGGGCACCTGTACTCGCGCCAGGTGGCCGGGGCGGCGCAACGCGTCGCCGACGAGCTGGGCGTCGAGAACCACGATCTGGTCTGGCAGTCGCGCTCGGGTCCGCCCCAGGTGCCCTGGCTGGAGCCGGACATCTGCGACCACCTCGACGCGCTGGCCGAGGAAGGCGTCGGTCGCGTGGTGGTGTGTCCGATCGGGTTCGTCTCCGACCACCTCGAAGTGGTCTGGGATCTGGACACCGAGGCCCGGCAGCGCGCCGAGGAACTGGGGATGGGCTATGCCCGCGCCGACACGGTCGGCACCGACCCGGCGTTCCTGGCGATGATCGCCGATCTGATCGAGGACTACGCCGACGGCGGCGGCGACACGTCCGCACTCGGTTGCGGCGACAACGGCGCGCTCTGCCGGCCGGGCTGCTGCCAGCTGCCGCCGCGCCCCACCCGGTAGGGCGTCAGTCGCGGTAGTAGTCGCGCAGGAGCGTGTTGATCGCGGCGGCGCGGGCCCGGCGGGTCAGCGTCGAGAGGCGGCGGAGCTGAGCGTCGGCATTCTCCACCTGCTGCGCGGAGGCGCCGAGACCGCCACCGGCGAGCCCGACGATGGCGTCGATCTGTGCGGCGGTGGCGAGCATCCGGTCCACGCGCTGCCGGTCGTGCGGCGGCAGGTCCAGCGAGACGGCCGCCGTCCGCGCGGCGAGTGCGTCGCGGAGGTCGGCGGGACCGCCGACTCGCGGTCCGGCGAGGCCGGCGATCACCGTCGCCGCCTCGCCGACGGCCTCCCGCAGGTCGTATTCCAGTTCGCCCGCGGTCTGGTCGCCGCCGAGCGCCAGGACGTCCACGTCGGGGCCGAGTTCCCGCACGCTCCAGCGGCACCGCTCGGCGGTGCCGCGCGCGGTGAGCGCGAGCGGCGGGCGGTCCGCGCGGTCCAGAATCAGTACGTCCTCGGCCTCCGACGGCAGGCCCTGCGCATCGCCGGGCGCGGGGAACACCACCGCGCTGCGTCGGGCGGCGCCCACTAGCCGGACCAGGTCCAACGCGGTGCCGCCGGTGTCGACGTCGTGCGTCTCGGCGTAGTCGTGGAGCGTGTGCAGGACGTCGTCGGGGGAGGCGAGACCGGCGCGCCAGGCGGCGCTCCACACGGCGAGTGCGGATGCCGGCCAGGCCCGCAGTAGGCCGGTCGTGGAGCTGGGAACTGATCGTGACATGACCTCTCCACGATACGCGGAGCGTCGTCGCCGTCGAACCCTCCGCGTGGCCTAGCCTGGGGACTCGTGACCAATGATCGCTACGGACGTGACGTTCTGGCGCAGCCGCGCCGCAGCAAGCCGAAGGCTCCCGAGGTGGCCGGTGAGATGGGCCTGGTGGTGGAGGATGCGGCCACCGGTTTCTGCGGCGCCGTGGTCGGTTGGGAGAAGACCTACGCCGCCGACATGGTGCGGCTGGAGGATCGGCGCGGCGCCACCCGGGTCTTTCACGCGTATCCCGCCGCATTCCTGATCGACGGCAAGCCGGTCACGCTGGTCCGTCCGCGCGGGCGCGGACCGAACACGCCGCAGACCATTCGGACCGCGTCCGGTTCGCGAGCGCTGCCGAAGCAGCGGGCGCGGACCGCGCGGGCGAGCCGCATCTTCGTGGAGGGCGTGCACGACGCGACGCTGCTCGAACGCGTCTGGGGCGACGATCTGCGCGCGGAGGGCATCGTGGTGATGAGCCTGGACGGTCTGGACAATCTCGACGCTGCCCTGGCCGATTTCGAGCCCGCCGCGCATCGTCGGGCCGGCGTCCTGGTGGATCACCTGGTGTCCGGTTCCAAGGAGGAGAAGCTCACCGCCGAGGTGGGCCCGCACGTGTTGGTGTGCGGTCACCCCTACGTGGACGTCTGGCAGGCCGTGAAGCCGGCCGCCGTGAAGATCGACGCGTGGCCGACGATTCCGATGGGCACCGACTGGAAGACCGGTATCTGCGACGAATTGGGTTGGGGCACACCGCAAGACGGGTGGCGCCGAGTCCTGAACGCGGTGTCCAGCTACCGCGAACTGGAGGTCCCGCTGATCCGCAGCGTCGAGGAGCTCCTCGACTTCGTCACCGAGCCCCCGGAGTAGTCCGCAGCGGGCGGCTCACCGGCCCAGCAGGTAGCCGATCCCGCCGAGCGCGCAGGCCCACAGCACCGAGGCGAAGGTGCCGATGATGAACTGCTCGCTCGCATGGTGTTCGCGCAGCTGCGGGAAGCGAGCCAGACCCTTGATGCCCAGGATCACCGCGATGCCGGCCGGCCACGCGAGCAGCAGGCTCACCGTCACCCCGGCGCGCTCCATCAGTCCGATCACCCGGCCGCCGCGCAGTGGCGGGTCCGGTGTCGGATCGTCGAAATTCTCACTGCGCGTCGGGATCCCGCCGAACGCGAGGACGGTGCGCACCACGTAACCGCCGGTCACCGCCGACGCGAGCACCGCGATCACCTGGCCGGCCACGGCCGCCGCACCGCTCAACCCGCCGGAGACCCCGACGTCGATCGCCGCAGCGGCGGCGACGACCGCCATCGCGACCGCCATCACGAGGTCGTAGCGTCGGACATCGGCATCGCTGCGCCGCTGATCGACGACGAGGCGGGTGCGCAGCGGCACCCCGGCCACGGCGACGACGGTCGCCACCACCAACAGGATCAGTGCGATCATCGATCCTCCTCGCTCAGGGTCAACAGTCGGGCCACGAGTCGTTCGGTGTCACGCTGCAGATCCCAGCGCGCGGTGCGCAGTCGGAGCGACACCGCCTGCGGCGTGATCGCCAGCTTCTTCGCGGCTTGGGTCTGGGTCAGGCCACCGGCGACCAGCGCCACCGCTTCCCGCCCGGCCTCGGTCCGTTCGGTCAGCATGTCGACCAGGAGTGCCGCGGCGGTCTGCGCGTGCACGCACCACGGTGACGGGCCCACCACCTGCAGCGGGACGCGACGGTTCTTGGCCGCTTCGACGGCCTCGCGCGCCGCGATGAACGCCGGGCCGCGACCGGCCCGCGCCACCGACGGCAGGGGAGTTTCGACGTCGGCCACCCCGAGGCCGACGCTCCAGAACCCGGAGGCGGCCAGGTCCACGGCGACCGCGGCGGCGCGTTCCGGGTCGTCGAAGACGGCCTCCACCTCGTCGCCGGCGGTGCGGTCGAAGCCCCGCACGGCGGGGAGGTCGGCGTACCGGCGCAGCAGGTCGGGTACCCGGTCGACGTCGGTCCGGCTGGATCGCTGATCTGCGGTGAGAACGATCATTCCGCACCCCTCAAGCCCTAGATCTTGACTTCTATCAATCAAGTATTAAAGCTTGAAAATTGGTTGTCAAGGGTTCGGGCTGATCACCGGAGACCCGCACCGCCCCGGGGAGTTCCTGCCGACGAAGGCTACTCGGCGACCGGGAGACGGGCGTCGACGATGAGCCCGATCACGCCCACCGCGAACAGCAGACCCGAGGCGATCACCATCACCGGATCGGCTTCGCCGGCCAACGCGTCGCCCAGGAAGACGACGGCCGCGGTGCCCGGGATCGTGCCGAGGATGCTCGCCACCGTGTACGGCACCAGCCGCACCGACGACAGGCCCGCCGCGTAGTTCACCACCGCGAACGGCACCACCGGGATCATCCGCAGCGACCCCACCGCCAGCCAGCCGCGTCGCTCCAAACGCTCCTCGATGGACCGGAACACCGCCCGGTCCAAGTGCCGCTGCACGCGGGCGCGGCCCAGTCGTCGAGCGAGCAGAAAGGCCACGACGGCGGCCGCCGAGGACGCCAGCATGGCACCGGCGAAACCGACGAGCGGCCCGAACAAGAGCCCGGACATCACGGTGAACGGCGACCGCGGCAGCGGCGCGATCGCGCCGAGGAAGTACGCCGCGAAGAAGAGGACCACGAACCACGAACCGACCGAGTCCGACCATTCCCGCACCACCTCGATCGAGGGGAGCGGGACGAAATAGGCGGCCACCAGCACCACGAGAACCGCGGCCAGACCGAGGACCGCCCGCCAGACGTTCCGCCGACCGGTGGGCGAGGCAGCGGGGCCGACCGTCCCGGTCGCGAGGTCGACGGGCTCCTCGACGACTCGGGAACGAAGATGGCGGCGCACACGAAGAGTCTAGGGCCCGCCCCCACGTGTGCGGCCTCACAGGCCGGGGCGGATAGAGGGACAGTCACTATCGGATAATGTGCTCGAGGGCGCACCGCCAGCGAGCACGGAGGACATCGGCAGCTATGACCACAGCAGGCACACCGCATACGCGGGAGCAACTCGACCAGGACTACCAGCGGTGGTCGACGGCCGCCGCGGCCGTCCTCGCCAAGGGCCGCCGGGTGGATCCGGCCGATCTGCCCGACACCCCGGAAGCTCTGTTGTCGACGCCGACCCGCGACGACGTGACGGTCCGCCCGCTGTACACCCGCAAGGATGAGAACAGCGAACGCGGTCTGCCCGGCAGCTTCCCGTTCGTCCGCGGCGCGGATCCGCAGCGCGACGTCCACCAGGGCTGGCGCGTCACCGAACGCTTCGGCGATCTGCTCGGCCAGAGCGCGGCCGACCTCAACGAAGCCATCCTCGAGGCGGCAGGCAACGGTGCCAGCGGCGTGTGGCTCGCGGCCGCCGGTGACGCGGAACTGGCGACGATCCTGGCCGACATCTACCTCGACCTGCTTCCGGTGACCCTGGACGCCGGCGCCGACGGCATCGCCGCCGCCGAGCAGTTCCTCCGGGTCCTCGCCGACCGCCCGGCACCGCCGCAGGAGGCGCCCGCGATGGCGTCCACCACGCACAGCCTGGGCCTGTCGCCGTACACCGCAGCCTTCTCCGGGCGAGCCACCGTCGCCGTCGAGGCGGCCGTCGCCCTCGCGGTGAACGCCCCCGAGCGCGTGCGCACCTTCCGCGTCGACGGCACCGACTTCGCCCAGTCCGGCGCCACCAACGCCCAGGAGATCGGCCTGCTGGTCGCCGCCGGACTCGCCCACGTCCGCGATCTCGTCGCCGCCGGCCGGACCCCGGTGCAGGCGCTCGGCCAGATCACCTTCGCGGTCTCGGTGGGCGACGACCAGTTCGCCTCCATCGCCAAGCTTCGCGCGCTGCGGCTCATGTGGGCCCGCGTCGCCCAGGTACTCGGCGCCCCCGACGCCGGAGCCGCCCTCACCCACGCCGTCACCGACCTGTCGATGCTCACCCAGCGCGACCCGTGGGTGAACATGCTGCGCACCACCGTCGCCGCCTTCGGCGCCGGTGTCGGCGGCGCCGACCAGGTGACCGTCCTCGGCTACGACGCCGCGCTGCCGCTGTCGGCCCGCTCGTCCAAGGCCTCCTTCTCCGCCCGCATCGCGCGCAACACCCAGCTGCTGCTGCTGGAGGAGTCCAACGTGGGCCGTGTGCTGGATCCGGCCGGCGGCTCCTGGTTCGTCGAGGACCTCACCACCGACCTGGCCGCGGCGGGCTGGAAGGTCTTCACCGACGTCGAGCGTCTCGGCGGCTACACCGAGGCACTCTCCTCGATCCGCACCTGGATCGACGAGGCGCTGGCCGCCCGCGACGCCGCCGTCGCCGACCGCAGCGCCCCGATCACCGGTGTCTCCGAGTTCCCGAATCTAGGTGAAGCGGCCTTCGCTGAAGCCCTCGCCGACACCACCGACGTGCCGACCGCCACCGCGGGCCTGGCCCGCGTCGCGCGCCGCTTCGAGCAGCTGCGCGACCGCGCCGACGCGGCCACCGTGCGCCCGTCCGTCCTGCTGCTGCCGCTGGGCAGCGTCGCCGAGCACAACGGCCGCACCACCTTCGTCGCCAACCTGCTCGCCGCCGGCGGTATCGAGGCCGTCAACCCCGGTCCGGTCACCGCCGACACCGTCGCGCAGGTCGCGACCGGTGCGGGCACCATCGCCGTGCTGTGCGGCACCAAGGCGCGGTACGCGCAGGACGGTCCGGCCGTGCTGGCCGCGGCCCGCGCCGCCGGTATCGACCGCGTGCTGATGGCCGGTCCGGACAAGGAATGGCCCGACGGCGGCGACGCCCCGGACGGTTCCCTGCGCGTCGGCATCGACGCCGTCGCCACCCTGACCGAGCTGCTGGACACCATCACCGCGCAGGCGGGGGAGTAAAGACCATGAGCGAGAACATGATTCCCGATTTCTCCGACGTCGAACTGGATCTCGACGGCCTCACCGGAACCCCGAACGCCGACGATTCCTCAGCCCTCGTCGACTCCCTCGCCGGGACGCACGGCTACACCGCCGAGCAGACCGTGTGGCATACGCCCGAGCAGATCGACGTGGCGCCGGTGTACACCCGCGCCGACCGCGACGAGACCGCCGCGGCCGACAGCTACCCGCTCGACTCCATCCCCGGTGAGGCGCCGTTCATCCGCGGCCCGTACCCGACGATGTACGTCAACCAGCCGTGGACGGTCCGCCAGTACGCGGGCTTCTCCACCGCCGCCGAGTCCAACGCCTTCTACCGCCGCAACCTCGCGGCCGGTCAGAAGGGCCTGTCGGTGGCCTTCGACCTCGCCACCCACCGCGGTTACGACTCCGACCACCCGCGCGTGGCCGGTGACGTCGGCATGGCCGGTGTCGCGATCGACTCCATCCTGGACATGCGTCAGCTATTCGACGGCATCGATCTCGGCAACGTCTCGGTGTCGATGACCATGAACGGCGCGGTGCTGCCGATCCTGGCGCTGTACGTGGTGGCCGCCGAAGAGCAGGGCGTGCCGCCGGAGAAGCTGGCCGGAACCATTCAGAACGACATTCTGAAGGAGTTCATGGTCCGCAACACCTACATCTATCCGCCGGCCCCGTCCATGCGGATCATCTCCGACATCTTCGCCTACACCAGCGCCAAGATGCCGAAGTTCAACTCCATCTCGATCTCCGGCTACCACATCCAGGAGGCCGGAGCGACGGCCGACCTGGAGCTGGCCTACACCCTGGCCGACGGCGTGGAGTACATCCGTGCCGGTCTGGAGGCTGGGCTGGACATCGACAAGTTCGCGCCGCGCCTGTCGTTCTTCTGGGGCATCGGCATGAACTTCTTCATGGAGGTCGCCAAGCTCCGTGCCGCGCGCCTGCTGTGGAGCGAACTGGTCGAGAAGTTCGAGCCGAAGAGCGCGAAGAGCCTGTCGCTGCGCACCCACTCGCAGACCTCCGGCTGGTCGCTGACCGCGCAGGACGTGTTCAACAACGTGGCCCGCACCTGCGTGGAGGCGATGGCCGCCACCCAGGGCCACACCCAGTCGCTACACACCAACGCGCTCGACGAGGCGATCGCCCTGCCGACCGACTTCTCCGCGCGCATCGCCCGCAACACCCAGCTGCTGCTGCAGCAGGAGTCGGGCACCACCCGCCCGATCGATCCGTGGGCCGGCTCGAACTACGTCGAGTGGCTCACCGCGCAGCTGGCCGACAAGGCCCGCGCCCACATCGCCGAGGTGGAGGCCGCCGGCGGCATGACGCAGGCCATCAACGAGGGCCTGCCGAAGCTCCGCATCGAAGAGGCCGCCGCCCGCACCCAGGCGCGTATCGACTCCGGCCAGCAGCCGCTGGTGGGCGTCAACAAGTACCGCGTCGCCGAGGACGAAGAGATCGAGGTCCTCAAGGTCGAGAACTCGAAGGTGCGCGCCGAGCAGCTGGCCAAGCTGGAGAAGCTGCGTGCCGAGCGCGATCAGTCCGCCGTGGACGCCGCGCTGGCCGATCTGACCCGCGCTGCCGCCGAGCCCGGTGGCAGCGACCTGGACAACAACCTGATGGCGCTGGCCATCGAGGCCGCGCGCCACGGTGCCACCGGCGGCGAGATCTCCGACGCCATGGAGAAAGTCTACGGCCGCCACCAGGCCGAGATCCGCACCATCAGCGGTGTCTACCGCAACGAAGCAGGTGATTCGGTGAGCAACATCGACGAGGCGATGGCCGTCGTCGACGCCTTCGCAGACGCCGAGGGTCGTCGTCCCCGCGTCCTGGTGGCCAAGATGGGCCAGGACGGCCACGACCGCGGCCAGAAGGTCATCGCGACCGCGTTCGCCGACCTCGGGTTCGACGTGGACGTCGGGCCGCTGTTCGCGACCCCGGAAGAGGTGGCGGGCCAGGCCGCGGACAACGACGTGCACGTCGTCGGTGTCTCGTCGCTGGCGGCCGGTCACCTCACGCTGGTGCCCGCTCTGAAGCAGGCGCTGGCCGAGGTGGGTCGCGAGGACATCATGATCGTGGTGGGCGGTGTGATTCCGCCCGGCGACTTCGACGAACTGTACGAGGCCGGCGCCGCGGCGATCTTCCCGCCCGGCACCGTGATCGCCGACTCGGCCGTCGATCTGATCCGCAAGCTCGCCGATCAGCAGGGCCTGGACCTGTCTGTATGAGCAAGGTCGACGTCGACGCCCTCACCGAGGGCGTGCTCGCCGGCAACCGCTCGCTGCTGGCGCGCGCGATCACGCTGGTCGAATCGGTACGCCCCGACCATCGGGCCGCGGCGCAGCAACTGCTGCTGAACCTTACGCCGCACGCGGGCAAGTCGTTCCGCGTCGGCATCACGGGTGTACCCGGCGTGGGCAAGTCGACCACCATCGAGGCGCTCGGCATGCACCTGATCGACCTCGGTCATCGGGTGGCGGTGCTGGCCGTCGACCCGTCGTCGACCCGCACCGGCGGCTCCATCCTGGGCGACAAGACCCGGATGGGGCAGCTGTCGGCGGCGCCGCAGGGCTACGTCCGGCCGTCGCCGTCGTCGGGCACGCTCGGCGGCGTCACCAAGGCCACCCGCGAGACTATCGTGCTGGTGGAGGCCGCGGGTTACGACGTGGTGCTGGTGGAAACCGTCGGCGTGGGCCAGTCCGAGGTGAGTGTGGCCGGCATGGTCGACACCTTCACCTTCTTGACGCTGGCGCGCACCGGTGACTCGTTGCAGGGCATCAAGAAGGGCGTGCTGGAGCTCGCCGAGATCGTCGTGGTGAACAAGGCCGACGGCAAGCACATCAACGAGGCGCGCGGCGCGGCCCGCGAGCTGCGGAACGCCCTCGGGCTGATCTACCCGCACGACGCCCTGTGGACTCCTCCGGTGCTCACCATGAGCGCCCGGGAGAACACCGGCGTCGACGCGTACTGGGCCAAGATCCTGGAGCACCGGGACGTGCTGACCGCGGCCGGCGAGTTCGACAAGCGCCGCGCCCGCCAGCAGGTGGAGTGGACGTGGTCCATGGTGCAGGAGGCGTTCCTGTCCAAGCTGGCCGACGATCCCGCGGTGCAGCAGGTCCGGGCCACCGCCGAGCGCGGTGTGCTCGACGGCAGCCTGACCCCGGCGTTGGCCGCCGAACAGATCGTGGCCGCCGCCGGGCTCTGATCCGCTACCGCACCTGGGCGCGCGACCGGAACCGGCTGAGCACGCCCAGGATCGCGACGGTCACCAGGACCAGCAGCAGGGTGTTGGCGGCCGCGCCGAACAGGTCACCGCGATCGGACTGGGTGAAGATGGTGACCGGCAGGGGCCGCCAGGACGCCGGGTACACCATGATCGTCGCGCCGAGCTCGCCCATGCACAGCGCCACCGATAGTCCGGCGGCCGCGGCGATGGCCGGGGTGAGCAGCGGCAGGGTAGGGTGCGTCGGCCCGAGGCGCCCAGCGAACCGGCGACCTGATCGAGGGCCGGATCCAGGCCCTTGGCCGCGGCCGACACCATCGAGAACGCGAACGACAGCACCAGCAGCGCCTGCACCAGAATCACGATCCACGGGGTGCCGTTGAGGATCAGCGGCGATGGCGGCGGTCGACGTCGCGGCAGCCGGGGCGCTCACTGGCCGGTCGCCTGGTTGTAGGCGTCGATCAGGGCGTCGAAGCGGGCGTTCACGGCGGTCCAGTCCGGCTCCCAGATCGTGCCCCCCCTTCGAGAGCCTTGGTGATCGCCGCAGCCTGCGGGCTGGTGGCGGTGACGTCGGCGCGCGGCGACGTGCCGTATACCTGCTCGGCGAGGGTCTGCTGGACGGGGACCGACACCAGGAAGTCGATCAGCTTCCCGGCGTTGGCCGCGTGCGGTGCGCTGGCGGCCTGCCCCAGGAAGTAGGGCAGGGCGACGGTGGTGCGGACTCCGTCGGCACCGGCCGGGAAGAACACCTCGTACGCGGCCTGGTCCGCGGAGATCGCGGCCATCGCCATCAGCACATCGCTGTTAGCCACCGACAGCTCACCCTTGGCCACCTTGGGCCCGAGCTTGCCGGTCGACGCCGACGGGCCCATGTTGTTGGCCTGCAGCGTGCCGAGGTAGTCCAGGCCCTGCTGCTCACCCATCACGTGCTGCAGGAGCAGCAGCATGGCGGTGCCGTCGCCGGCCTATCCGGGGGTGGAGTACTGCAGCTTCTGGGCGCCACCCGTCGAGCGAGCTCGGTTCGTTCACCGCGTGAGCACGGGCCCAGGGTCGCGAACCGGGGCAGCACACTCTGTTGCAGTCGCGGCACCGCGCGAATGCGCAGACCGCCGAAGAACCGCACATCGCCGAGGGCGATCCGGTTCTGTCGCTGGTGCGTCTGCGGACGGCTCGACGGCACACCAGCCCTGCTGGAGCGCTCGACGTTCATCTGGGACGTCGGCCGTCTCCGGATGGAGTTCGATCCCGATGCCGGATCGCTCAACCACTTCCTGCTGGCCACCGGCGTCGACCTCGACAGCGCCCGCCATCGCGTCGACGCCGTGGCCGCCGATGTCGAGGACGCCGAACAGCTCGGCGTGCCCGTCGGTTCCCCGCTGCTACGGGCCTGCCAGATCACCGCCGATTCCACCAGCCGCATCCTGGAGTCGGCCGACGTCCGCTACGTGCCCGGCCACATCCTCGACGCGGTCGCCGACCTCCCCGCGCTCGTGGCTCCGGCCTCCGCAGTGGCTCTTGCCTAGTATCGGAGGCATGAGCAACGTCGAGGCAGAGCCGATCGAGACCGACTGCACCGGAGCACCGGAGGCCTGCGTCGAGGTGATCCCGGCGCGCAAGGTGCCGCTCGGCGGTCCGCGCGCCATGCTGGTGCAGCGCACGCTGCCCACCAAGGACCGCTCGATGGTCGGCGCGTGGTGCTTCGCCGACCATTACGGGCCCGATCGCGTCGACGACTCCGGGGGCATGCGAGTGCTGCCGCATCCGCATACCGGACTGGCGACGGTCAGCTGGCTCTTCGAGGGCGAGATCGAGCACACCGACAGCAATGGCGTGCATGCCATGGTGCGTCCGGGGGAGTTGAACCTGATGTCGGCCGGTTACGGCATCAGCCATTCGGAGATCTCTACGCCGGAGACCGACGTGCTGCACGGCGTGCAGTTATGGCTCGCACTGCCCGACGCAGATCGCAACGGGCAGAAGGACTTTCAGTTCCATGCGCCCGAGTCGGTGCCGCTGCCCGGCGACGTCGGGAGCGTGCGCGTATTCATCGGCACGCTGGTCGGATCGTCGTCGCCGGTGTCCATGTCGACCCCGATGCTGGGTGCCGAGATCATCCTCGATGCCGGCGCAGAGGTGACCGTCGAGGTGGATCCGAGCTTCGAGCACGGTGCGCTGCTCGACACCGACACCCTGCGGTTCGAGGGCGTGGAGTTGGAGCGTTCGGCGATGGGCTACGCCGGACCGGGGCGCAGCACGCTCACCCTGGCCAATCCCGGCGCCACGCAGGCCCGGATCATCCTGCTCGGCGGCGTGCCGTTCGACGAGGACCTCATCATGTGGTGGAACTTCGTCGGCCGCACCCACGAGGAGATCGTCGAATACCGGGAGCAGTGGGAGGAGCACGCCGAGCGCTTCGGCACCGTCGCCGGCTGGACCGCCGACGAGCGGATCCCGGCGCCGCCGCTGCCGAACAGCCGCCTGCGTCCCCGCCGCCGCGCCCGGTAGACGAGCTCAGTCGGCGAGGACGAAATCGTCCCAGCCGGTCGACAGATAGTTCAGGAACTCCGGCCCGACCGACTCGTCGCGCAAGCGCTGAGCCGGGAAGGGCTGGGGTTCGGACTCGAAACCGAGGTCGGCGGTGGCCCGCCGGGCGAAGTCGTGGTGGATGATCGCGCCGGTGCCGATCACCGCGAAGTCGGCTCCGCGCTCGAGGATCTCGGCGGCCTGCGCCGCGGACAGGATCTTGCCTGCGGCGCCGAGCCGCACGTGCCCGCGCGGAAGGTCGGTGAAGTAGTCCAACAGTCCCGTGCCCTGGTGCTCGCCCTCGTAGGGCTCCTTGAACGCATCCCAGAGCGAGAGGTCGAGGTAGTCGATCTGGCCGTCGGCCAGCACCTCGGCAGCCAGCGCCCGCCCCTCCACTAGCGGCACGCCGTAGCGTTCCGGCGACAAGCGCAGCCCCAGTTGGAAGTTCGGGCCGGTGGCCGCACGCACGGCGGCCACCGTCTCGTGGATCACGCGGAACCGGTTCTCGGTGCTCCCGCCGTAGCGGTCGGTGCGCTGATTGCTGCGGACGTCGAGGAACTGGGAGAGCAGGTAGCCGTGGGCGCCGTGGATCTCCACGCCGTCGAAACCGGCCTGCTCGGCGAGTGCGGCGGAGGCCGCGAAGTCGGCGACCACCTGCTCCACCCCCTCGGTGGTGAGCGCCGTCGCGCCCTTGCCTGCGTCGTCCCACGGCGCGACGAGCGCCGAGTCGAGGGCACCGTCACTGCGGCGCCCGCCGTGCTGCAGCTGAATCGAGCTGACCGCCCCGGTGGCGCGGATGCCGTCGGCCAGGCGCCGCAGTCCGGGCAGGTGCTTCGGTCCGGCCACACCGAGCTGACCGGGGAAGGTGTGGCCGTCGTCGCGGATGTACGCCGCGCAGGTCATCACCAGGCCGAAGCCGCCGTCGCCGCGGCGCACCAACCAGTCGTACTCGTCGTTCGACAGCACGCCGTCGTCGCCGCTCTGCAGATTGGTCAGCGGGGCCAACACCATCCGATTCCGCCACTGGGGTCCGCGCGCCAACGACAGCGCGCTGCCGAGGCTCATTCCTGCGTGTCCTTGCCGCCCAGGTTGTTCAGCATCTCGGCGACGTCGATGCCGGTGGTGCCGCGAATCAGTTCGAGGCTGCTGGCCACACCGGTGCCCGCGCTGCGCGAGAGGGGATCCACGCCGTCGCCGACCAGGGTGATCGACGCGTCGCGCATCGGCTCGGCTGCCGCGGCCACGATGGCCGGCAGCTTGCCGAGGACCAGTTCGAGCTGACCCACCGAGTCGAGTTTGCCGAGGGCCTCGGCGCGCTTCTCGAGGGCCTGCGCCTCGGCGTCACCGGTGATCCGGATGCCTTCGGCGCGCGCGGCGGCCTCGGCGACGATCTCGGCCTTGCGAGCCTCGGCGCGCTGCTGCGCGGCGTACAGCTCGGCCTCAGCCGGGCGACGCACCTCGGCGTCGAGCTCGGTGTCGCGCAGACGTGCGGTCTGCTCGGCCACTTCGTTGTCCTTCTCCACCTGGATGCGGCGACGCTCGGCCTCGACCAGCGGGCGCACGGCGTCGGCTTCGGCGGCGGCGCGGTCGGTGGCCTGACGGGCCTGCTCGCGCTCGATGTCGAGCTCACGCTGCTGCTCGATGATGGCCTGCTCGTTGGCGATACGGCTCTGCTCGGCGACGCGGTGCGCTTCGGCGCGCGACTGCGCGGCGATGGCGGCCTGATCCGACCGCTCCTTGGCCGCGAGGTCGCTGAAGTACTGACCGTCGGAGTCCTGGACGTCGTTGATCGAGAAGCTGTCCAGCAGCAGACCCTGGTTGCCCAGGATCTCCTTGATGGACTGCGCCACCTGATCCACCAGCGCCTGGCGATCGACGAGGATGCTCTTGGCGGTCATGGTGCCGACGATGGAGCGCAGCTCACCGGAAAGCTGTTCGGTGACAAGGGCTTTGACGCGGTTGAGGTCGTCGCCGAAACGCGGACCGGCCTTGAGGATGGCTTCCGGCGTATCGCCGACCTTCACCACGGCCACGCCGCGGACCTTGAGCTCGATGCCGTCGTTGGCGGGCGTCGAGGTGTCCAGGTCGGCCTTGATCGACGACAGTTGGACCCGGGTGGCGCGCTGCACCACGGGCAGGACGAAGGTTCCAGTACCGCGGTAGACCTTGCCCTGGTGGCCCTTGCCGGTACCGGTGACGATGAACGCCTCCTCCGCACCGGGCACGCGGTAGCGGGACAGCAGGAGCAGCACGATCAGCACCAGCAGAACGACAACGACGACAATGGCGATCAGTATCGAAGACATGGGTGAAGCGGTTCCTTAATCGAGGTCGGAAAAGGGAAGTTGTTCGACGAGGTAGGCGTCGCGGTCGTCGAGCTTGGCGACGACGCGGACGCGCTCGTTGTGGGTGAAGTCCCGGTCGGCGGTGACGGTGATCTGCTGGTCGCCGAGCGTGGTGGAGACCTCGGCGGTGCCGAAGCGGCCCGCGCCGACGGGGTCGACGATGCGAGCCGAGCTGCCGATCACGTCGATCTCCGGCAGTTCTTGGCCCGAGCGCCACAGCCAGCGCGCGGTGACGCCGGCCGCGAGGGCGAGGGCCAGGCCGGCGAGAGCACCGGAGATCAGTGCACCGGCGGCATTGGCGTCGGCGAAGACGATCAGCCCGCCGGCGAGCAGGCCGAAGCCGGTGACGAACGGCATGAGAATGGAGGTGCAGCCGACTCCGGAATCGCCCAGGTCGACGTCGAAGCTGCCGATTTCGGCACCGACCAGCGACAGCAGAGTCAGGACAAGACCGACTCCGCCGATGATCAACAGAATGATGCCGAGCACAACTCTCCCCGTTTGAGTCTGGTCACGTAAACCCAGTCTGTCACAAGCGGTGACGGGCCTCCTCGACCGCTCCGCGGGTGGTGCAGCCCTCGGCGTGATCGTTGATCAGGCCCATCGCCTGCATGAACGCGAACGCCGTCGTCGGTCCGACGAACTTCCATCCTCGCTTCTTCAGATCCTTGGCCATCGCGATCGACGACGGCGAGGTGGTCATGGTCGCCGGCGCGACGATCTCGCCCGCCGGCGGCGCCCACGTCCAGAAGTACTCGGCGAGGCTGCCGGCGTCGTCCATCAGCTCCAGTGCACGGGCCGCATTGTTGACCACCGCTTCGATCTTCCCGCGGTGCCGGATGATCCGGGCATCGGTCAGGAGTCGCTCCACGTCGTCGTCGGTGAACAGGGCGACGCGGGCGGGGTCGAAGCCCTCGAAGACCTCCCGGAACGCGGGCCGTTTGGTGAGGATGGTGCGCCAACTCAGACCGGACTGGAAGCCCTCCAGGCTGACCTTTTCGAAGAGACGGTGGTCGTCGTGCACGGGGAAGCCCCACTCGGTGTCGTGATAGCCGAGCATCAGCGGCCCGTCGGCGGCCCAGCCGCAGCGCGGTTGTCCGTCCGGGGCGACATAGAGGTCCATGCACGCATGGTAGGTCCGTCGCCGGGGCCCCGCCGCCGCGGTCAGAACGGCGGGGGATTGGCGATCGCTTCGGCCTCCGACCGCCTACGGTTGCGTGCTCGGTGTGCCCGGCGCCAGGCGTGTTTGGCTTCGGTCCGGGTCTGCGCTCGTCGCGGCGCCGGAGCGCTGCTCGTCGTCGACACTCGGACGCCGTTCTCGATGTGCGGGCAGCGGAGCCGGCCCAGTCCGGGGAAGAGCCACTGATTGAGCGCCTTCTGCGCCACCGTGTAGCCCTCCGGCGTGGTGGTGGAGGTCCAGTAGTCGCCGTTCTCGTCGACGAACTGGTCGTCGCACCACCAGGACTCCACGCGCCAGTCCGCTTCGGCACCCACGCTGCCGTCGATGATGCGCGTCCGACCATGGGTTTTCTGCAGGTGGTGATGCCGACACTTCGGATTCAGGTTGCACAGGCACGTCGGCCCGCCCCGATCCGGGCAGATCTGGTCGAACTCTTCGACGTGGTCGAGATCGCACCGCCACGCAGGCCGCGTGCAGCCCGGCGTGGTGCAGGTTCCGAACAGGAATCGGGCGATCACCGCGGTGGTGGTCGTGGGCCGGTACGGATCGCTGGGTAGCGCGGTCCGGGAGATCCGAAATTCCGGCTCGGGACGTGTTTCCTCGCCCAGACGGGCGTCCGGGTTGTCGGGGCGGGGTCGTTGTCGGGCGCCGGGCGGAGGATCAGACGCCTCCGCCGAAGTATCGACCGGAGCCACCGGCGCAGCAGGCTCGATCAGATCGGCGAGATCCACCGGGCGGACGATCGTCTCGTCACGCTGGGCGATATCGCGAACGTGCTCGGCGGAGAGCACGCCGTGGCCGTCCAGGTAGCCGGGTTCGTCACCGCCGGCGAGAGTGCTGGAATCGCAGATCGCGTACAGCACGATCTTGGCCTGCGCAGTGGACAGGCCGTCGTCGTCGAGCGTGGCCGTGCAGTCGTCGCGCTCGCACGCGCAGGTGAAGGGCAGCCCGCGCAGCCGGGCGATCGCCGCGGCGGCCCGGCGAGCTCGCTTGGAACGCGGATCGTGGTCGCAGCACGCGTCCACCAGTGCTTCCACGGCACCCATCGCCAGGGCCGCGTCCTCGGCGGACGCGATCACCATGAGGCTCGCGAGCCCGTCGTCGATCGGCTTGACCCGGGCATCCTTCCGCAGTTCGGCACGATCACGGCGATGACGGTCGGCGTCGGGATCGATCTTGTAGACCACACGGTCGACGATGGCTTCGGTGCGTCGCTGCGAGAGTGCGCCGACGCCGCCCAAAGTCTCGGCGAGCGTGTAGTCGACTTCGTCGATGTGTTCCACACTGACCAGTTCGACACGTCGGACGCAGGTCTCGAACATCATCGGGGTGAGGCGGCCGTCGCGCAGCTGAGAGAGCAACGCGGGCACCCGGTTGGTGCCCGCGTCCGCGAAGGCCACCAACTTCTCGGAAGCCGCGCGAGAGATCCGGAGGGCGGTCGCCACCCGAGCCGCCGCCTGCCGATAGGGGTCGAACATTTCCGATTCCTGCGACGCCGCCAGCTCCTCGCCGGCTTCGAGCAGGACGAGGTCGACGATGTCCCAGACCGCCCGCAGCCGCCGGTAGGCCAGGAAGCTCTCACCTTCGGCGATGTTCACCAGCACGTCGAGGAGTCCGTTCACCTGGTCGGCCTCGGGAAGCGTGGGCTCGGGATCCTCCAGCCCGAGCGGCGACAGGTCCTCCAAGACCCACGGCGACGGCACGGGCTGCGGCAGGGGACACCACGGCACGGTGACGGTGTGGCGCGACGGTCGTCGAGTAGCCACCGGCCCACCTCCTCAGAATATGCCTTCACATACTATGTCGTCGTTCGTATGTTCGACGTTACGCTCGAATCTCCATTAGTTCAAGTGTTCGAGACACGAATTTTCCACCGACTTACCGACAGGCCGATAGCCTCGATGGGGGGCCGGGCGCAGGCTCGGTCGCCGTCGTCCCAGTCATCAACGGAGGAGGACCATGCAGAAGATCGTTCACCGCAAGACAGCTGGAATCATCGCGGGCCTCGCGGCCGTCACCCTCCTCGCCGCAGGCTGCAGCAGCGACGACAACAAGGACACCGCGGCCTCGGCGACCTCAGCCGTCGCCTCCGCAGCCTCGTCGGCCGTCGACGACGCCAAGGACGCAGGCAAGGTGGAACTGACCGCCGCCGACGGCAGCACCGTGACCCTCACCGGCCCGATCGCTGCCAAGTACAGCGCGGCCACCGACGAACAGAAGGCCGATCTGGGCAAGCCTCTCACCGGCGACGACGCCTCCGGCACCAGCGACAACGGCGTGGTGTACCAGCAGTTCGACGGCGGCGTGATCACCGCCCGCAACGACGACGCAGGCACCCCCGCGTACATCACCTGGGGCAAGATCCGCGACGCGTGGAACGTCGAGCGCAACGCGCAGGGCGAGCCCTCGGACGACGGCGAAGGCGGCTCGGAAGGTCCGCTCGGCGCCGCGACCAGCGACGAAACCGTCAACGGCGACGTCCGAGAGTCGACCTTCGAACACGGCACCATCACCTGGAACTCGGCCGACAACAAGGTCACCGTCACCGTGATGGGCAAGGAAGTCGCCGCCAACTGACCCCGCACCTCCTCAAGGGCCCGGCCGCCGATGCGGCCGGGCCTTTTTGTCGGCGGGGCCGCATAGGCTGGGGACACCGTTCACAAGGGGAGGTGCACGAGCGTGGCCAAGCAGTCCGACAGCAGCAACGTGGGGTGTTTCGCGACCGTCGCCGTCGTCCTCGTACTCGGCGTGATCATCAGGTTCTGGCCGATCATCGTCGGGGCGCTCGTCATCGCCCTCGTGGTCTGGGCGATCACCGCCGGCACCGCGTCCGCCAAGGCCACACGCGCGCGCCGACGCGAAGAGGAAGCCAGCGCCGCAAAGCAGCAACGCATCGACACCCTCGGGCCACGCGCCATCGCCCGGATAGACGGCGCCGTCGCCGCAGCCGAACAGGTCGCGCGGTCGGAGGCGGCGCAAGCCGGTTGGCTCGGCGACGTCGACTTCTCCGCCGACCTCGCCGGCATCACCGATTCCTTCGCGCAGGCGTATGCGCTGCGCGGTACCGCCGCACGCCTCGCCGCGCTGCCGCGCCCCAACGACGACGATCGCCGCCTCCTCGCCGATGCGCAGCGTGCCGCCGAGACGCTCGAAGCCGGCGCCAATCGGCGCGTCGACCTGATCACGAAGTGCGCGGCCGAGGCCGACCGCGTCGACCAGTCGCTCCGCCAGGACCGCGAGGACGCACTGAACGACGCCGAACGCGCACGCCTGCACAGCGAGCTCCACGGCATGGTCTACGGCGTCGAGGCTTCGATGCCGTCACCGACGGGCGACTCGGCCGCCGATCGAGTGATCGCCCGGGTCGCGGGATACCACGAGGTCAAAGCGCAGGTCGACGCCGCACGCGAGCAGGACTTCGGCTGACCCACGGCGTTCGGCAACACCCTGCGGCTCTTGACACTGAGGCCCTGACGACTCACAGTTGAGACATGAATAAGGTTATGTCTTACGCGGACGCCGGCTTCTCCCTGCGCTCCGGAGCAACCTGGCGGGATCCCTTCGGCAGCTACGCGTGGCTGCGCGATCACTCGCCGGTGCACCGCGTCGGCGAGGAGGGGAGTGAGACCGACTTCTATGTGCTGAGCCACTACCACGACGTGACCGCCGCCGCCACCAACGCCGCCGACTTCATCTCCGGGCGCGGGCTGACGGTGACCTACGGGGAACTCGAAGCGATCGGGATGGCCGACAATCCACCGATGGTGATGCTCGACCCGCCCGAGCACCTGGACTTCCGCAAGCTGGTCTCGCGCGGCTTCACGCCGAAGCAGGTCCGCGAAGTGGAGCCGACCGTCCGCGACTACGTGCGCGGCCAATTGGCGTCGATCGACTCCGACGACGAGCTGAACATGGTGGACCATCTGTTCAAGCCACTGCCGTCGATGGTCGTCGCACACTACCTCGGGGTGCCCGAGAGCGACCGGCAGCAGTTCGATCGCTGGACGGAATCGGTGGTCGGCGCCAATCCGGGCGGCGATCTCGCGGGCGCGATGGTCACCGCGGGCCAGGCGGTCGGGGAGATGCTCGGCTACTTCAGCGGGCTGATCGAGTTCCGGAAGAAGAACCCGGGCGACGACACTGTCTCGCACCTGGTGGCGGCCGGGCTGGCCGACGATCCCGAGAACCCCGGCGGCCTGCTGTCGATCCTGGCATTCACCTTCACCATGGTGGCCGGCGGCAACGACACCACCACCGGCATGCTCGGCGGCGCGTCGGCGCTGCTGAGCGAGCATCGCGATCAGCGTCGCGAACTGATCGACGACCCGGCGCTGCTGCCGGACGCGATCGAGGAGTTCCTGCGATTGACCTCGCCGGTCCAGGGCTTGGCGCGCTGCACCAGTCGCGACATCACCATCGGCGACACCACCATCCCGGCCGGCAAGAAGACGCTGCTGCTGTACGCGTCGGCGAACCGGGACGAACGACGCTGGGGCGACGACGCGGCAGCCCTCGACATCCATCGCGCGCCCACCCAGATCATGAGCTTCAGCAAGGGCAACCACCACTGCCTCGGCGCGGCCGCCGCGCGCATGCAGGCCCGCGTCGCACTGGAAGAACTGTTGATCGCCTATCCGGACTTCGAGGTCGACGTCGACGGCATCGAGTACGCCGCCGGAAACTACGTTCGACGGCCCACCGTCGTCCCGATGCGGATGGGCGCGCATGCCTGAGAGTTGGCTGGCGCAGGAGCGCCGACAGCTCGCCGCGGCGCGCATCCTGGCCGCCGCCGAAGAGCTGTTCGCCACCTCGGGGGTGGAATCCGTGACGATGGCCGACGTGGCCGCCGCCGCGGACTGCTCGCGCGCCACGTTGTATCGGTACTACCCGTCCCGCGACGAACTGATCAGCGACTACATCGCCCTCGTCACCGAGCGGATCGTGACGGCGGTGGCGGCCAAGGTCGCGGCGCTGACGCCGCGGCGCGAGCAGGTGCGGATGAGCGTGGTGTTCACGCTCGCCGCGGTCCGCGAGGACCCGACGCTCGGTCCGTGGTTCCAGCTGGAGGCCGGTCTACCTGCCCGTATTGCGATCTCGCACGAGGCGATCGCCACCGCGCTCGACGGCTTCACTGCGGACTCGGCAAGCTCCGCGGAATCGGCAGCGACGGCCCGCTGGCTGGCCCGCACCATCGTCGGACTGATCACCCTGCCCGAGCCCGACGCCGACGCAGAACTGGCCTACATCGACCGTTTCGTCGTGCCGCATCTGCTCGACGAGGATTGAGCCATCCGCGGCTGCGGGTCAATTCGAGGCGAGAATCTCCTGCAGAACGGACTGCTGGAACTCCCGAGCCCGTCGGCCGGTGGGCGGGGGACCACCGGCGCGGGCTGCGATCGACCGCTCGATGATGTCACTCCACTGATCGCCGACGGCGAGGAGTCGGCGGCCCGCTGCGACCTTGGACAGCCATGTCCCGTAGCGGTGACGAACGAGCGCCCGGCAGGCGCCGAGCACCGCGTCGTCGGCGCCGACCGCCGGCTTGTCGTCGTCCTGTCCGGGTAGCGCCATCCACCAACGCAGCGACTCGATGAGAAGTTCTCGAAGCGCGTCGGGCGGCAGCTCGGCGAACACGTCCGAGGCCGGGGGACCCGCCAGCGCCCGGCCGCTCTGGTGCAGAATGCTGCGGTCGATTCCGTACCAGAAGGCGCCATCAGCGGCCGGACGGTCTGCCGGGTGAAAGGTCTGCCGGAACGCCATTGCTGCGCCGTCGTTCAGTTCGAGCTCGAAGCCCGGATCGGCGGTGCCGGACTGCACGGTGGCAAGGGTGTAGACGACGAGCTCCACGCCACGAGCCGGACACGGCAACGCGCTGTGTCGTAGCCGTGCGACCAAGTCATGCTTGGCGAACATGGTCAGCGGTTGTGAAGAGACGACGGCGATGTCGATATCACTGCGCCCAGGTTGGTAGGCGTCCAGCGCCAACGAGCCTGCTGCGTACACACCGACGAAGTCGGCACCGAGCGCCTGACGGGCAGCTGCCACCACGGCGTCGAGGTACAGCTCCACATCCATATCCGGCACCTGCCCATTATCAGCAACACGCAACCTGTCCACTCGCATCTAGAATCTGGCCTAAATAGTGGCTAGTATTCGAAGCATGACGACAGTGCCGCTCGGCGAAGCGAAAGACAAGTTGTCGGCACTGATCGACGGTGTCGACAAGACACACGACCGCGTGACCATCACCAAGCACGGCAGGCCGGCGGCTGTGCTCATCTCGGCCGACGACCTCGACGAGCTGAACGAGACGATCCACTGGCTCTCGCAGTCAGGCGTTCGCGAGACCATCGCCACCGGCGATCGCGAGTACGCCGCAGGGGAGACCACCTCGCTCGCGGACCTTCGGTCCGAATTCAACATCGGCGAATGAGCGACGGGCCGTACGCAGTCGAGTTCGCGTCGGCAGCCAAGCGCTCCCTGGCACGATTGCCGGGCCGCATTGTCCATGCAGTCATCGAGTTCATTGCGGGGCCGCTCGCCGGGAATCCCCGCCAGCTCAGCAAGCCGCTTCGCAACGAGCTCGCCGGCACTTACAGCGCACGACGCGGTGACTACCGAGTCCTGTTTCGGATCGATGACGAGCTACACACCATCGTCATCCTCGCCATCGACCATCGAGCTCACATCTACCGAAGCTGATGTACCGACAGGTGGGGACCCGCGCAGAGAATGGTGGCCGGCGGCGCCTGGACCATTACTGGATACCCTGCGTATCACTTCGATGCGTATTGCTGTGGTTGGTGCGCTCGAAATTGCGCGTATCCGGCGATGTTAGGCGTTGCTGCGGCGTTCGATGAGGACGACGTCTCGCCAGTAGCCGTTGTGTTGGCCGAAGCGTTCTCGTGTTCCGACGGTGCGGAATCCGTGGGCGTGGTGCAGTGCGAGGCTGGCGTGGTTCTCGGGGAAGATTCCTGTTTCGATGGTCCACACTCCTGCGGTTTTTGGTCGAGTCGATGAGCGCTTGTAGGAGGGCGGTGCCGACGCCCTTGCCGGAGTGGTTGGGGTCGACGTACACACTGTGTTCGATGACGCCGGTGTAGACGCACAGACTCGATGCCGGTGATGCGGCGATCCATCCGGTGACGTTGCCGTTGGGGTCGAGGGCAACGAATCGGTGGTCGGGTAGGTGATCGCGGTGGAAGTCGGGCCAGGTTGGGGCGGCGGTCGCGAAGGTTGCGTTGCCGGTGTCAATACCGGCTTTGTAGATCGCGAGGACTTGGGGTCCGTGTTCGGGCGCCTTTGGTGCGATGACCGCGCGTGTTGTGGGGCTCGGTGGGGTTGCTGCTGGTGGTCACTGGTTTGGGTTCAGTTCGCTGCGCTGGGCGTGCAGGCGGTGCTCGCGTACCCAGTTGTGGGCGGCGATTTGGACGGCGTCCCATGGTGATCCCAGGGGTGGGGTGTAGGACAGGTCGAGTTCGCTGAGCGCTTCGACGGTCATGCCGTGGTGCAGGGCTGTGGCGTAGGTGTCGATCCGTTTGGAGATTTCGGCGGTGCGGTGGCCGATGAGTTGGGCTCCGAGCAGCGTGCCGGTCTTCTGGTCTGCGGTGATGCGGATGTTGATGGGGGTGGCGCCTGGGTAGTAGGCCTTGTGGTCGTCGGGTGTCGAGGTGGTCGATACGGGTGTCCAGCCGCGGTCGGCTGTGAGGGCTTCGGCTTCTTTGAGGCCAGTGCGGGCGGCGACGAGGTCGAAGATTTTGACGACTTGGGTTCCGAGGGAGCCGGTGTAGCGGGCGGTGCCGCCGAGGGCGTTTTCGCCAGCGACGCGGCCCTGCTTGTGTGCGGTTGTTCCGAGTGGGAGCCAGGTGATGCCGAGTTGGCGGTGGTGGGTGTGGACGGCGTCACCGGCGGCGAAGACGTCCGGCAGGTTGGTGCGCATCTGTTCGTCGACTGCGATGGTGTTCTTGATTCCGAGGTTGGCGCCGGCGGCGGCGGCGAGGTCGGTGTCGGGGCGCACGCCGACCACGACGAGCACGAGGTCGGCGGTGAGGTGGTCGGTGTGGCCGTCGCTCGCGGTGGTGACGGTCAGGTCGCCGTTGTCGGCGCGGTCGATGGCGGTGACCAGGGTGTTGGTGCGTACGTCGACTCGGTTGCGGACCAGTTCGTTGTGGACGAGGGTGCCGAGTTCTGGTTCGACGGTGGGGAGGACTTCGGGGAGGGCTTCGATCTGGGTGACGGCTAGGCCTCGTGTGGTGAGCCCTTCGGCCATCTCCAGGCCTATGTAGCCGGCACCGATGATGATCGCGGTCTTCGGGTCGGTGGTGGTCAGGGTGTTCATGACGGCGAAGGTGTCGCCCATCGAGTGCAGGAGGTGAACGCCGTCGTCAGGGCCTAGTTTCTCGAGGCCAGTGATCGGTGGCCGCACTGAGACCGCGCCGGTCCCGACGATGAGTGCGTCATAGTCGAGGTCTCGCGA
This sequence comes from Gordonia alkaliphila, assembly GCF_039542465.1. Lineage (NCBI taxonomy): Bacteria > Bacillati > Actinomycetota > Actinomycetes > Mycobacteriales > Gordoniaceae > Gordonia > Gordonia alkaliphila. The sequence goes on along the minus strand of NZ_BAABIE010000002.1, from coordinate 981 downwards.
GACACCGTCGGGCCCGGTGACGGTGAGGCGGTGCCCGGCGGTGTCGATCGCGGTGGCCCGGGTGTCGGTATGAACGGTCATGCCGGTGGCGGCGAGGTCGGCGGCGGTGCGGTGGGCGAGGTTGCTCCAGTGCGTAACTTCGCCGGAGACGTAGTACGGGATGCCGCAGATGGAGAAGTTCGGGTAGGCGTCGGCGACGACGACGGTGACCTCGCTGGTTGGGTCGAGCTCGCGAGCCCGCAGAGCGGCGGAGATTCCGGCGTCTGATCCACCGATAGCGATGATCTTGCGTGCAGGCATGAGTGTCGGCTCCTTCCGAAGGGACACGGGTATGTGAGGTAGAGCAGGGCACCGCGCTGCTGTGAGAAGGCGCGGGAGCGTGCGGGCAGGCCGATCAGCGTCGGTCAGGTAGTGGCAGGTAGGAGCTCGGTGAGGAGGTTGCGGATGCGGTAGGTGAGGTCGTCGCGGATCAGACGAACGGTCTCGATGGTGTGGTTGTTGGGGTCGGCGACTTGCCAGTCCAGGTACCGCTTGCCTGGGTAGATCGGGCAGGCGTCGCCGCAGCCCATGGAGATCACGACGTCCGCGGCCGCGACCACATCGTCGGTGAGCGGCTTGGGGAACTCGGCGGCGAGATCAAGGCCGATCTCTGTCATGGCTCGCTCGACGATCGGGTTGTTTTCCGCCGCGGGTAGAGACCCGGCTGAACGCACGTGCACTCGTCCTGCCGCGTGGTGGGTCAGGAGCGCGGCGGCCATCTGTGAGCGGCCAGCGTTGTGGACGCAGATGAACAGCACTTCGGGCACGGTCTTGGTGGTTGCGCCGGTGGACTGCGCGAGGGCGGCGAGGCGTTCTGTCCCGCCCCGGGTTTGATGGAGACATCGAAACCTGGAGGAACAGAGGAAGATGGCAGCACAGCGTAAGTACCCGTTGGAGTTGAGGGAGCGGGCCACTCGGTTGGCGGTGGAGGCTCGGCGGGAT